>DATDXQ010000018.1:0-49659 GCA_036517175.1 Minisyncoccota bacterium
GCATCACGGTATACCCTGGCACGTTCAATATTAAGAAGAATGGCCCTCTTATTACGTTCGGGTTGTCTGGAAGGAATTTCTGACTCGGCTACATCAGTCCACTCATTAAAAAGTCTTGTCGCAGCAGGACTAACAATGCCCCTCTCTCGTGCATAACGCAAAGAAGAGATGAGTTGATCTCTTAATGTTTGATTTTCTAAAGACAAGGGTTGTTCTATCATAAGTTAAGCATATCATAATTTAAGCAGCTGATGCAACTCGACGACTTTCTTTTTGGGCGGCCCAGTCCTCCAATACTTCAACAACAATTACCGCCACCGGCACGGATAGCAAAAGACCTAGTATCCCAGCAATCTGACCACCAATCAAAAGTGCCAATATTACAGTTACCGGATTAAGACCAACGGTTTTACCTATTATGAGCGGGGTGAAGATATGATTTTCAAGTTGCTGCACCGCAACATAGAAAACCAATACCCATATTCCAAGGGTTGGAGACTGAGCAAATGCCAAAATAACTCCTGGAATAGCCGAAACAACTGGACCAACTATCGGCACAATTTCCAAAATCATGGCTAGAACCCCCAGAAGTAAGGCGTATTTGACACCCAGAAGTGAAAGACCAACAAAAACCATTAGACCAACAGACAACGCAAGAAGTAATTGCCCCTGAAGCCAGCGACCAACCTTTAACTCAGCTCTTTTCCACAATCCTATAACATAACCCTCATACTTCTCCGGCAAAATAGAACTAATAAAACCAGCAATACCTTTCCTCATTACCGAAAGATAAAAGGATATGATAATTATCGCCATAAAAGAAAGTGCTCCTCCAAAAATATTTATAATTAAGCTGAAAGCGGATTGTGAATATGCGAAGAGAAACTGGCTAAAACTATCTAGCATATTCTGTATTTCACTAAGAAAATCAAAGTAACCTCCGGTCGATGTTTGTTGAGCCTTCTCAAGCGCGCCCGAAATGTTTGAGACAAATTGAGGTAAAGCCTGGGTCAAATCACCAAGCTCAGAGGCCAAAAATGGGACTACTAGTGATAGTACAAAGACTCCAAGAGCAAAAAATGCCAAATACAAAAGAAGTACCCCGAGAAGACGCGGGAACCTCTTACTTTCAAGCCAATTAGCAAACGGCCCAACCGCAGATGCTATGATAACAGCAAAAAATAAAATTATTATGACATTCCTTACAAGATAGAGGAACAACAAAGACAGGATGAGAAATATCACCTTGAAAGCTCCAGAAATACTGATTTCCATACTTTGATTTGGAGGCATGCTAAAATTCTACCACGAACTGATAATTTCTTTTATGTCTAAGTTATCCCCCTCGAGAGGACCGATTATGGCAAGATTTAACTTCTCCGGTTTAAAAATATCCTTGGCTACTTCCAATATGTCAGCGACAGTAACCGCTGTTATCTTGGCCAACCGCTGCTCTGGTGTCTCAATTTTATGCTCAAGAAGTTCCTGTTCTCCGTAAAAAGAAGCTTGATCATCTGACTGTTCCAGACCGATAACAAATGAACCCCTTATCTGGTCCTTAACTCTATTAAGCTCCTTGTCAGTTACCGGTTCTTGGGTAAGCTTTTTGTGTTCGGCCAATATAACCTTCAGTCCCTCCATTAAGTTAGCATTGCCCAACCCAGCATAAGTGACAAAATTTCCGGTCTCATTATAGGCAGTCGTACCACTTCTAACATGGTATGCCAAACCTCGCCTTTCTCGGACTTCGACAAACAGACGCGAACTCATACCACCACCAAGTATGATACCAAGTATCTCTAAGGCCTCGTACTTTGGATGAAAACGACTATAACTCCTGAATCCCAGGTTTATATTTGTTTGATCTGTTTTTTTGTACTCCACCTTGAGTCTTGGCTCAGATTGATCTTCCTGTGTTGTAACAGGTTCAGCACGTTTGCCATCCCTGATATTGTTAAAATATTGCTCTACCTTTTTCTTCATATCCTCAGTCTGTATGTTACCCGCGATAGCAATGACCGTATTTTTGTCAAAATAGTGATCTTCAAAATATTTAACCAAATCTGCGTGGCGCATGTTGTCTATATTCTCTTTGGTTCCACTTATATCCCAACCCAAAGGTTGGTCGCCATACATAAGCATCTCAAAAACTTCACCAATGCGACGAGGAGGATTATCAAGATATAAATTAATTTCTTCTTTTATAGGACCGCGCTCTTTGTCCATCTCTTTGGAATCAAACTTAGAATTCTGAAAAATATCAGAAATAACATCCAAGGCAACATCAACTCTGTCAGCAGCGCACTTTACATAGTAGCCAGTATATTCCTTAGCAGTAAAAGCATTGTATTCTGCACCAATCGAATCCAGTTCTTGAGAAATATCTAAAGTACCTGGGCGCTTGGTGGTTCCCTTAAACATCATGTGCTCCAGGAAATGAGATATGCCATTTATCTCTTTAGTTTCATATCTTGACCCCGTGGCAACCATAACTAAAACAGTTACACTCTTCGTGTGTTCCATGGGCACCGTTAATAGTCTCAAGCCGTTAGGGTATTTATACAGTTCGTAGTGATTATGAGATTCAGATTCTTCCATTTCTTATACACTAACATATATTGAGCAAAAATAAAACCGAGTCTTACTCGGTTGTTTTACCCTTGCTCTGGATGGACCAATGGTACCAGACTTCGATCTTAATCTTTAACAGAAAGACGAGAGTAACAAAACTCACGAAATAAAAAATAATTCCATAATTTCCAAAGTGATTTCTTACGTTTGAACCCAATGAAGCCATTGTTAAAGCGAAAAAAATCATTGTTTTAGAAGAAAAAATCAGCTCTATTGAATTCTTTTTAAAGATTGCATATTCTCTATCGCACCAAATCTGGCCGACTGTTACAAAAGAAAGTAAAACAAGCGTGGTAAGTGTAGAATAATATATCTCCCAAAAAAATGCAGCTATAACTATGCCTAATTCAAGAACTAATTTGAGCTTTTCTCTCCAAGTAAATAGCTCACCAGATTCAGCATAGAAGCGAAAACTCTTCATTGACCTCTCCAGATTATAAAGTACTTATAAATCTTATAATAAAGTTTGCAAGTTGTCAAGTAAGAAGATCGGGTTTGCACATAGTCGGAGACTTATCAACAAAAAAATGGCATTGCCCCGATTTGCACCGGTGTTAAGATTACCTCATGCGATTCACTCATCTCCACACCCACACCCACTACTCTCTTCTGGATGGCATGACCAGAATAGACGAGCTAGTAAACAGGGTAAAAGAATTGGGCATGGACTCCGTAGCTATCACTGATCATGGATCTATGTATGGAGTAATCGAGTTCTACCAAAAAGCCAAAAAGGTCGGGATTAAACCAATCATCGGTTGTGAAATGTACGTAACTGAAAACATGTATGACAAGAGGCCCTCTGGATCATCTGGCAAAAGCAATGGCGGATACTACCATCTAATACTACTCGCAGAAAACAATGAAGGTTACCAGAATCTGATTAAACTTGTCACTTCATCGCACGTTGAAGGATTCTATTACAAGCCAAGGATTGATAAGAATCTACTCCGCAATCACTCCAAAGGATTGATAGCTCTTTCTGCATGTCTTGGGGGAGAAATTTCACGTGCCTTGCTGTCCAACCAGGAAGAAAAAGCTAAAAAAATAGCCCTTGAATACCAGGATATTTTTGGAAAGGGTAACTTCTTCCTGGAACTACAACAACACCCCAACACGGAAGATCAAAACATAGTCACTCCCAAGGTAGTAAAACTGTCTCAAGATACAGGGATCGAGCTAGTCGCAACCCAAGACTCGCACTACCTACGCTCAGATGATGCCCATGCTCATGACGTCCTTCTTGCAGTACAGACAGGTAGTGATATAAATGACAAGGACCGCCTTACCCTGCGCAATGATGACTTCTCGCTGCTTGCTCCGGAAAAAATGGCCGAAAAATTTAACTCAACGCCGGAAGCGATAGAAAATACAGGCAAAATAGCTGACAGATGTAACGTAGAATTAATTCTCGGTAAATTCGTATTCCCAGATTTCAAACTCGAGCCAGGTAAAACCGCAGATCAAATGCTTGATGAGTTAACTTTAAAAGGAGTGATCAATAGAGGTCTTGAAAACAATAAAGAAACAGAAGAAAGAAGACTGTACGAGCTTGAGGTCATTAAAAACAAGAACTATGCACCCTATTTTCTGGTTGTTGCGGACCTCTTGGAATTCGCTAGGGAATCGGGCATATATACCACTGTTCGCGGATCGGCAGCTGGATCTATTGTCGCTTATCTCTCTGGTATTACCAACGTAAACCCGATAGATTTCGAGCTTCCATTCGAGCGTTTTTTAAATCCGTTCAGACCATCTGCTCCTGATATAGACATGGACTTCGCTGACAACCGTCGTCAAGAAGTAATCGAATATGCAAAACGAAAGTACGGAGTTGATAAGGTTGCTCAGATCGGTACCTTTGGTACTATGATGGCCCGAGGTGCTGTCCGTGATGTGGCCCGTGCTTTAGGAAAATCTTATGAAACTGGAGATAGAATCGCCAAACTTATACCCATGGGGGCACAGGGCTTCCCCATGACGATAGATCACGCTCTACAACTTGAACCAGAACTGAAACAGCTTTACCAAAGAGATCCAGAGGTTAAAAATATACTTGATATAGCACAGAAGCTTGAGGGCACAGTTAGGCATGTATCCGTGCACGCAGCCGGAGTTGTTATAGCTCCCAAGCCTCTCAATGAATATGCTCCGCTCCAACTAGACCCGAACGGCACCAATAACCTCATCACCCAATACGACATGTATACAATTGGTGAAGATGGAGTCGGGCTAACTAAGTTGGATTTCTTAGGTATACGCAACCTAGCGATACTTGAAAACGCCGTAAAATTAGTTGAGCAACATAGAGGTGAAAAAATAGATATAGAAAAAATTCCCTTCGATGACCCAGAAACATTTGAGATGTTGGCACGTGGCGAGACCGAGGGTTTATTTCAATTGAACGGATCAGGAATGACCAAACATCTGGTTGACCTCAAACCAACAAGCATACATGACATAAATGCCATGATAGCCCTTTATAGACCGGGACCAATTAAAAACATACCGGACTATATAGCTCGGAAGCAGGGACGCAAGCGAATTGAATATTTTCACCCCAAAGCTGAGAAATTTCTAAAAAAATCATATGGTATTTTGGTTTACCAAGACGACCTTCTTTCAACAGCTCTTGAATTGGCAGGCTACAACTGGGAAACTGTTGATAAATTTCGCAAGGCTGTCGGCAAAAAAATACCAGCAGAAATGGCTAAGCAGCATGAGATTTTTGTAGAAGGATGCCAAACTCACAGCGGCATCAGCAAAAAGGAAGCTGAGGATATTTGGAATTTATTCGAACCATTTCAGGGATACGGTTTCAACAAGGCGCACGCCGCCTGCTATGGTAGGGTTGCCTATCAAACAGCCTACATGAAAGCCCACTTCCCTGCTGAATACATGTGCGCTGTGTTAAGCACTGAGTCAGGAGACATTGAAAAGGCCGCTGAAATTATTGTCGAATGCCGACGCATGAAAATACCAGTACTGCCCCCCGACATCAACTACTCCTTAAAAGATTTCGCAGTAATAAAGGAAGGAGATACCACAAACGGAAAAGATCAGATAAGATTTGGCCTACTAACTATCAAAAATGTTGGTGAAAACGTAATAAATTCAGTTATTGAGGAACGTCAAAGGGGAGGAATTTTTAAAAATATTGAGGATTTTGTAGTCAGAGTTAATGACAAGGATTTGAACAAAAAATCTATGGAAAGCCTTATAAAAGCCGGCGCCATGGATAATCTTGGAGAAAGAGCATCTTTGCTAGCAAGCATGGACCAACTTTTGTACTACTCTCGCGAAAATCGCAAAGCCATTTCAACAAAGCAAGCAAGTCTTTTTGGGGATTCGGAATCAGGAGTTGCCTTACCACCGTTGCAATTGGTAGCCGCCGAACCTGTATCAAGAGCCGAGAGACTGATGTGGGAAAAAGAACTGTTGGGTCTTTTTATTACTGACCATCCATTAAAGGACTACCAAAGGCAGTTTGATTTTGAAAAAGGGATAACACCGATAAAAGAACTGGCCAATAAAAAAGGCAATATGACGATAAAGATAGGTGGCATGGTTACTAAGATACAAAAAATAACAACCAAGACAGGCAAACCAATGATTTTCTCATGGGTCGAAGACTTAACTTCCAAAATAGAAGTTATTGTATTCCCAAATGTGCTTGAGGCTTATCCCGAAGTCTTCCAGGAAAATCGTGTTCTCATTGTCAGCGGGAAACTCAACGACCGCGACGGTATTCCTAAGATTCTGTGCGATACAGTAAGAACAATTGCGACAGTAAGTTAGTTCAAAAAAATAAAACCGCTTATAGCGGTTAATTTTGCGTCAATTTGAAAACTCTTTGATCCAGATACATTTCAAGCACTTCACCAAGGGGTCTCCATATCAATTTTTCAACTTGGTCTGTTGTGTGTTCATTAGGATAACCAACTAGCGAATTTTCACCGGTCAGAGTTTTATAATCATTACTACCGATTCTCTCTTCATCTTCTTTTTTACCACAGACAACACAAAGCCTTGATCCGTGGTAGGCGTCATCATGATCAAGAGAATAACTGCCCCTATATCCCGCCCAACTAAATAAAAAAGTGTGGTTGCAGGACGACTGAAGTGCGGCCAAAGATTTTTCAAGCTGTTGCCTAAGCTCCCTTTGGTGTGCGACGGTAATCTGTTCGCTTACATATTCTTGCATAATAAGCAGATGGCTACTTCTGGCATCAATCAATTCTATTTTTACGCCAATTTTTAATATAACCATTCTCTCCAACAGCGACTTCTGCGATACCAAACGCCCACTTTGTTCTTCTTGCTCTTGGATCTGCTGTTTTAAAATTCGCAACTGACTTCTAAGATTCTCCAAGACTGTTGCTGTTTGTTCGATTTTCGTTTCTCGTTCTTTAATCTCTGTTTGCAATTTGTTCAAATCAAGATCCTTAATCGTCATCTTAATATCCTTTTAAAAAACCTTTGCCAATATTAGCAGAGCGTATCAATGATTTCAATATTTGTAAGTAATGGTCTATTTTGATAAGATTTCATTAATGTCTGACGAAAAGAAACAACTTGCCGACCACCGAGATATAGGCCAACAACTGGATCTTTTTAGTTTTCAAGACATAGCTCCCGGAGCGCCATTTTGGCATCCCAAGGGCATGGTTATTTTTAAAGAACTAGAAAAAGTTGCCAGAGAGATAAATGAAAAAAATGATTACCACGAAATCTCAACTCCGATACTGGTAAAAAAAGAGGTTTTTGAACAATCAGGCCATTGGCAGCATTATCGCGAAAACATGTTCTATTTCGAAAATAATAGGGACGCGAATGAATTGTTGGTTCTTAAACCAATGAATTGTCCTGAGTCTACTTATGTTTTCAATGCAAAGACTCGCAGCTACCGAGATCTCCCCTTACGATTGGCTGAAATAGGCCGCCTACACCGCAACGAACTTTCAGGAACTCTGGGAGGCATGTTCAGAGTAAGGCAGATAACAATGGATGATGCCCATATTTTCTGTCTACCAGAACAGGCTGAAGAAGAAATAATTAAAACCGTTAAGATCGTAGCCGATTTTTATACCATGTTCGACTTTAAAACCAGCTATGTCCTTGCAACACGCCCAGAAAAGTACCAGGGGGAACTAGAACAATGGAATAAGGGCGAACAAATCCTATTAGAAGCCCTCGATAAATCAAAAACTCAGTACACAGTAGCGAAAGGAGAGGGTGCCTTCTATGGACCCAAAATAGAGATGCATCTCAGGGATTCCCAAGACAGAGATTGGCAATTGGGAACAGTTCAACTAGACATAGCCATGCTTCCAGAATCTTTTGACATAAGGTACACCGATGAAAAAGGCGAAAGAAAAAAGCCCATGGTCATACACAGAGCAGTTTTTGGTTCATTTGAAAGATTTATCGGCATACTGCTTGAACACACTGCAGGCAATCTACCATTGTGGCTCTCGCCTGTTCAGGTTGCAGTGGCAAACATAAGCGACGTACAGCTTGGATATGCCAGCGAGGTAGTTGATAAATTAAAGGCTGAGGGGATCAGGGTTGAGTGGTACAATCACAACGACACAATCGGCAAAAAAATACGTGAAGCGGAATTGCAAAAAATCCCCTACATCGCCATTATTGGAGCAAAGGAAATAGTGGCTGGTGGAGTTGCACTACGCAAGCGAGGAGAAGGAGATATTGGATTAATCAAGTTAGAAGAATTAATAGAAAAAATAAAAAATGAAATTAAAAATAAAGACTGACCGATAGGTCAGTCTTGTTTGAGATTTCTAACATATTGGCCAATCATTTTGCCGACAGCTGTTAGGAAACCAAATAGAAGCAACACAACAACTATTCTCAACCACAAATCAATCTCTGTAAGATATTCATGAAACTTGACCATGACAAATGTTTTAACAACATTTCCAAGCAAGAGGGCAATAAATGCCCTGTGATTGAAAAGTCTGCAGTAAAAAACACACAGCAATCTCAGCCCTGGCTCAGGAATTGAAGAAGCCACGAACACACCTAGATAGCCCCCCCAGTATAAAACTTTAAAAATATCCGTGTCCTTAAGCTTATCCGGATCAAGGTACTTCTTGGCAAAATCTAAGATTCTAACAACAAAACCTTCTTCCTGGAGTTCATCTTTAACTTCCTGAACCAATTCTTTGGCGAGAACAACACCCTCGTGCATTTCGCTTAGCTCTTTAGTTACCTCCCTTTTAACAACTCGGAGAGTAAGGTTTTTAAGGTTTCTGGTGCCCCATCCGACAATCCAGAAAAGATAAATCAATTCAACCGTAGCTAATAAACACGAGAGGATCACGGTAACCCAGAAAGAGAAATTCATCCTCAAAAATGGTATTACGTATAGATCTATGTTACATAACCACATAAGTGGTAGGCCAAGAAGCGGCCAGAGTTTAAGCCATCGCCACATCACACTCCCTATTGTAAAAGGTCAAAAATCTGTTAATTATATTATATGAGAAAAATAGTAAAAAGTCAATGGTTCGACAGGCTCACCACTGATCCTGAGCGAAGCCGGATGGATCAATTACCCAAACTCCTTGTGATCGTGGGTCCAACTGCATCTGGCAAGTCGTCCTTAGCCGTAGAAATAGCCCAAAAATTTGACGGAGAAATAATTTCTGCTGACTCAAGACAAATTTACAGAGGTATGGATATAGGAACTGCAAAATCGGACAAGAAAGATCTTGTCAAAATTAAGCATCACCTTGTAAACATCCGAAACATTAATCAAGAATATTCCGTGGCAGAATTTAAAAAATATGCAATAAATATAATAAGAAAAATTTTAAAAAATGGAAAACTTCCGATACTCGTGGGAGGTACAGGTCTGTATATTGACGCTGTAGTTAAAAATCTGGAAATACCGGAAATTAAAGAAGACAAGGAACTTAGATCCAAATTAGAAAAAGAGATAGAGACATACGGCCTTGATTATGTTTTTAGAAAATTGGTGAACTTGGACCCAGAGGCTGCATATATAGTAGATCCCAAAAACCCAAGAAGGATAATAAGAGCTCTAGAAATTGCCATTCTAACCGGCAAACCATTTTCAAGCCAGAGAAATAAGGGCAATCAACTTTTTAAAACACTTATTTTAGGAATAAAACAGGATCCGGAAATATTAAAAAATAGAATACACAAAAGAACCAAGCAAATGCTCGACGATGGTCTGATACAGGAAGTTAAGAAATTAATAAAAAAATATGGCGAGACACAAAAACCGTTTGATGCAATCGGTTATAGAGAAATAATAGATTATCTTAATGGCAAGAAAAACCTTTCGGAAGCCGAAGATTTAATAAATAAAAACTCTTGGCATTACGCAAAACGCCAGATAACCTGGTTCAAACGAAACAAACAAATACACTGGATCAAAGACAAAAAAGAAGCCTTCTTGTTAACAAAGAGATTCTTGGACTAGGCCGCTTCCTGAAGACGCTCTTTTTCTTCTATAAGTCTTAGTTTTAGATTCACTCCCTCGAGCTGGTCTCCAAGCGCATCGATGTTACCTCTAACAATACTGCTAAAATTTCTATTTCCTATTGCATCGTGAGAAACAACCCTCTGTTCCAAATCTCTTATTTTATCTTCCAAATTCTTTTTTTCAATCAACAAACTAGACTTCACATCAAGGCCATTTTCTGGCGCTTTTCTCTTTGATAATATATCAAAAATACTCATGTTGTATTTTCAAATAATTAAGTCTATTTTTCTTTTCTGGACGCACCGGAACAAATGCTATCAAATTTACGAGGCTTTTCGATGATGAAGACAACTTTGTATTCATTTAGAAAAACGAAGTAAATTTGATGAGATTTGTACCCGCCTGCCGGCGAGGCAGGGGTGCGCGACAAATAAAGAAAAATTGGTTTAATTATTTAGAAAGTTTATTTTCAAGCATACCACCAACCACCTGCGGATTGGCCTTGCCTTTGGTAGCCATCATGACTTGACCTACTAGATACTTAAGGGATTCGACCTTGCCCTTTTTATAATCTTCAACTGGTTTGGGGTTCTTTGCAATCACGTCTTCCACAACCAATTCCAACTCCCCCACATCTGATATCTGACTTAAATTAAGTTGCGCAACCACACTCTCTGGATGCAGACCAGTCTCTGCCATTTTTCTCAGCACGGTCTTGGCTCCACTCGATGATAATTTTTCATGAAAAATCATTACCATTAGTTCTGCAAACGCCTCAGCTGACATCTTAAGTCCCTCTAAATCATCTATTTCAAGGCCTTGCATGTTAAAAAGAGGCGGGAACTCAGTTATGATGTAATTCGCAGCAAGAGCGTGGAGTTTGCTTGGCATATGTCGCTCGCCCGCCAGATCTTCTTTTTTAACACTCTCTGCGGAGTGTTCGTCCTTGGCAGCGGAATCAAGCTCGCTTGCCACACGCTCATAATAATCTCCCAAATGCCTGGCTATTGTGAATACTTCCACTTGAGCATTGTTCAAACCATAATCTAAAAACCTCTTGCGCCTCTGTGAAGGTAGCTCGGGCAAACTAAGTTTTATTTCTTCGATCTCATCATTTCCGAACCTCATCGGAGGCAAATCAGGCTCAGGGAAGTATCGATAATCAGCTGAACCCTCCTTGATCCTCTGGCTGACTGTTTCTCCGCTGTTCTCATTCCATCCCCTAGTCTCCTGTACAATCTTGCCCCCAGATTTCAACAACTCACTCTGTCTTCCTATTTCATAGTCAGCAGCTGCGGTTGCAGCTTTGATTGAGTTGATATTTTTAATTTCTACTTTTGTACCAAGTTTTTCTGAACCAACAGGCTTAACAGAAATATTAACCTCAACTCTCATCTGTCCTTTTTCCATGTCTGCGTCAGAGGCACCAAGATAACGCAAGATCAATCTCAGTTCTTTGGCAAATTCCTCTATTTCCTGACCTGAAGTAATATCAGGCTTGGTAACAAGCTCCATCAATGGCACCCCGGCACGATTGTAATCAACGAGTGAACTCTTGCCGTCAGAAGAATGTTGAAGTCTGCCAGTATCCTCTTCCATATGAATACGCTCTATACCTATTTTTTTTACTTTTCCATCTCCGTTCTTTACTTCCAAGTAACCTTCCTTGCAAAGCGGCAAATCATATTGTGATATCTGATACCCCTTGGGCAAGTCAGGGTAAAAATAGCTTTTGCGATCAAATTTTGAAAACTCAGCAACGCTACAATTTAAAGAGAGCCCGACCTTTATAAGCTTCTGAATTGCCTCGCTATTAGTAACTGGCAAAGTCCCAGGATGAGCCATACAAACCGGACAAATGTTAACATTAGGGTGCTTCTCATTCGGGTCATTAAGACAACCACAAAACATTTTTGTTTTAGTTTTTAACTCCACGTGTATCTCCAGTCCAATTGTTGGTTCGTAATTCATTATAATCTAAATCTAACACATTTTTTCAATAAAAAAAGCCCGGTATGGGCCTATCTTTTGAGCAGATCCTGATTTTCAAATGGAGTTACCCTGGCGTGATCCTCCAAAAAAGGCAAATGATCAGATAATCGGTTATGCATTTGATTGGCAACATCTCTGTAAGAGAAGTGTCCCCCTGTTCCGGAACGAAGCTCACTCATATATACTGCTTGCGCCAAGTTCATTTTGTATAAAACACCGGAACGGAAAGCAAATGGTATAAGATAGTCGGAATCAACCCCAATGTGAACACGTAAATCATCGATTCTTTTTTTGACCCAAAGCATGCCTTCATTAAAATCATCCTCCATGCCCACCTCACCAATCATTGCTGGCACGTCCCAACCTCTTTCTGTGCTCAAAGGCTGACTAATTTGAATACAATTCCTGTGCCTGTGCAAATCTCTCTGAGCACCCCTGTCAATCGAGATATCAAACTGTATAGCATGGCCGGCCGCAAACGCCCTTGGTAAGGGGTCGTGCTTATCTCGATCCTCCAGGGCGATGTCTATAATTTCCCGGCGTTGATTTTCAGACGAAAGCCACACCTGCTCCAAAATATCAAAGTATGAATAGTTAGATACTTCATACAGCAAGCTAGCCACGATTTCAACATCCAAAGCGCAAATAGAAAAGCTTTCCGTATCACTAAGGTCTACAAATCTTTTTCTGGAAGGCCCAAAAGAAAACATAAACTTTTCGACTTTGGAATGCATCTTTTTTCTCAATGAAATTAGATATGCATTGGGGGCAGTATATTTAACCAGCGTAGGCGCCACCGGAGGTTCATCCCTACCATCCGGACAAAATGGTTTACTTGAGCAAGCTTGTTTCATACTCTCGCCAAGATCGCGCAATTCTTGATACTCGGATGACATTAATCTCGAGATCTGGTCCTCAAGTGTTCTGGCATTGGTAATTTGCCCAACACTCGTTCTAATACCATTAAAGAGCCAATAGCGCGCAACATCAAAGGCTCTTGCCTTCATCGCCCTTTCATACGCTTCCTGACTTTTGTCCTGAGGTTTGGGATTATTTTTTATCAACCAGTCAAAGCATTTCGCGGAATAACGTACATACTGCTTCATAAGAAATGATGCAACTACAACATATGATTCATTTAGAGTTTGTGAACCGGCAAGAGAACTCGGTACAAAAAAAGCATCAGCACCAGTAAAATCCTGATAGCGAGTAGATTTTTCCTGGCCGTCCCAAAGACTTTGGTCTTCCAACTCATAAGCGGCCAATTCGGATATGCCCTCAAAGGCAAGACTTACGTGAGCATTATCAGCAATTGATCTATGGCCATAATTGAAATAGTTAGTATCCAAAAACTTGCCGGCCTTGTCATCGCTTATATCTTTTATACTCTGCCTTATAGATAAGGCAGATCTAGAATATTTGGCGTAAGCATATGCCAAAACCTCCGGCGACCACCCAGCCAAAGCAATAATTTCTGACATGTAATTCCTCATATTTTAAATAACAAATACCAAAGGATGTTAACAAAAACAAATTAGCAGGTCAAACAAAAAGCCCTTTCTGGGGCTTATTTTTTGGAATCTATTACGGAATAAATCGTACCTCTTACATGCTCAAAAATTTCAGCTGGTGTACTCTCAGCATTTACAAGGTGGCAGTTAGGGTAATCTCTGGCAAGGGCAATATAGTTTTCTCTCACCACAGACAATGTTTCTATGTTTTCATGCCCGTCAAGTCGTCTTTCCGCGCTCCTACATCTTGCAACAGCTTTTTCTGGATCAATATCAAATATAAATATGGCATCAGGCCATATAAAATCAGGACCGATTATGGACATGTTCATCCTCATCAATTCCGGAATCTGAAGAGGCGTCTGAGCTCCAAAAACCATTGAGGCCCTAGAACGGTCTGACAAAACAATTTTGCCATGAGTCAGTGCTGGAATTATTACTTCCCTGTAATTATCTCGGCTGTCTAGAGCGAACCATGTCTGGAAACCAAATAGATTATGGGAATGCAACCCACCCTGCCTGAATAAATCATCATAAATATGGGCTCCCCAAAAACGTTCACTCCTGGGTTCCTTAGTGGTAACGACTTTTTTTCCAACACCTGCATAACCATGGCTATGCAGTTTCTCTTCGAGATCTTGGGTTGCCAATTTAAACTGGGTTGATTTACCAGAACCATCTATTCCTTCAAAAGCAAAAAAAGAACCAGGGTAGGGATTCGGGATCACACATCTCCTTGATTTTTTAAATAACTAAAAATCAGCTTTCGGCTGATTTTTAGTTTATACTTTAATTTTAAGTTTGCAAATTCTATTTGATTTCAATTCCCATAGAACGAGCGGTACCCTCGATTATTTTCATAGCACCCTCAACATCGTTTGAGTTTAGGTCAACCATCTTGATCTCAGCTATCTGACGAACTTGGTCTTTGGTAACTTTGCCAACTTTTGATTTATTTGGAGTACCGGAGCCCTTATCAGCACCAGCAGCCTTCCGAAGCAAAAATGCAGCCGGAGGAGTTTTCATCACAAAACTGAATGTCCTATCTTCGTATATAGTAATCTCGATAGGTGTAACCTCTCCAATCTTTTCTTTCGTTGCCTCATTAAACTGGCGGACAAAGTCCCCAATATTAATACCGTGTGGTCCCAAAGCGGTACCCACCGGAGGTGCAGCAGTGGCCTTACCGGCATCCAACTGCAATTTTAGAATTGTTTTTATTTTTTTTGCCACTGCTTCGCTCCTAATAGAGCTTCCTCTTTCGTTAAAACTTCAGAGGACAAGTCTAAGTGCTTTTTCGACTTGACCTGCGAAGCTTTAGCGCAGAAGGTAGCTTTAGCGTAGGAGAGCTATAATAAATTCTATATTTTCTTAACCTGTAAAAAGTCTAGCTCAACTGGCGTTTCTCTACCGAACATTGTTACTAATACCTTGACTCTACCACGTTCCTCATCAATCTCAGCAACTCTGCCATCAAAATCCTTGAATGGACCGTCAACTATCTTAACACTATCACCAATAGCAATGTCAAATTTATACTTGGGTTCATCCACACCCATCCTCTTCATAAGTCCCTCTATTTCTTCATTGGACAAAGGAACTGGGATAACTCCAGCACCTATAAAACCGGTGACATTCGGCGTGTTACGAACCACATACCAAGAATCATCTGTAACAATCATCTCCACTAGGACATATCCGTGGTAGACCTTCTCCTCTACAACCTCCCGCTTACCGCCTTTTATTTTGATTTTTTTCTCTTTAGGAACCAAAACATTGAAGATTTTGTCTTCGTAACCAAGTGATTCTATGCGTTGCTTGAGGTTGCGAGCTACATTATCTTCGTAGCCAGAATAGGTATGTATGGCATACCACTTACGCTCCCCTGATGCTGCCTGCTTAGGCAATTATTAATTCCCGGAAGTCACCTCCTTAGTAAATCGCGTTTAACTTAAGAAGAAACTTGCGCAGTACAACTAAAACTATTTCAAAACAAATTTATTCAACAAAAATGCAAAAACATAATCTAGAACTCCTAAAAAGGCGGCGACTACCAAGCTCACCACAACAACGACCAGCGTGTACTGTATCGTTTGTTTCTTGGTGGGCCAAACCACCCTACCCAATTCCGTTCTTACATCTTTTAGAAAAACATTTAATTTACTCATACTTTAAGTCCATTTTAAAACCCCCGCGGGGGCCTATTTAATTTCCCCTTAAGTATAGCAGATAATATATCAAGGGTCAAATCCAGCCTCTTCTGGGCGGAATTTCAAAAAACGAATTCTCCTCCTTTATACGTCAAGATTCTTAACATTCTTAGCGTGTGTCTGAATAAATTTCTTGCGAGGCAAAACATCCGAACCCATTAATACGTCAAAAATTTGATCGGCTTTTTCGGCATCATCAGTAGTCACCTGTAAAAGAACCCTATTTTCAGGATTCATAGTTGTCTCCCAAAGCTGGGTTGGATTCATTTCTCCAAGACCCTTATAACGCTGAATTGATACCCCGCTGATTTTAACATCTCCGTCAGCACCATTCACAGATGTCACCTCAGCGGCCGGAGCATTCTCAGAAGCTCCATCAACACCGGACACTTCCCAGTCTCCAATCTCGCCCTTACCCTTACCCTTGGCCTTTGATTTTTCATCAGCTGCTTTTTGAAGTTCCTGAATTACCCTATCTCTTTCAGTATCATTATATACATAGTTTACTGATTGGCCTTTTTGAATTTTATACAGAGGCGGCTGAGCTATATATATATGACCGGCCTCAACCAACTGCCTGAAATAACGATAAAAAAGTGTCAAAAGTAAAGTCCTAATATGGGCACCATCAACATCTGCATCTGTCATAATTACAATTTTGTGATAACGAAGTTTGGTCAAATCGAACTCTTCTGCTATCGCAGTACCAAGAGCTATGACCAATGATCGGATTTCTTCTGAAGCCAGCATCCTATCTATACGAGCCTTTTCAACATTTAATATCTTACCCTTGAGTGGCAATATAGCCTGGGTTCTCCTGTTACGCCCTTGCTTGCTACTTCCACCGGCAGATTCTCCCTCTACTATAAACAGTTCCGATTCCTCAGGGTTTTTGGATGAACAATCAGCCAACTTACCCGGCAAAGTAAATCCTTCAAGAGCTCCTTTGCGAATAACACTCTCCTTGGCGGCCTTGGCGGCTATGCGCGCCTTGGCGGCCAATATAACCTTACCCATAATCGCACGGGCATCGGAAGGATTTCTCTCAAGCCAATCTGCAAGCTCAGCATTAATCACAGATTCAACCGCAGTTCTGGCATCAGGTGTACCCAACTTAGCCTTGGTCTGACCCTCAAACTGAGGCTCACGCAGCTTTACAGATATAATAGAAGTCAGACCTTCCCTTATATCCTCTCCTGAAAGATTTTCTTCCTTTTCTTTAAGGAATCCGTTCTTGCGGGCGTAATCGTTGAGGGTGCGAGTAATTGCTGAGCGAAAACCCGTTACATGCATACCACCCTCAATTGTGTGAACATTGTTTGCAAAACTCAATTCATGGCCGGAAATATCATTAGTGTATTGAAACGCAACTTCTACGAAAATATCTGACTGATCCTTACCTATGTAAAAAATGTTCGAATGAGCTGGTTCTTCTCTGCGATTAAGGAAGCTAATATAAGAAACTATACCACCTTCGAAATAGAATGTATGACTGGGAAATTGTTCTTTTTTATCTACGAGTAAGGGCTTGCGAGCATCATTTATAACTATCTTCACGCCCTTGGTCAGATATGCCTGTTGTCGAAGATGGGTAACTATCCTGGTCCAATCAAAAATGATCTCCTTAAATATTTCTGGATCTGGTTGAAAAGTTATTGTAGTGCCAGTTTCCTGAGTCTTGCCTATTTTTTTAACGGGGTACAGAGGTTTTCCTATTTTGTATTCTTGAGCAAAAACATCAGGCTTACGTCTAACTTCTGCCTTCATCCACAAAGACAAAGCATTGACCACAGACAAACCAACACCATGCAAACCACCAGAAACCTTGTATGATTCTCCCCCGAATTTACCTCCGGCATGAAGGGTCGTAGCAGCAACCTCTAGGGCTGATTTCTTGGTCTTGGGATGAATGTCTGTTGGGATTCCTCTCCCATCGTCACTGACACTAACTTTATCCTCAGGCAAAAGACTAACTTCAATATTCTTAGCATGGCCGGCCATTGCTTCGTCCAAAGAATTATCAAAAACCTCCCATATTAAATGGTGCAGACCATCGACTCCAGTAGAACCGATGTACATACCCGGTCTTTTCCTAACCGGTTCCAAGCCGGTCAAGACCTGAATGTCCTTGGCTGAATATGTGGGGTTATTTTCTTTGGACATAAAATTAACTAAGTTCCCTTATTTTAACAAAATTTATAACAAACACAAGCAAATTAAAACGCCCTTTTAAGGCGTAAGTTAGAGCAAGTTTGGAAAGTCTGAAATAATCCCATCCACTCCACAATTTTTCATGTTTCTTATCCCTTTAGGATTGTTAACAGTCCACGGATAAACCATAATTCCGAGTTCATGGGCCATATCAACAATAGTTTTTGTAACACCATTACAAGGAGTAACAGCAATTGCACCCATAGACACTGCAGTCTTCAAAAAAGGCTCCCAACCCATCCTGCTTATTTTAGGGTAATACGTTGCAGCAAGTGCGATATTAAGCGGCCAAGCTTTGAGAAGATCTTCCCACGATGAAGTCGAATCCTCACTTCTGTCGTCATGATCAAAGGCAGAAATCATTACTCGGTTTTTTAATTCCATACCACGGGAAGAAAAAAACTGAAACATGCCCGGCAAATCTTGAGCAATGCCAGACTGCTTTAATTCTATCAAGAAGCGACACCCGCTAGTATAAAAATGGGCTAAGATGAATTCAAGGCGAGGCACATATGCATGATGACCCAAACCTACATCATATTGAAGTATTTGTTCATATGTCAGTTCAGAAACTTTGACCGAGACTCCAGCCACTCTCTGAAGTGACATGTCATGAACCACAACTAATTCCCGATCCCTAGTTCTTCTAACATCCAACTCAATGGCATCAGCTCCAGCCCACAGTGCCCTTTCAAATGATAGGATAGTATTTTCAACCTTACCTTTTAATAATCCCGAATAACCCCTATGTGCAATCTTGAGCATAGGATCTTCTTCCCTTTTCAAAGAAAAACACATTTAAACTTTAGCACATCTGATTATTTAAGTCAATATTAATTTTGCCTGGTCAGATCGTAACGCATTATCATTTCTATCTCACGGACTGGCTTGTCGTCTTTTATTCCAAATGTCCAATGATGCTCGGTTGGATACCCAAGTTTTGAATCATTACTAATAGACTTACCTTCACCAACACAGAAACCTATATGCTTGTGCCCAGTCTCATCTGCCACCCAGATGATTACATCGCCTGCCTCTGGATTACTCACAATCTTCCAATCGCTAGCCAACAAATCAGAAACAGTACCGGCAACCGTAGCGTGAACACCGCCTATCATCTTTAACAAATAAAAGATACTTGAAACGTAAAAAGCACAGGATAAATTTCCATTTTTCAAAATATCAACTTCCTTGCCTTCTTCCTCAAATAAATTATTGCGAAACATCTTCGTCCCCACGCTCCCCTCTATCATCTTAAGCAATGTTGGTTTCAAAAGTTGTTTCATTTTTTAACCATATATAAAAAATAAAGTCTGAGCCCCGACGTAATCTGTCGGGGCGATTTTTATCACTAATATAATTAATAAAAAAACATGAGTCGAGCCCAGCTCGATGTATTGCCCAGCGGAGGCGAACCCTTTTGGCGAGTGCTCGCCAGCCAAAAGGGTTCGCGCAGCTGGCTCAGCAGTTAAAAGTATCGGCCATTTTATCTCAATTCCACCCCAAAAACCTCCGCGGTCCTCTTATAAATATCCGCCTGAATTTTATCAACTTCCTCACTAGTGAGGGTTCTCTCCATACTTCCGTAAACTATACGATAAGTATAGCTGGTGCGGCCTTCTCCAAATTTTTCAACATTCTCATATTTATCCAGTAGCTGCATCTCCACAACCAAATCACCCGCCAAATCCCTTATTAGATCAAAATAATTATTCGGCACAAAATCACTGGCCACAACAAATGAAATGTCTCTGACAATTGTCGGATACTTACTAACCTCCTTGAATTTGTTACCAAGTTTTAGCTGTTTTTTAACTCTAGGATCGTCAGACCAAAGTAACCTGATATCCGGCAACTCCATGCTTATTATCGCAAGTCTCTCAAAACCAAAACCAAATGCCCAACCGTTATATCCCTCGAGTCCCATTTTTTTCAAAACACTTTTTTTCGGCATACCGCCACCCAAAATTTCAACCCACTGGCCATTTAAATCAACTTCTACTTGTATTGACGGGTCTGTATAAGGGAAGGTGTCTTCTAGAAAACGATACTTCGTATCTTCGCCCAGCACTCCTCTCACAACCTTATCAAGTACATTTTTTAACTCATCGACTGGAACAATCCCTTTTGTATCTGCTTGTAGATACAGACCTCCAATCTGGTGAAAAACATTCATGTGCTTGCGATCAATTTCGTCCTTTCGGTAAACCTTGCCATAACAAAGCACCCCTAGCGACTCCTGGTTCTCAATCTTTTTTTTTACCTCTGGCAAATTCAAATAGTAATACCACATCACAGTATCATGTGTGCGTAAAACATTTTTTTCATCCACATAGTATGTATCTGATTTGCTGCGTGCTGGGTGATCCGAAGGAAAATCAAACAAGTCAAAAAGTATATTAGTTGCTATAATTTCCGGTATTTCAATGGAGTCAAATTTTTCTAAAATAGCTACTTTTTTAACCCTTTCGACAATTTCAAATAGCGGACTCCCATCTGTGCGCGACAAATCAGGCATCGCCAGATACCTCTTGATTCGCTCTGCCTCGGGATCGTGCCTCTCGGCTAGCTTATTTTTTAGTTCTACTTCTTCGGCAGATTCAATTTTTATGTAATTACCCATTCTTTAAATAAATCTTTTTATAAAAATAAATATCATAATAGCTGATGCCCCCACCAAACCAACAAAAAAAGAATCGTAAAATATAGGCTCATATGCGGCACTAGACAAAGCGCGCAACTTGACCAATCGACTTTTGATTCCAAAAGTCGCAAGACTTACCGCACTCCATATTAAAATAAAAATAGCTACAAAAAATAAAGACCTTACCAGTAGCGTAGCCTGCTGGGGCTCAACCTTCCACACAATCAAAATTATACCAACCAGAGAAGCAGCCAAAGAAGACCACAGGCCATAAATCTGCCAGATCAACATAATCAAATGTTAACAAAAACATTCCTAAAATCAAAAAGCTGCCTATTTGGCAGCTTTCAAAAACTTCTTTTTGTCATACAGATTATAGAATAGAATATCAACAATAATCACGGACAAGAAAACTAGACATACGGTTTTATAAAAACTCAATTCTAATATAAAGAAGGAGGTTAAGGATACTAGACATGATGGGGCAAAACGAATCATGAATCTATCAAAACTCTGCGGTATTTTACTTATAGCTTGCATGGACAATATGCGCCTCTCTGCATCCAAAAAACCAAAAACTTCCAACAAAGACAGCAAGATAATAAGAATGCTCAGTGAAAGTAAAAAAGTTATGAGTATTAACCAACTAGGTGCCTGCAAAGATATAGCCGATAGGACAGTAATCAGAAGGCAAAGATTGCACAAGTTAACAATATCACCAAAAATAAACTCAATTACTTTTCGAAGCATAATTAACTCTCTTTGTATTTTAAAAATCTATATAGAACAATATCATAATATACACAATAAGTCAAATAAAAAACCCCTAGGATCACTGGGGTCCGCGAGGTTGAGTATCATATTTTGATGTATGGGAGAGCAGATAGATATAGCGAGCAAATATTACAAAAAAGCAAAGGCTTAACAAAATTAGATCCGCCATCAAATAGGTAGTATACGGCAACAACAAGGTCATTACATCTATTAAGGCTACGAAAATTATGATGAAAACAATAAACAATAAAAACCTGGGTTTCTCATTAAGACCATCGTACCACTTATTAAAACTGCTAAGCCGACAAAATCTAATTGCGCAATTCACGATTTCCCTCATCAGGAGTAATTGAGGCGAATACAACTACCAACAAGACTCTGACAATAAACATCGAAAAAGAAAACAAAACAAAAAACAAAACTACCGGCACAACAGAACTTCGTTCCTTAAAAAGCAGTGTAAATATAAGGGTTGCGAAAATAGAAACACCAAAAAGATTTGGATAATGGCCAAAAATCCACTGCGCAATCTTTCCCATGATAATTTACTCTTTTTTAAAAATCCTAGTTAAAAGTAACAGGATAATGATTTTATGTCAACTGGAGCTTTTTTTACAATATGTAGTCTGGCACCATATTAGAAGATATATATTTGTCTTTTATTGACGACGGTAAGGAATTAAATTTTTTAACCAGCCCCCGACAATCTGTCGAACCGCAATTGCAATCCATCTCCCAATAATCATCGGCAGCCAAAATGGTGGAGTAATCAATGGTAACCTCGGACCCTTTTTTAATATTTTCCACCGCTACAACAAAAAGATTATCAACAATTTTAGAAACCTTCGAGTTGGGGGTGCATGAATGATTAAGATAATCTCCTATTCTGCCCTCTGGACTTATGTACTTTTCTTTATCAAATCTGAATGTATTTGCGCGGGTCTTTTCATCAAGATCATCCTCCTCATTGCAGGAAATAAAAGAGCCCTTCACCTCAAAAATTTTTTCTTCGGGATAAAAATCACGTTTAGTAAAAATACCTAAACCATTCCTTGATTTTTTTATGTCTAAATCCTTCACGATATATAATTCCGAATACTGCGCGGGCGATGGCCCGCCTGTCGGTAGGCAGGGACTCGGTCTCGACTAAAGTTTTGCCGTCGCAAAACTTTGTCTAACCACCGCCTCGCGATTTTGCCTGTTGGCAAAATATCGCTCCGGCGTTCTCGTCCCAACACAAATAAAACAATTTATTTGCGCGGGCGATGGGACTCGAACCCACGATCCCCTCCGTGACAGGGAGGTGCTTTATCCAGCTAAGCTACGCCCGCCTTCGCCAGCTTGTAGCTGGCTTCGGCGGGGTAAAACCCGCAAAGACAGCGTAAGCTGGATACGATCACCCATTTGAGCTTCGGCGAGACAGCCCCGCTTAACTCAAAGGATTTTGTAAATATATCTGATTTTTAGCAAAAAGAAAAGGACCGCTTGGTCCTTATTTTTATCTATCATAAGACTCTGCACGAGCAGCATCTGATAAAATCTGAAAACCTGTTTGCTCATCAAATGGGTTTTGTTTTTTTAAATCCTCCAAACTCAGAACACCTCTATGACTTATACCCGCCCTTACGCCACCGAGAAGATCACTTATTACCCTGCTTACAGAGCCCTTAACTTTTACCTCCGTGGGTATACCTTCTGGCGACTTTTTGATGGCCTCGGCAACTGGATCATCAAAACCAGCAGCAGTAAATCTTTCTATAGCAGCTTCTTGAGATGCCATGCCACGATACAGTTTATACCTGCCATCCGGCTTATCGTAATCCTTGCCTGGTGTTTCTTCAGTCCCGGCAAAAACCGTACCAAGCATGACCGAACTCGCTCCGGCAAGCAGCGCATGAACTACGTCAACACCACTTCTAATATTACCGTCCGCACAAAGAGGCGGGATTTCTTCATTCATGTGATTAGAGATATAAAGATTCCAATAGATTTCCAGTATTGCAAAAAGTTGAGGAACACCGATGCCCGTGGCAAGTCGGGTCGTACATGGCCCACCGGGTCCTATACCGATTTTAAGACCCTGTACATCTTCTCTCATTAAGGCATGTGCCTGTTCTGAACTACCAATATTTCCAATAACAAGTTCATAATTTCCTAACCTTCGCCTAAATTCGCGTATAGCATTTTTAACTGAGGAGGAGTTTGCCGAAGTAACATCCATAACTATCACGTCAACATTTCTCTTCTTTAATTCCTGAGCTCTCTCTATATAATCCCCCACGGCACCAATCGCTGCGCCAACAATCAAGTTACCCTTAGAATCAAGGTTGGCAAGCGGATACTGACCTAATCTTTCGATGTCCTTGGCAGAGATCAGACCACGAACATAGTTGTTTGAATCAACAACTGGCAATTTTTTGATCTTGTGTCGAATAAGTTTCTGAATAATATCTGCGGCTGAACTGACTTCTTGAAGATTAGACACAATCAGATTACCCCGATCATATCCTGGAACATAGATTCTCTTAGTCATATGAGCGCTAACGCAATCTTTTTCAGGAACAAAACGTATATCTCTTTGGGTCAATATGCCGTCAAGTTTGCCATTGAAATCCAATACCAACAAACTCCCGATTCCATGCTGTTCCATTATATTTCTGGCAGCACCAACTGAGTCTTTATAGCCAATACATATTGGGTTTTCTATTAAAAAGTTATGTGCTCTTTTGGCAGAAGCAACCTGATCAGCCTGTTGATCGGGTGGAATAAACCTATGAATGACTCCCAACCCTCCCTCAAGAGCCATCTTAATCGCCATTTTTGACTCAGTAACATCTAGCATATTTGCAGAAACCAGTGGCTGCTTAAGCGCCACATTAACGGAAAATTTGGTATCGAGCGCTACTCCTGATCTTGATCCAGCAATGTTTTCACCCAGCGGAGGCAACAAAACATCGCGAAAAGTCTTACCTCGAAATCTGGACAGATTTTTTGTTAACCCGCCTATAATTACTCCTCCTCCATCAATCATACAACTCACAAAATCTCCATTGTTAAAGTTCAAATTAACCTGGACAATAATAGAATAAACTGGGTTGGGTTACAAGCTGCTAGATAATATCTAGGTAAACAAAAAGCCCTCATGGGCTTTATTAGATTTCGTACATACCTGGTTTCAACATTTCGAACCCCCAAGGTTGGCATAAATTTTCATGGAATTCTAACAAACCTTCGTCAGTCCTTGAAGGATCGTGATGGGTTAACAAAACTCTTCTTGGGCGAATCAATGTCCAGTGTCTCAAGACATCCCCCAACATCTCAGGAGTTGAATGACCCCAGCCCCGACGGGACACAGCCAAGCCACCAAGCTCCGCCTTGCCATCATATTCACCCTGAGTGTATTGACAATCTGCAATTAAAACATCTGCGCCAGAAACAAACTCCCCATAGTTGCGTTTCGAATCGACTGTATTCAATTCATTGTCAGTCGTAACTACGATCACCTTACGATCAGGCATCATGAACCTATAACCAACGGAGCCACCCGGATGATTCAATGCAAGAAATTCAATACCAACACCCGAAAATGCCGACAAAGGTGATCTCTGGCTGGGAAAAAAATGATACAAAGTACTAATACGAGCTGGATAGACTGGCCAGACAACTGTAGCAAAATGCCGATTGACCAATTCTCCAAAGTAAACCCCTGAATCAAGTATGGGCGCAATTATATTAATTTTGATGGCAGGATTGCCGAATAAAAGCTCGTTTAATTGCAGACCTTCAATGTGGTCGTGATGGAAATGAGTCTGTAAAATTGTCACACACTCAACGCCACCCACCTTCATTTCCTTAGAAACAGTCTGCACACCCGTACCGTTATCGATTATAATACCAGTTTTATTTTCACGGTCTAAAAAACCGAAAGAGGTTGTAAGGTGGCCAAAAATCGGCCTTGAATGAGCTGGCGTATAGCTGCCAGAACATCCACCAACAATAAGTTCAGTCATATAACTCCTCAACAATATTAAGGAACTAAAAGTATCTCCTAAACTATACCACTTATTTTATAGTTTGTAAATACCAGAGAATATATGCTTGTGCCGGCGGGTAGAGTCGAACCACCGTCTAGGGCTTATGAGTCCCTCGTTCTGACCGTTGAACTACGCCGGCTTTTTATGGAATAATACTAACACTTTTAAAGCGATCTTCAACTGGGAAGTCAAAAATAAAAGCCCACTGGTTAGTGGGTGGCCCCAGTAGGAACAGGGCGAATTTCAACTACGCTTGCGGCCTTCATACGATATATAGGAGCTGAAACATTGGTTATAATCTTTTTCATATTCCGCCACTTATAACAAGATCTTAAAAAATTATATCAGCATTTTATTTATAATCAAAAAATGTGCTATATTAGTACGGTGAAACTTATAATAGGCATCGGCAACCCAGGAGAAGAATATGACAACACAAGGCACAATGTGGGGTTCTTGGCCGTGGATGCAATAGCAAATAAAGACAAGATCAACTTTTCTTTTGAAAAGAAGTTTAATGCTGAGATTACCAAAGCCAGATTAAATGACAAGCCAGTTATTCTTGCCAAACCACACACATTCGTAAACAAATCAGGCGAAGCCGTTAAAAAAATTAAACTATTTTATAAGGCTAAGCTTGAAGACATAATTATTGTACAAGATGACCTGGATATAGAATTCGGCAATTTTAAGATGTCTTTCGGCAAGGACTCGGGAGGTCATCGCGGAATTGATTCTGTAATATCTTTTCTTAAAACAAATAAATTCTGGAGGCTAAGAATTGGCACGGCCAATCGCAAACTGACGTCAGCCAGACACCAGGCAAATTTAAAATCAAAAAAAGAGGCTGTCGGCAATTTTGTTCTAGCAAAATTCACACCAAACGAAACAAAAGAAATCAAAAAAATCATAAAACAGGCATTGGTTAGACTTGAAGAAACCATACGCTAACCAATCAACACCCAAATAAAAAACGCCTCACTGGCGTTTTTTATTTGGGTGTTGATTTCCTGCCACAAGACTTGTGCATAAGCAGCATCGGTTTTTAGGAGGGGTAAACCGATACATTTCACCCCGCACCTTTTGAGCAATGGTTTGCACCCAATTTTGGTTAAAAATTTTTGCTCAAAAGGTGCGGGGCTAATTATGAAAATGCTCGCGACAGGGAAACAACAACCACATTAAACATTGGGTATAACAAACCCGCAAATGGTTGTCAAAGGCACACTTTTAAATTAATCTCCATAAATGCAAAAAGAACTAAAATATCTAAACGCAATCAATATTGTAGCCAGCGCTAAATCTGGCGCTCTACAAAATATATATCAGAGCTTTGGTGGAGATTGGGAAAAAGCTTGGAACTCAAATCTATCCAAATACATTCCTCGCGACCGAGATGCAAGTGGCAAGCTAGTAGCTGCGGATTATTCAAAAATCACCAGTCGTATTAATCCGGATAAAGAGTTTCAAAAAACAAAAGATCATCAGATTGAATTAATAACGATACTTGACCAAAAATACCCCGAGTTATTGCGTCACATACCCGATCCCCCTTTCCTTTTATATGTGAGAGGTAGCGCCAATGTTTTGAAAAATATTTGCTTTGGAATAGTTGGCACAAGAGCTCTTTCTGAATACGGCAAAAGGGTCGCGCCGCACCTTGCTCTAGACATAGCAAGAAATGGTTTCACCATAACAAGCGGCTTGGCGGCAGGCATAGATACCCTAGCCCACAAAACCGCCATTGATGCTGGGACGCCAACGATAGCAGTTCTGGGGACAGGGATAGATGACACCACAATATTCCCTCCCCAAAACCTCCAATTAGCTCTCAAGATAATAGAATCTGGCGGAACTGTAATAAGCGAATATGCAGTCGGTACTCATGGAACCAAATTCACATTCCCTCAAAGAAACAGAATAATAAGCGGACTTTCTAAGGGGGTACTGGTAATAGAAGCCGATGAACAAAGCGGGGCAATGATAACCGCACGTTGTGCAGCAGAGCAAGGACGTGATGTATTCGCTATCCCCGGAAATATATTTGCCAAAACATCACAGGGCACGAATAATATAATAAAGAAGGGAGCCAAGATGGTTACCTGCGCAGAAGACATATTGGAAGAGTATGATCTAAAAATACTCACCAAAGGCAGGTCCGCATCTGTCGGAAAAACTAAGGCCGATAACCCAACAGAAGAAAAGATATTGGCAGAGTTATCAAGTGAGTCATTGGCAATTGATGATATAATCAGACAAACAGGATTACCGGCTCATGAAATAAATGCGACACTGACGGTAATGGAGTTAAAAAAGAAAATTAAAAATTTAGGCGGGAAATTTGTTTTATATAGCTAATGTCATTGTCTGGCTTTAATTTTTCTTCATTCATATGACACCTTCCAAATAAATATCGATTCTCGAACCTGCCAGAGGCAGGTAGGGTATTTCGGTGATGAAAATACTTTTATTTTCATCTAGAGGTACTAGAGAATCGACTATATTATTTGGTGGGGGCAGATGTTGTAAGAAAAATTAAAGCCAGACAATGATTACACAAAATAAAATCCGCCTAATTTGGCGGATTGGTAGGATTTCTAAAATACACTTCTTTTACAATGACAAATGTCCTACTAAGTGCAATTGCCATAATTATTAGGGTACATAGAAGAATAAACGGGTGGCTCGTCCCATGCGAATTATATTCAATATAAAAAACGCTTATAGAAAACATGACAACAAAAGCCCAAAAAGCAATGCGAAACGCCAACCCAACACTTATTCCTTTTCTCTCCATATTTCCTCCTTATTCATAACCCAATTGACTTGCGCTACCACCAGAAGGATTTTCGGCGACAACAGTAGGTGGAGTATTTTTAACAATGTGTAGAGCTGACTTACTCAGAATCGCACTAGAATCTGGATTAACAAAATCAAGATTCTTAAAAGAAACTTTTGTTTCTTTTATATCCCCTAGAATAGTCAGACTAGACAAAAAACTTTCAAATTCTTTAGTAAAAACATTGCTGACCCGGTATCTTACAACGAAACCTTTGTGATAACACCAGATTATATGATTTTCGCTCTCCACCGTTCTGCCGAAAGGAATAATTTCTGTTTCTCCATATAGTTTATGCTCATTAATTTGAGATCTGGAGGTGAAAATAAAAAACCAATATAAAAAGGAGGTGGCAATGGAAAGAAGGACTGAAAGAAGCGTGATCTTAAACACATCTGAGGACGACATTATTAAATTGATGTCATGGTCTTGATAAATAGCATAAGACAATAAAAGACCGGCAAGAATTAAAAAACCAGCCGATAAAAATACAACAAAATGACCCATTCTCATTGTTCATCCTTGTAAAATAACCACCGATATGATATCAACATAACCTATACATGTCAAGCCTCGTAATTGTTGAGTCCCCCACAAAAGCAAAGACTATATCCAAGTTCCTCGGGAGCGGTTTTTTGGTACGCTCATCGTTCGGCCACGTGCGTGACCTGCCCAAATCCAAAATGGGCATAGACATAGAACATGGCTTTGAACCAAAGTATTTAATTCCCGCAAAGGCAAAACCAGTAATCAAGGAACTAAAAGAAGCAGCAGCCAAATCAGACAAGATAATATTGGCGACTGACGAGGATCGCGAAGGTGAGGCAATTTCTTGGCATTTAGTCGAAGCTCTTGGAATAAAAGACAAGAAACCCACCGAAAGAATTGTCTTCCATGAAATAACCAAGTCAGCAATTGAAAAGGCCCTCCAAAATCCCCGCGCAATAGACTACAACCTAGTTGATGCACAGCAGGCCCGCAGGATCCTCGACAGACTGGTCGGCTATGAATTGTCTCCGTTTTTATGGAAAAAAATACGCTACGGACTATCTGCCGGAAGAGTACAGAGCGTCGCTCTGCGTCTTGTTGTTGAACGCGAAAGAGAAATTGAAAAATTCATCAAACAAGAATACTGGACTATTGAAGCAGACTTGAGCAAAAAGAATGACTCCGCCTCTGGCGGAAAAAAAATCAGAACCAGACTCATAAAAATCTGCGACACCTCGCTTGATAAATTAGACATCAAAAACCAAGCTGAAGCAGAAAAAATCCTGAATGATTTAAGCGGAGCAGAATACAAAATTAGTCAGATAACCAAAAAAGAAACGCATCGCAATCCATCTCCCCCGTTTACAACCTCCACCATGCAGCAAGAGGCCTCTCGCAAATTCGGCATGTCAGCTAAACAAACAATGCTACTGGCTCAACAATTATATGAAACTGGGCACATAACCTACATGAGAACTGATAGCCTTAACTTGGCCGAGTTCGCCTTAAAACAAGCCCAAGAAGTAGTGATCTCAAGTTACGGTAAGGAATACTCTCTTGATCAGCCTAGACACTATTCTAACAAATCAAAAGGCGCTCAAGAGGCACATGAAGCAATCAGGCCCACAGACCTCAATCAAAAACCAGAAATATTAAAAAGCGCTCTAGATCCACGTCAGTTTAAACTTTATGAATTAATCTGGAAAAGAACTATCGCCAGCCAAATGAAACCAGCGATTATGGATCAAACAGCGGTAGATATAACCGCCGAGGTCCAAGATTCTAAATCCGGAAATTTTGTATTCCGAGCCAACGGCCAAACCATTAAGTTTGATGGGTTCATAAGAGCCTATACCGAAGGGCACGATGAAAAAGAAGAAGAGGAATCTGAGTCTACATTACCCGATTTATCTGAGGGCGAAATATTAAATTTAATTGAACTACTCAAATTACAACACTTCACCGAACCGCCACCACGATATACAGATGCAACTCTTATCAAAATCCTAGAGGCTCACGGCGTTGGTAGACCATCGACCTATGCCCCAACTCTTGCCACAATACAAGAGAGGGATTATGTAGAAAAAATAGACCGCAGGTATTTTAAACCCACCGAAATAGGAATTCTTGTAACTGATATGCTGGTAGACAACTTCCCCCAAATTGTGGACATAGATTTTACATCTCACATAGAAGAACAGTTCGATGACATCGCAGAAGGCAAGATTAAATGGGAACCAGTAATAGAAGAATTCTACACACCATTCAAGAAAAATCTCGATGAAAAAATGGAGAGTGTCGATAAACTCACCGAAACCTCAGACACTCCATGCCCACATTGCAGCAAGATGATGATCATAAAGTTTGGACGCAGTGGTAAATTCTTAGCCTGCCCTGACCCGGAAAGCAAAGTAACGCAACCATTGCCCGAAGAAGCTGCCAAGATAAAAGAGCTTGAAGGAAAGACCAAAGACGAACTGTGCCCTCTTTGCGGCAAACAAATGCAAGTAAAACGAGGGAGATTTGGCTATTTCTTGGGCTGCTCAGATTATCCCAAGTGCAAAGGCATAGCCAAGATTTTCAACAAAACAGGTTTTAAGTGCCCTAACTGCCTCGCCCTTCGAAGTCTTGGCGAAGGAGGGTCGACTGGTGATCTCGTTGAACGCAAGTCCCGCGGACGAGGCAAGATTTTCTATGGCTGCAGCCGGTTCCCAGACTGCAATTTCTTAACCAACAAAAAACCTGAAAGCCAAGAGGAACTGGACAGGCTTTACATCGAGTGGAAGGAGAATCCGCCTAAACCCAGGGTCAAAAAAACCAAAAAAGTTTCTGAAACAGAAGAACAACAATCTTGACCTTATTCAAAAATTCATACATTATTACAAAAGATTTTTTAGATCCTACGGGGTGTTCACGTGATTAGTAACAAAGTCACACTTCTGGCGTTAACCGCTCTCGTCATATATGGCTTAACTAATGTCATATTTGAAAAGAAGTTGTCGAATTACAATATTTATGCCGTACAGGCATACAGCTACGCCGTCATGCTTGTACTTACGTCAATTGGATGGATCTTCGCAAAGAGGTTAGGACAAGATCTCCCCTCTCCATCCGGATCAATTATTCTTTTGTCTATCGGCTTAGGAATCTTGTTTTTTTTAGCTGATACTTTTTATCTGGGTGCATACAACAAGAACTATGGCGGTGGAAATGTTTTTGCAGTAACTACGATCGTTGTCATGTTCCCAGTTTTGGCAGGAATTATAAAAAATATCTGGGACGGTGGCAGGCCAAACAAGTGGCAAGTGGTCAGTTACATATTTGCCGCTGTCGCCACATTGGCCGCGGCAAAAGGCAACAAATAAAACAATTAGCTCAAGGTGGCCCAGGGTCACTTTTTTATTTGTAAAAATGCAGAATTTAGTTTAGATTTAGTGTTATATTTGGAGGGTTCGCCTAACGGTATGGCAGCAGTTTGCTAAACTGCGACCTCGAAAGGGGTCCTACAGGTTCGATTCCTGTACCCTCCGCAGTCAACATTTCTTATCGAGGGACCGTGATACCTTGAAAAGGATGCAAAAGCAAAAACCGGGCAAATGGCCCGGTTTTTGCTTGTTGACATTTGTGGACAGAGGCGTATACTGGAACTATATGAATAAAACTGAAAAAAAGGATTTACAAGGCTATGCCTATATTAGGAACCAGATTGTTCATTCTGGTGTCACCCCCTCCCTAAGGGATATCGGGCGAGTAGTTGGCTATAGCTCACCGCGTTCAGCACAGCTTATGCTTGAACGACTAAAGAAGCTTCACCTTATCTCGTATTCTGAAGGGGTATATATGCTATCTAAACATAATAATGGTCCATCAACAGAAAAGACGGTTGATGTGCCATTGGTGGGATCTGTAGCCTGTGGCATGCCATCTTTAGCTGAACAGGGCCCGGAAACCTTGGTTCGTGTCTCTACTAAGATTGCCAGGCCGGGTGCGGTTTACTTCTTACTTCGTGCAACTGGTACTTCTATGAACAAATCGGGAATTAAAAACGGTGATTTACTTCTGATACGTCAGCAGTCGACTGCTGACGAAGGTGAGAGAGTTGTAGCATTAATCGATGATGACGCTACGGTTAAGCATCTTTATCATGAAAAAGGAGTCATAATTCTAAAGCCAAACTCTACGGACAAATCTCATAAGCCGATTGTCCTATCTGATGATTTTATAATTCAAGGAGTTGTGGCTGCCATATTACCTAAATCTATCTTATGAAAAAATCGGGCATCTATTTACATGGTTTGAAAATCAAGAAAAACCACCTATGGTTAGGTGGCTTTTCTGGGCGTTCATATCTGGGAAGGGGCAGCCTTCCCGACGTGCCCTGATCGATTTCCTTGAGAAAGAAGTGGTCTGCTAAGATATTCGAACTATCTAAATACAGCTTATCACGACTGACGCCCTACAACAAGCAGCACTAATAGATTATTACAATGAGTAAAGAATCTAAAACTAGTCTCCGAGGTCGAGACGCTGAAACTGGCGAATTCACAACCGTGGAAGAAGCCAGACGGCATCCAAAAGACCACGTCGTAGAGCGGGTTCCTAAACCTGGATACGGCGATACGGACGACAAATAGTAACCTCTGACTGAAGAGAAAGCATGTAGCTGTCCTTACGGGAAGGAAAGTATAGCTACATGCTAGTATCTATTTTTATATCATCAACGGATAACTTTTTTAGGCTTATAGCTATTTTGTTTGGGTTGTTAGTGAAAAAAGCCCATAAATAAAGGAAAATTGACGATAAATAGTCATTGTTTGGTTTCTGTTATATTATCAACTTGACGTTTATTGGCCATTTGATATCCTAAAATAGGATAAGTTAATTTTAAGTATAATAACAACCAAACAATCACTATTATGGCATTACAGGATTTAATAATAAATAACGATAAAATTTCAACTGACTTAGTGGAGAGTCTCCTAAAGGGCCGCGTTGAACTAATTCAAGAAGGGAAAAGGGTTAATCTTACCAAAGAAGGTATGCGACTTTCTAATAAAGCCCGGATCCTTTTACTTCTTGCTGGCGGTAAGGCCTGGGAACTTCTGGATACCGAGGCTTGGGCTTCTACCCCTGGCGATATGCAGGAACTATTGGGCATTCAGGGCAATACGTTACGGCCGATATTAAGAGGGCTTGCAGATAGTTTTTTGGTGAGAAGTGAGAAAGGAAAGTATAGTATCTTATCCAAGGGCATTTATGAGCTTGAGGGAATATTGGAAGGTAACGATGAAAAGAATGAAGATACGGCTGAGAATGTTTTAAACTCCAAAAAGCAAGCCTCTCCTAGGAAAACAAATACCGGCCCCTCTAAGTCTAAGGTAATAGAAGAATTAATAAGCGAAGGTTATTTTGCCGATTATCGAGAGCTGAGCGAAATTCAAAGTGAGCTTGGTCGTAGGGGTTTATCTACTAAGCTTACCAGCTTGCCACCTTATATTTTACCCCTGGTTAGGAACAAAACTCTTACCCGTGAATATAGGGATAGGGTAAAAGGCAAGGGCAAAGTTTGGGTTTATAAACTTTTAAAGAAGTAACTATGGACGATATTCAGCTTAAAAAACTTCTTGAGCAGCTCGAAGATCACGATAAAAGAATCCGTGTTCTTGAGGGTAGCAAAGTCGCGGAGCTGGTAAAAGGCATCGTTGGTAGTGACAGAAAAATACCAAGAGAACGGACTGCGGCCGAGGATTTATTTGTCCCCGTAAACAAGCTTAGTCAGGATGGTTTTTTCAAAGCAGCAAAGATTGATCTTGATGTTGTAGCTGAGTTGCAAAGAAAATTATTAACTCGAAAAAAACCGCTTCGGGCAAGCGTTGTAAATGTGTTAAGAAAAATGGTTCGCAGGGGTATTTTAGAAAGAGTAGAGTTCATAAAAGATAAGAAAACCCTGATAGCCTATAAGAATCTCTAAATAAATGAATCTGCCACAGAATATAAAAACCTTTTTAAAACAGCTCCCTCTTAAGAACATGACTGGGGAAAAAGTTTTTGTAGCGGTGGTTTTCTTCCTTGCTACTGGCCAAAAGAAGGCAAGGATTAATATAAAAGATGTTCAAAAAAATTGGAGCAAGACCTTGACTGGAAAAGCTTATAATTCTGGGTTTGCACATCGTGCTCAAGGCCATGTGGATTCCTGCGCAAAAGGGAAAATCTGTTTAACAGATGAAGGAATTGAATATATAGAATCCCTGATTCAGCCAGGAGTGTCCTCTAAAACCGGCCTTCTTATATTTAAGAAAGGTAATGCCTATTCATTCGATAAATTTTTACAGGGTATTTTAAAGAAGGCAACAAAAAACGTAGATATTGCAGATACGTGGGTAGCGGGAAATATCTTCGGCAGCCTTTTAGACGAAGTCTCCAAGACTGTGCCAATCAGATTTCTTTATAGCAATGACGCTGGAGGGTTCGTTTCAAAATCCGATAAATTTGCCAGAGAATATAATTTTGAGAAAAAAGAAAGCAAGCGATTTCACGACCGATTTCTTTTAGTAGATGGGAGGGGTTACATTATCGGTCCCTCCCTGAAAGATGCCGCTGACAAAAAACCGGCTACGGTGGTTGTGCTTGGCGACACCGACTCTATAAAGTTGGCTGATCTTTTTTTAGATCTGTGGATCTAGTGTCTCATTTGTCTCATTTTGAACCTTACCTAGACACCTCAAACCATTCTCTGGAACGACCCCTCAGAAAGCCTTATAATGCTTGTACACGGTTGGTTCTAGACCGAGGAACACCGCCAGTTGGGATTAACATAATTCAGCTTGCACGAAATAGACATCAAAATCTTCTACGCCATCAATCATCTGCCACACAATGCGGCAACTGATTTTTTATTTAAAATATTCGACTACACCACAACACTGGGAATCGGCTGGATTGTTCTTTTTATAATTTTATTCGCAACAATAAAAAAACAGCGCAAAAATCTTCTCATAATTTCTGGAACAGTGCTGACAACTTGGGTAGTCGAACTTATAATCAAGGTGCTAGTACAGCGTCCAAGACCTTCAGCTATCCTGAATGATGTTATTGTGGTTTCCAAATATTTCTTAGACTATTCTTTTCCATCAGGCCAAACTACGGTTGCGTTTGCCGCCGCCATAACTATCGCTATGGTTTATGGCAAAAAATGGTTTGTCTATCTCGTCTTTATTTTTGCAGTCCTAGTCAGCTTTTCAAGAATATTTCTCGGTGCACACTACCTCACAGATGTGGTAGCAGGAATCATGGTGGGATCCGTTGTGCCTGTTCTGGTTTTTAAAATATTTAAATTAAAATCTGCACTAAGATGAATCTGAATCCAACACTACTGATCGTCTCCTCTCTGATTATCGCCTCTATAATAGAGATTGTTACCATGTCTCTGCGTTTGGTATATCATTTAAAATCCAAAGAAGTGCAAAAACAGATAAATATTCCCCGCATTCACCACGGTTACGTCGGGGCAATAGTGCTTTTGATTTATTATTTTTATCTTCACATAGGTTGGATAGCAATGATTGGTTGGGCACTACTTATCTCGGACGTAATACATCACTCTATAACACTACCTGTATTCAAAAAACGCGGCTATGACATCAGTATGCGTAATCACAAGATAGCCCACACTTATTTCAAACATATTTTGGGACCCATCCTTGTAGTCACCGGCCTTCTCGCACTTGTCACCCCTCTAACTCCTGGCTCTTGGCTTGTGTTCCCAGGATTCATTTTGATTCTTGGCAAAGAAAGATCTAACTTCTTGATTAAGAAAATCGTAGGCAAAAAACTTTATGAAAAATTTAGAAAAAGTCCGATCTCAGCCAAATTTAATCAGACATAATACAAGTTTGATAAAATATCTGATCTGAACTATACTTTAGGGCATGAATAGAGTAGTACATTTTGAAATACATGCAGTTGATCCGGAAAAACTAGGCAAGTTTTATGCTGATGTTTTTGGTTGGAAAATAGAGGAATGGAAATTCCCGGAAGGAGTTGAAATATCTCCTGAAAATCGATACTGGGGAGTTATGACTGCTGAAAAAGATTCTAAAGATCCGGGCATCAATGGCGGTATCGTATTTAGGAAAGGAGCACTTCCAAAGGGCAACGAACCTGTAACATCTTTCGTTTGCACAATAGGTGTCTCTAGTGTAGATGAGTACCTCAAAAAAGTTGAGTCCGCCGGTGGGAGTGTTGCTCTACCAAAAATGCCAATCGCAGGCATGGCTTGGCTCGCCTACTGCAAAGACCCTGATGGAAACATATTTGGGATTTATGAAGATAATACGAGTGCTAAATAAATTTTAACCATGACCAAAAATCCATTTATAAATGCGATAGCTGCAGCACTGTATATAGTAGCGATTGTTTTTTTGATGAATCATGTATCCACTCTGGGTGAGCCTGATAATAAAATATTTATACCTATTGCGGTTTTGTCGCTTTTTACTCTTTCGGCAGCTGTTATGGGTTACCTATTCTTATACCAACCAATACAGCTCTACTCATCTGGAGACAAAAAGGCATCTTTAGGTCTATTTCTTAAGACCTTGCTTGTGTTCGCAGTTTTAACCATAGCAGCAATCTTAATCCTGTTTTACAGGGCTGCCTAAAACTCTTAGCATGGCGGAGGCGTGGCCGAGTGGTTTATGGCACCGCTCTTGAAAAGCGGCCGGCGAAAGCCGTCGTAGGTTCGAATCCTACCGCCTCCGCCATGCCCGGAGCAGGCTCACAAAATACAATCTCCAATTGAAAAATAAATGAATTAGAAATTTCAATGGAAAAACTGCTAAAATAATTAGAACATGAATATCATTCGAAAATATGTTCCAGGGGATAAACCAGAAGATACCGTTGGTATATGTAAATACTTTAACGGTCATGGTGTTAAGTGTAGTATTTCATTTTTACCAGTAGAAAAACATGCTCTTGAAAAAATTCACTCGGACACAGAAGAATATTATCGTTTGCTAGAAATAATTGAGAAAGAAAAACTAGATGCTGACATAACAATAAAATTGAATCAATTTGGTATCTATGGCAGTAGGCAACTGGCCAAAGAAACAGCCACTCAAATTGTTAATTGTGCACATGATTTGAAAAATTTCGTGTGGATCGACATGGAGGCAAAAGAAACTGTAGATGACACCATCCTGGTTTTTAAAGAGATACATGAAAAATATCCAAATACCGGTTTGTGTCTTCAGGCTTACCTAAAAAGAACCGAGGAAGATATGAAAAAAATATTAAGGGATAGGATACCGCTGAGATTTGTTAAGGGCTATTATAATAATTCTGAATTTAATAAATGGAGCTATGTAACTAATAATTATGCTCATTTAATGGAATATGTATTACTTCATAGCAATAAGCCAGCCATCGCCACCCACGACTTAAAGCTGGTAGATACGGCAAAAAAAATAATAAGGGAGCACAATTTAAAATCAGCGGAGTTACAGTTTTTCAACGGAGTTAGAAATGATCTTGCCATAAAGTCCGCAAAGGAAGGATTCAATGTCAGAGTCTATATTCCATTTGGGAACATCACTCGTTATTTTATAGATTCTTTTCCCACTCTTGATAAATACAGATATATTCAAAGAGCTTTGGGTTTTAAAAAAATAATTTAGGGAAAAATGCCACTAAAGAAAAGGTGGCTCGACAAACAATAACCTATCTTCAATTGAAAAATATAATTGATCTTAAAAATAGGACCACACAAGATAACGACGTCGCCGAAGAGATAAAGCAACCTGAACAAAAACAAGGTGAGTATTCTAAAATTGTATCTTGGGAGTTCCCCTCTCGCACCCCAAACATATCGGCAATAATAATCACTTCTGTGATTTGTTTTGTCATAGCGGCGCTAGTACAAATATTTACAAGAAATATAATTACAACGGTTTTCTTTGGAATGATAGGCTTGGTAATCATGTTAAATAGCAAAAACAAACAACAACAAAACGAACTTAAAATAACCCCGGCCGGAGTGGAAATTAATGATACCAATCATCCATACCATGAAATACATTCATTTTGGATAGAATATGAACCCAAGCTCGGAATCAAAGAACTAAGTCTACAATTCAAAAAATGGCATCGTCCCTATATAAAGATGGCGATTGAAGGCCAGGATCCTGTACAAATTCGGCTTGCCCTGTTAGAGTTCTTGCCGGAATTAGAACACAAGGATTCACTTATTGAGATTTTAGGAAGAAACTTAGGGCTTTAACCCCTCGTAGTTCAACGGATAGAACGCGAGATTGCGGATCTCGTAATAGAGGTTCGATTCCTCTCGAGGGGACTGATAACCAAAATACCCTTCTGTAGGAAGGATATTTTGGTTATCAGTTGTCCTTCGGACAAATCGAACCTAGCCGAGCCTTGCTCGGCAAGTTCTACCGAATTTTTATACGTTCGCTATGTCGTTGACATATACGCTCACTAAAATTCGGGATGATAATAAAGCAGTTTATTATCATCGCCTCTCGAGGGGACAATTGAGTAAAGCGAGATTGGCCACAAAAGCAAAACAATTTATTGTTTTGCGTAGAGGAATCGAACGCCGGAGCATATCGTTGCCAACAGGCAACGATGCGAGGCGGTGGCCAGACAAAATTTTGCGACGGCAAAATTTTAGTCGAGGCCGATTCCCATCGAGGGGACATATAAACTAAAAGGCTCACTTAAGTGAGCCTTTTAGTTTATATAGCTTCTAAAGAAAGCATCGAACAACAACGAACAAATTATAATTTTTCCCTATACTCACTTACGGCATTAATAGCCCCTTTTAAAATTTCTATTCTATTCATCACCAGGGATAAATCATCTCTAACTCTCCCCGGACCAGGAGATTGTTCTCTGTTAATATTTTCTGCAAGAGCATCTAATTCAGCGCTAAAAAACCTGAGATCAGACCTATTAAGAGCTGCTATCATTTCAGGTGCCACAAGACCATTATCCTGAGCGCTCTGTATTTTACCGCTTTCTCTGGTTTGTATTGCGTGGCGAAGACGAAACTCAATCATCCTGACGACGGCAGTAAAATCACCCTTTGAACTTGCTTCACCCTGAAAACCCCTTGCTCTTGCATGCAAAAAATCCAGAACAGTAGGCAATACCCTCGGAGGACGATACCCCGCCGACTGTTCTCCGGAAACAATATGCGCAGTGACTCTACCGTCACCAGAAGAACCCTCCGGTTTTAACATAACCTCTCGAAATGTTTTGAAGTATCTGTCAAATGGTGTCATATTAGCAAAACCAGGAGCTGGCAAATTGCAACTTCTTTCAGAATTAGCTTCGCGAGCCTTGTCAAAGTCTTTGGAACCAGACTCGTAAGCTTCGGCCACATCTTTCATGCCCTCTTCAAAATAAGAAAGCCAGGAAAAAGCAGCTTCAACTTCCTCTCTTATTGATGCAGTGTCCCCCTTTTTTTTAGTTTCAAAAGCCATTTTTTATATATATTAATATTATTCTATATATGTTCTAAACAAAAACAGAATAAATATCAATACGGATAATAGTTATTTTATATGTATTAATAAAATCATATTTTCAATAAAAAGGCGAATAAATTACTATGCCTACTTTGAAGGAACTCCGTCGGTGTGCTAGTGTTTCAGGATACAAAAATAGGAGACAAGTTCCTTGGACAAAGAAACAAAAATTGATGTATTAATTGTCGGAGCCGGTCCGGCCGGTTCAGTAGCGGCCCGAACTGCCGCTGAACTAGGCCTTAATGTAATACTGGTTGAAAAAAGGAAAGAAATAGGTGTTCCGGTACGAACAACTGGGGTAACATCAATCAATACTGTTCGAGAATTTGAGATTCCAGAATGTTATTACCACAAGATATGCGGAATACGTTTCCACTCGCCCAACGAAGAAGCTTTTTTTTCTTACAAAGAATCTCCAGGATGCCTCATAGACGTAACAGGTACCTATCAATATCTTGCCCGAAGAGCCGAGAACGCTGGCTCTCTAGTGATGACCGGCGCAAAGGCCGATATAACTCAATGGATGTCAAAGGGTTCAGTGGTTATTCAACATCATGAACAGGTCTTGCAGATAAGACCTAAGGTAATAGTTGACGCAACTGGTTATAGCGCACAGATATCTAGGGCTTCCGGTTTACATAAAGGATTTGCAAGATTTGGTGTTGGTGCAGAATATGACATAACTACCCCACACATAAAACAAGATGAGATTGTTTTGATTGTAGGACAAAAATACGCCCCATCAGGATATGCGTGGGTTGGTCCATGGGGTAAAAACAGGGTAAGAGTTGGGGTTGGCCTAATACATCCAGACACAAAGATTAATCCGAAAGAAAAACTAAATTTACTTATGCAAGATCTGCCCAAAATGGGAATAGACAATACTGGATATATTATAAACGAGTATCATTTTGGACTCATACCATCGCAGGGATTTGCTGATCGGATTAGCGGCAGAAATATTTTAGCCATAGGAGATGCTGCAGGAGTCGCGTCATTAGTTGCCGGCGAGGGCATACGGACATCAATGGAAAGCGGTAAAATAGCAGCTGAAGTCATATCAAGATCAATCAACTCTCGGGGAAAAATGTCGGAATATGAAAATATAATTAGGAAAAAACATGGAACCGGCTTGTGGCTGGGCAGAATAATAAATAAACGTCTTTCATCCAGCGATGATGCGAGTCTCGATTCTGCAGTAAGAATATTATCAAAAACCTCACCAGAATTTGTAGTTAATATGCTTCAATCTAAATTCTCATTAAGAGATGCCGTCAGAATATTCTCAACAAGACCGCAACTCTGGCCAGAATTAGTTAAAAACCTTATACGATAGCAGAAGTGAGCCTAGGCTCACTTTTTTAATTATTTTATTGATAAAAAAATACATTCTTGTTATCTTAAAGCTTAAGATCATTGAATTATTTTATGGAAATAATCTTAGATTTGAACCCAAATCAACTTACCATTAGAATCCTGAAAAAGAGGATGCCCATTGACACTGAAGTGGCAAAGTATTATCATGATCTTAGTAATGTGTTGATAATGACCATTGACAAGATACTTAAAAGGAATAGACTTGACCTCAAAGCTGTAAAAAGATATAAAATACTTAGTAATTTAGGTCCGGACAGCACATCTCACAAAATAGCCCAGGCATTCATTGAAGGGTTAAAAATCTAGTCGCTAGTGTATAATAGTTGTTAGGTTTTTGACTCTAGGGTGGAAATAATTGATATCTCGCACAATTAAAGAGCGTAATTTTTTAGTTTGCCCCTCTTTGGAGGGGTAGGTTATTTTATCTTTACTTTATATGCGTAAGATTTTATCCAAATTCAGACCGGATACTTTTGAAGCCCCCAATCTGGTACAAGTTCAATTGGATTCTTACCAATGGTTTTTGGATGTCGGACTAAAGGAACTTCTCAACGACATATCCCCCATCCAAGACTGGACAGGCAAGGAACTCGAGTTGAAGTTTTTAGATTTTAAACTTGAAGAACCGAAATTCACAGAAAGAGTCGCCCGCGAAAAAAATATAACCTTCGAAGCACCTCTCCGAGTCAAGGTAGCTCTCACAAACAAAACAACCGGTAAGGTAGACGAACAAGAAATTTATCTCGCAGATTTCCCAGTAATAACACCTAGAGGAACTTTCGTCATTAACGGAGTAGAGCGTGTCGTTATTTCACAGTTAATAAGAAGTCCCGGTGTCTTCTTCTCTTTATCAAGATCAAGCCGTTATAAACGGCTTTTTGGCGCTAAAATAATCCCCTCACGCGGTGCCTGGCTTGAATTTGAAACAGAACAAAGCGGCGTTATTTCTGTAAGAATAGACCGCAAAAGAAAAATACCCGCAACATCCATACTAAGGGCGTTTGGAGTCGGGAAAGACGAAGATATAAAAAAGTTGTTCGAAGATATAGATACCGACAAAGAAATGCAATACATAGTTTCGACCATAGTTGCTGATGCCGCTTCAAACGAAGAAGAGGGCCTGATTGAGATGTACAAGCGCATAAGACCCGGCGATCCAGCCACGGTAGATAATGCTAGGCAGATGATCAATAATATGTTTTTTAATTTTTCCCGCTATGACCTCTCCAGAGTTGGCCGTTACAGAATGAACCAGAGATTCCAAAAGGATTATGAACTTGATGAAAAAAATAGGGTTCTAAAAATTGATGACATGGTAACTGTAATGCGCGAGATAATAAGGCTCAACAATGATCCAGCTTCACAGCCAGACAACATAGATCACTTAGGCAATCGAAGAGTTAAAACCTTAGGTGAACTTCTTCAGGACAAGTTAAGACTGTCTTTTTCCAGAATGGAAAGAATAATAAAAGACAGGATGAGCACACTTGATACAACAACGATAGTCCCTGGCCAACTAATTAATTCCAGACCTTTTGTTGCCTCAATTAAGGAATTCTTTTCTTCTGGCCAGTTGTCCCAATTCATGGACCAGGTCAATCCTCTGGCTGAACTTGAGCATAAGAGAAGGTTGTCAGCTTTGGGTCCAGGGGGCTTAACAAGAGAGAGGGCTAGTTTTGAAGTACGTGACGTACACCCTTCTCACTATGGAAGAATATGTCCAATAGAGACACCCGAAGGACCAAACATCGGTCTTGTGGGACACCTTTCACTTTTTGCCAAGGTATCCCCTCTTGGTTTCATACTGGCACCATATTTTAAAGTAGAGAAGGGCAAAATCACCGACAAACTTGAATACATGGATGCCACAGAAGAGGAACGCTACATAATAGCCAGTGCCGGAGTTAAAGTTGATGGTGACGGCAAGCTAACTGAAAAATTAATTCCCTCAAGAATTCATGGCGAACCTGGCTTGGTATCCCCTGCTGAAGTTGATTATATAGACGTTTCACCTAAGCAGCCCTTTTCAGTAGCCACTTCATTGATACCTTTTTTGGAAAATGACGATGCCAATCGTGCGTTGATGGGTTCTAACATGCAAAGACAGGCCGTACCAATAATCTCTCCGGAATCACCATATGTAGGTACGGGGCTAGAAGAAAGAGTCGCCAGAGACTCTGGTATGATGATAATCGCTAGCGACGCTGGCGTGATTGAATATGTAGACAGTCGTTCTATTGTGATTAGAACTGCTAACGGAGAAAAAATCGAACACGACTTACTTAAATTTAATAAATCAAACAGTTTTACAGCCATAAACCAGAGACCAACAGTAAAACCAGGACAAAAAATAAAAAAAGGAGACGTTCTTGCCGATGGTCCATCAACAAGCGAGGGCGAACTTGCTCTAGGACGTAACCTGGTAGTCGCTTTCATGTCTTTTGAAGGATCCAACTTCGAAGATGCTGTTGTGCTTTCAGAAAAACTTGTTAAAGAAGATCTTTTCACCTCTATACATATTGAGGACTATTCTATCGACGTGCGTGAAACCAAACTTGGGCCAGAAATCACCACCTATGATATTCCGAACCGTTCTGAAGAAAAACTCAAAAATCTAGACCCAGACGGAGTAGTAAGAATAGGAGCTGAGGTCAGATCCCAGGATATTCTAGTAGGCAAGATATCACCAAAAGGAGAGAGTGATCTTACAGCAGAAGAAAGACTACTGAAGGCAATATTCGGCGAAAAATCACAAGACGTAAAGGATACCTCTCTGACCCTTGATTACGGCAAGATAGGCAGAGTTGTTGGCGTCAGGGTTTTCTCAAGAGATCAGGGAGATAAGTTGCCTGCCGGAGTAATAAAAACCATACAGGTCTCCGTGGCTCAGATGAGAAAAGTCCAAGTTGGAGATAAGCTCGCAGGAAGACATGGGAACAAAGGTGTTATCTCAACCATACTCCCCGAAGAAGACATGCCATTCCTTCCAGATGGACGCCCAGTAGACATGATCTTAAGTCCTCTTGGTATAATTTCCCGTATGAACATAGGGCAGGTTCTTGAAACACACCTTGGATGGGCAGTCTCAAAACTCGGTTACAAAGTTGCTGTGCCATCTATGGCAGGAGCTACTGAAGAAATTATTAAAGATGAGCTGAGAAAAGCCAACCTACCTGAAGACGGCAAAATTTACGTATACGATGGCCGTACAGGTAAAAGATTCCAGCAAAAAACTACAGTCGGCGTTATTTACTTCATGAAATTGATGCACATGGTTGAAGACAAGCTCCACATGCGTTCAATAGGTCCCTACTCCCTAATAACTCAACAGCCACTTGGAGGAAAGGCCCAGTTTGGAGGCCAGAGATTTGGAGAAATGGAGGTTTGGGCCTTAGAGGGTTACGGAGCAGCTCACACCTTGCAGGAGATGCTTACAATAAAATCTGACGATGTCCAAGGCAGGGCCAAAACATACGAATCAATAGTGGAGGGCGAAGAAATAAGAGCGCCCCACCTGCCTGAATCATTTAAGGTTTTACTTTCTGAAATGAAAGGATTGGGATTGAATGTAGAGCTTAAGGAAATATAAAAACAATGAACTTTAGTGTATTAAAACTTAGGGTTGCGTCTCCTGAAGAAATGCTTCAGTGGTCTTATGGCGAAGTAACCAAACCGGAAACCATAAATTATAGGACTCAAAAACCTGAAAAAGAAGGTCTGTTTTCAGAATCAATTTTTGGACCTACCAAGGATTGGGAATGTTATTGCGGTAAATACAGGCGGATCAGATATAAGGGCATCATATGTGATCGTTGCGGAGTTGAGGTAACCAGATCAATCGTAAGACGCGAAAGAATGGGCCACATAAAACTTGCTAGCCCCGTTGCCCACATATGGTTCCTCAGAGGAATGCCATCAAGAATCGCAACCATACTTGACGTTTCCTTGCCAGATCTCGAAAGAGTCATATATTTTGCTGCTTACATTGTAATGAGAGCAAATGAAGACTTGAAAACCGAGGCAATGAAAAAAATGGAATCTGAGTTTAGGTCACTCATAAAAAATTCTCCTCAAGAAAGTGAACAGGAACTCATAAAAGAGCAGCGAGAAAAAGAAAAGGACAACATCAAAAATATCAAGAAGTACCAGATACTTTCTGAACTTGATTTTAGAGATCTATCTCTCAAGTATGGAGAGGTTTTTGAAGCTGGCATAGGCGCTGAAGCAGTAAGAAAACTACTTGAAGAAATGGATCTTGAACAGGAAATAAAATTAAGCGAAGCCAAACTAAAGGAAGTTGAAAATCCAGTTGTCCAAAAAAGACTCTTGAGACGCCTCAAGATGCTTAAGCGTATGCTTATAAATGGCATAAGACCTGAGTGGATGATAATGACGGTCCTACCAGTCATTCCCCCACTATTGAGACCTATGGTTCAGTTGGATGGCGGCCGTTTTGCAACCTCAGACTTAAACGATCTGTACAGAAGGGTAATCAACCGCAACAACAGATTGAAACACCTCATTGAATTAAAAGCTCCTGAGGTAATCACAAAAAATGAGAAGAGGATGTTGCAAGAAGCAATCGATGCACTTATAGATAATTCAATGCGCCGAGGCCAGACCCTTGTATCGGCATCAACCGGACAAAAGCGAGCTCTCAAATCACTCGCAGACATGCTAAAAGGCAAGCAAGGCAGATTCAGGCAAAACCTTCTCGGTAAACGCGTTGACTACTCAGGCAGAAGTGTAATCGTTATCGGACCCAATCTTAAGATGGGAGAATGCGGATTGCCCAAATACATGGCTCTAGAACTTTTTAAGCCTTTTATTATTCACTACTTAAAATCACAAGGTTTGGCTCACAACATAAGATCAGCCAACCATTTAATAGAACAAGAAATTCCAGAAGTCTGGGAAGCATTGGATAAGGCAATCCAAGATAAGTTGGTTCTGTTAAACAGGGCCCCTACCCTACACAGACTATCAGTTCAAGCATTCAAGCCAGTACTAATAGAAGGTAAAGCCGTAAAAATACCAGCACTACCCACCAGGGCTTTCAACGCTGACTTCGATGGAGACCAAATGGCGGTCCATCTTCCGTTAACAGCCGAGGCTCAAAAAGAAGCAAGAGAGTTAATGCTCTCCACTCACGGCATATTGAAACCAGCTAGTGGAGAACCTGTTGCCATAGCAACAAGAGATATAACTTTTGGCTGCTACTATCTGACTAGCATAGCTGATGGAGCCGAAGGCAAAGGCAAAATTTTTGGCTCAGAATCAGAAGCCATAATGGCCTACGAGAATGACTTCGTTAGCTTAAGGGCCAGCGTTAAGATTCGAATTTCAGAAAGAGAGATAGATTCAAATGATAAGCTAATAGAAACTTCCGTTGGGCGCATAATTTTCAATAGAGCCCTGCCACAAAATCATATATTTATAAACAAGGCGCTAAACCAAACTGACTTGCGTAATATAGAAGCTGAGATCCTACATACATATGGAGAAGATGAGACTGTTGAATTTTTAGACAAAATAAAAGAATATGGGTTCCACTACGCGACAGTATCCGGAGTCTCCTGGGGCATGGACGACCTTAAGGTTGTTCCTGAAAAGAATGCGTTAATTGCAGAAGCTGAGAAAATTATTGAAGAAAACCAATCTCTTTACAACCAGGGACTACTTACCGAATATGAAAGGAAGTCAAAAGCGATCGAGATATGGACTTCAACAAAATCAAGGCTTGAGAAACTCATAAGCCAGCAATTCAAAAAAGAAGATGCTGTGTTCATGATGGTAGACTCTAAAGCCAGAGGTAACTGGGGAACGGTAAACCAGTTGTCAGGCATGCGCGGTTTGATGGTTAAGCCCGATGGAGAGTTGATAGAATTGCCTGTAAAAAGCTGCTTCAAGCAGGGCTTAAACGTACTGGAATACTTCATCTCAACCCATGGTGCCAGAAAAGGTTTGGTTGACACCGCACTAAGAACCGCCACTGCCGGCTACCTAACAAGAAGGTTAGTTGATGTAGCTCAAGACGTAGTTATTCATGATGAAGATTGTAAAGACAAAGAGGGATACATTATGTATGACAGCGACGGCAAGATAGGCGGAGAAAACATGGGCAAGAGACTATATGGCAGGGTCATTCTTGAAGATATAAAAGACGCAGACGGTAACATAATAGTTAAGAAAAACCAGCTTGTTGACCGAGTTACTTCAACTAAAATAAGCGCTATCGAACTGGAAAAAATAAAGATACGTTCATTAGTAACTTGCAAATCTAAGGATGGAGTATGCAGACTTTGTTATGGTCACGACCTTTCTAAAAATAAGTTGGTAAATATCGGCGAAGCAGTAGGCATAATAACTGCTCAAGCCATAGGTGAACCTGGCACTCAGCTTACCATGAGAACTTTCCATACCGGAGGTGTGGCCAGCGTTGGCGACATCACAATGGGTTTGCCTCGTGTGCAAGAAATTTTTGAAGTCAGACCTCCAGCTGGAAAAGCCTTGATATCCGAGGTTGATGGTAAGGTTGTGAGCGTAGAGGAAAAAGGCTCTCAAACATTCATAAAAATACTTTCTGATATTGGAGAAGAGCGAGAATATACAACCATGCCCGGAGTCGCTCCAGCAGTTTCTGCAGGCGACCTTATAATCAAAGGCCAACAATTATCCGACGGCCACATAGACCTAAGAGAGCTCTTCGAAACCGCAGGCAACATAGCTGATGTAGCTCGTTATGTCATACGTGAAGTTCAGAGCATATATTTTGCTACCGGAGAAGGCATCAATGACAAACATGTCGAATTGATAGTCAGACAGATGTTTTCTCGTGTTAAGATCTTGGATGGCGGAGATACCGAACTTTTGCCAGGTGATGTTGTAGAAAAACGCACATTGTTAGAGTCCAACGAAGACACAGTTAGAAATAATGGCAAGCCAGCTACATCCGAACAAATGCTGCTTGGAATAACCAAGGTCTCACTATCAACCGAGAGTTTCCTATCAGCTGCTTCATTCCAAGAAACATCAAGGGTACTTATTGACTCTGCTGTTGCAGGAAAAGAAGACTTACTACGTGGTCTCAAGGAAAATGTAATTATAGGACGCCTGATCCCTGCAGGTACGGGCTACGGAAGTATGGACAACCCGATAGTTGTTCCCACATACGACGAAGAGTAAGGCCTAGATATTGGCAATTTTTATATTGATTTTATCGTTTTTCTAGATAAAAAAACGTACCCCTTACGTGAAACAAAAACCCTTTGATTACAAAGGGTTTTTGTTTCACTCCGTCCCAATTTTATTTATCAGCAAAAAACATCAAAAATCAATATTTATTTGTTACTACTCAAGCCAATTGATAAAAATTTTGAATATCTAGGCCAGACAAAAAAACGTGACCAAACAAAAACGGTTTTTCAACCGTAATATTATCGTTTAATCTTATTTTTTATATCTTCCCAATCATTAGAATACAGCAGAGCAAAAGGACTCAGTAAATCAAAAGCAAGACTGGCATCACGGGCAAGAAGTCTAATTTCCTTAATTGTAACCAATGACCAGTACCGAACCTGCCTGTCTAGTTGTCTCCTGAAATATAGAAGATCACAAGTTGGATTAAATTCTTGAAAAAGACCTAGGCCAAGCCTGACACCTCCTCCAACATGTGAATAATCCAGAATAACCTCCAAAAGATCATCTTTTTTTAAATCGCTTATCTCACAAAAACCATCAACAGTTACAACTCTCACTTTTGTCTCCTAGTCGTCCTATGTTAATTTGCATAATATAGCACTGATATTCATATCAGTCAATTTTGCCAAATAAATACCTCGCCCAAACAAAAACGCCACGCTGGGGATTGAACCCATGCCGTGGCGTGAAGAATTTAGTCGACACCGAACGTGAACGCCGGTGATGTCAACTTGAGGTCGGACTCCCCCGACGCCTCGAAGGCGTCTGCGGGGTAGAACGCATACTCCCCGCGTTCGAGGGCCTGGGAAAACGTGACCCGGCCAGCCGAGAAGTTGAAGTCTTGCAGCTTCTTCTTCTCGAACCCACCTCGAGAGCCCAACAGCCCTCCAGCGCCTACCACACTCTCTCTGTGCCCTTGCTTCTCGTCCAAGCGGACGAGTAAGAAGGCATCACCAGGCAGCAGGAATTCCGGCCTGCGAGAAGAGGTTCGCACCTCCGCCTGCTCCCCTCGGATCTCCCCCAACATCTTGGGTGAAGCAGTAGCAAGAGCACCGAGCCCGCCAAGACCCTTCTTCCAGCCAGATCGCTGGAGGGCCTCTGCCTTGAGAGCAATCTTCTGGCCATTGGTGACCAAGAAAATGTTGCTCATAGGAGTGGGCGTCGTGGGCGCAGCAGCATGCACGGCCGGCGGCTGCATGAGCGCCAGGAGGACCTGGTCGCTCTTGCA
>DATDXQ010000019.1:0-42048 GCA_036517175.1 Minisyncoccota bacterium
CCCAACGAATCCGCAGCAATTTCCGCCGGCTACACTCTCGCCGGAAATTGCAACCAATAGAGAAGACCCGCAAGATGTCCTCATGTTTGTTTTTGCGTATTCCGACGAGCGGATTGCCTGCCTCGCCGGCAGGCGGGCCTGGTTGATTTTTGATAAAATATTTCCTGATCAAAAATCAAATCCGTGAGACGAAATAACGAAGCCGCCACTGGGGCGGCGAAGTGTGCCCAAAATAAACATGGAGGACATCGTATAGTTTTTATTCTACTTCTTAAATATCTGCTTCAACCAAAACTCGTTCTCCCACTCCCAAAGAGTCTTTGATGCCAAGAAAGCCCTGATGTCATGTTCTTGGCCGGGCAAATCTTTTAACTCAACCTCGCCAATAAGATCACCCCAGACATGCGGACATCGAGCCGCGACAACTCCCTTTGCTGGCCTCACCTTGATATTGCCGCCCTTCTCACGCATCTTTGAACCGCAGCCCTTAATACAACTCCTCGCTTGATCCAAGCGCAATATCCAACGCTTAAGGGGTGGCATGGATGGATTCTCACCAAGCGCCTCAACATAAGCAGAGGTCTGAATCCCATAATCCCTATAAATTGCATATGACGTCTTGATGTCCAGTACTCCGAGTTGACCGTTGAGTTCAGCCAAGCAATCCATTGTGCCAGCATAGTGATGCTTCTTACTTATAATTCTTTCTTCAATCATTTGAGGAACAATTTCATTTTGTTTTTGAAAATCTAAAAATGCAGCTACGGCTGGTGCCACGGAGTCGGGTATAGTGACTGTTTCTTTTTTGAGGATTGATTCTACTGTCTCATGCAAAAGGGTGCCTTCCTCAGCCGACTTGGCCTTAACAGCTTCTCCGGCGGCAAAACTAGGCTGACTTGCGTAAAAATGATAAAGAGCCGGCTTGGCCTTGATCGAGACAATGGAAGTCACGCGAGGATACCAGATACCATCAATCTCATATCCACTTCCAGCCTTAAAATTTTCTACATTAGAATAAAACATAAAGGAATAATAACATTAAAACAGTTCTAGACTATTTGACATTAAACTAGTTGTATATTACTATATTTATAGCAACGGCTAGTAGGGGAGCGAGCTCTGCATGGAGACTACTTTCACAAGAAAGATCACGAGTTTTGTGATCAACTACTCTAATTGGTATTCCGGTCATGGACCGTGGGAATCAGGTTTGCTTAGATCTTCGGATCAAAGAAGTTGTTGTGTTGGATTGTACCTGCTGGCATGTGGCGTACCCAAACATGCGATAAGAGACAAAAGATTTCTTAACAACTTGGCGCTCATCTCACCAGAATTAAGAGAAGAGGTAGAGTGGCTTGTCGAGGAGAACAATACGAGCATGCGACAGCGTGAACTTGCGTTAAACAATGACAGTATGGTCACGCCTTCTAAGGCGACCAGAGAACTGATCATCTCTGCAATATTTGCCAAACAAGGCATTAAGGTTACCTTCATAAATCCCGAACAGGGAGCACCGAGTTAAAACTCGGTTTTTTGTTTTGATACGTCGCACAATCATACTTATGCGACATGATATTCTTTTACTTACTTAGGAATGGCAAAAGAGCCTTTAGTATCCCTACGACTACTTGTATAACAATCAGGAATAAATTAATCGCCAAAACCGCAACAGATTTCAAACCCCCAAGAATATCATCGAATGATAAGCTCTCTCTATTCAAAAGCTTGAAGTCACCAGATGCCCCCAAATCATCTCCAACATAGTCAGACAACACCTTACCCAAACCCTGCCTTAAGCCCGTTGGCAATGCCGGGGCTGTTGTCCCTAGTAATTCGTTTCTAAGACTCTTTGGTATCAGATCTAAAGGATTATTCTGTGCAGGCTTATTTTCAAGGTTACTATCATTCGCAGAGTATCCCAAAGAGTCACCAGATGAACCTAGGAACAAAACAAAAGTAAAAATTATAAATAATATTTTTCTTTTAATCTTAATACACCCCCCTTCCCTATTTTATAAAATATTAAACAATATATTTCCTAAATGTCAAATAAGTTATCCACAACCCTAATCATTTCTACTGAACGCTCTTATTTCTGCAAAAAACAGCCTTGTAGCTTGAACGAGTGGTAACACTGACAAGAAATACCTTAAGTCTGCTAGTTCTCTCAATATATAACCTATAAAACCATAAAAAGTCAGTCCGCCCATATAGGTTACTGCATACTTCCCTCCCACTGGGGCTATCCATACATTATACGCCGGCTTATATTTTTTAAGAAGATGAACACCACTCATAAGAATAGTGATATTTTCAGCAGCCACTCTCCCCTGCTCTATAGCAAGGAATGCCATTTGTGGTGTGGGTTTTGATGTTTTGGGATCAACAAAAACAATATTGTCACCTACACCAAAAATATTTTTATAACCCTCAACTTGCAGAAAATCATTTACTAATATATGTCCCCTCTCATCTACTTTTAGACCGACGATAGATTTAAACAAATCAATGGCTTTTACTCCTCCGGACCAAATTATAATATCTCCTTCTATGCGATCTCCTTTTTTTGTTCTTACATAATCTGGTCCAACTTCTTCAATGAGAGAATTATTTAAAATAGTCACGCCGAGTTTTTTTAACCTTTCTTCAATTATCTTTCTTCCCTTGTCGAGTATGTGTGGCAATATTTTCTGGCCTGATTCGAAAAGGGTAATTGAGGAGCATGTCTTCTGAACAATACCCTGACGATGAGCCACATGACCTGTGCAGTTGGACAATTCGGCTGCCAACTCAACACCGTTAAAACCCGCTCCACCTATCAATATCCTAACTGGCAATGATCGCTTAGATTGAGCTACTTGAGTATACAATTCCTGGATTTTATCACTTACCATAAGAGCATCCTCTATCGTTTTGAATTTCAAAGCATACTCATCAGCCCCAGGAATACCAAAAGTTGAAACTGTAGATCCCATGGCTATTATCAAGTAATCAAATCCAACAACTAGACCGCTACTCGTCACAGCATGTCTTGCGGCAAGATCAATATGCCTAATCTCAGCTTGAACAAATTTTATTTTTTTATTTTTAAAAATTTTATCATATGGGATACTGACCATTCCCCTAATCTTGGTATGATATGGATGTTGATGATCTATCCCATACACTGAGGCGACCTCATAAAGCGCCGGACTAAAAGTCTGGGATTCATTTTTATCAATGATGCTGATCTCTACGTCTTTTCCCCACTTGAATTTTTTCTCCAAATCCAAGGCAGCTCTCACTCCCCCGAATCCACCACCCAGTATTAATATTTTATTCATTGTTTAAATTTTAACAAAAAAGGTAGTTTAAACCTAAACCTACTAGATTATAAATAGTCTAATGGACTAACCGACCCATCAAAATAGTTAAAATAAAGCTGCCCGTTTTTTTCATTAATATAGGTAAAAAAATCTTTGTACAAACTTAGGTGTAGATGAGAGCCAGTAGAGTTGCCTGTGCTTCCCTCATAGCCAATTATTGAACCGACAGAAACCGGGGTGGCATTTGCCAAACCAGAAGGAGAGACCATGTGCGCATATACACTAACCATGTTGTTGTCATGTCTCACCGCCACCCAGTTACCAAATCCGTTGTTAAAACCACTGGCCAATATAGCCCCTGAACCTATGGCTCCTATTGCAGAACCGAGACCAGATGCCACATCTATGCCATTGTGTGGGGCACCTCCATATGCGCCTCTACGAGCATAGGAAGTCATACCATAACCCTGGGTCATGTAATAATCACCATATGGCCATTTGAAAATCTTAGTTCCTCTTGGGGGCACCGAGGACGCAGTAACATGCACAATGAACGCTCCTGTCTTTAAGGCCTCAGCTTCAAGACCCTGCAACTCTCCGAAAAATTCTGCCTTCTTTTTTTCTACCTCGCTAAGAAGCTGCTGGTATTTAGCCTCCTGACCTTTTGTTTGAACCAACAAATTATCTTTTGTCGACTTCGTCCCCTTCAAACCAGCTTTTTGGTTTATTTGTTTTCCATTCAAGACTTCAAGGTCAGATTTCCTTGCGTCCAGTTCGATTTTATAAGCCACGAGACTTTCTTTTTCCGCTTTGATTTCTGTAAGCAAGGACAACATCTGGATATTTATGCTCTCGGCATTATGGGCTTCGTCCACAAAATCCGACAGCCTGGGACTCTTCAAAAGCACAGCCAACAAACTAAGCTTATCCCTTTCGTATGACATTGAGAGTAGCTCCCCTATCGCCTTCCGCTTGCGTTCCAAATCTACTGTTGCGTCAAATATTTTTGACTCAAGACTATCAATCTCAAGTTTTGTTGAAGAGAGTTGCCTGTCTGTTATGTTAATTCGCACCTCAAGCTGGGATATTTGACTGGTAATTATATCAATCTGTCTCTTAAGGGTATCCGCTTGTTTTTGTTTCTCGCTTATTGTTCCCTTGTACTTGTCGGCCTGTTTGGTAAGTTCTTCTATCTGTTTTCGAAGTTCCAATATTTTCTCACTGGTATCGTCCAAAGCGAACACATTCTCAGGCACGAAAAAACAAAACCCTAAAAATAAGGATATAATAATTAATTGTTGACAAATTTTACTTTTTCCTATAATATGTGGATAGTACATTTATTAAAAGGGTGCTCATCGTGGAAAAACTAGCAGGCAAGATTTTTGCCATTTCAGGTTTTACATTTCAAATATTCACGCGTGGCAATGGCTCACAAATAAGCCTTGAGTCATTGAAAAACGTCGATTTGCCAACAAGAACTTTTTGGATTGACATGCAATATAAAATAGAGCAACTTCTAAACGTTCTGGTTATAGGAATGGAACTGCGTCCATCAGACCTCAGGAAACCAAATAATAGGGACATCTTACACATCATTCACAAACCTAGAATCTCAAGCCAGGAACTTGCGGTTATGACCGCCCATGCGGAAATAGAAGAACTACAAAGGCTACATGCCATTTGATTGATCAAACCAACAAATCGCATGCCCCCATAACCCTCTCGAGGGTTTTTTCTTTACCTAAAATCATAGCTATATCTACTGGGTCCGGCGATGCCTTCTCGCCACTTAATGCAACTCGTAAGGGCCAATATGCAAGTCCCCTGTTCCCCGGATAAAGACCGTCCAGTTTGGACACTAGCGTTTGTTTATCCTCAACACCGAAATCTTCTACAATCTGCCTTGATCTAGTCAACGATTCCTTTATCTCGCTATCTTGGCTATTCTTCCAGCGAAGAAGCTCTTTATCATATTTCGGTTCTTTAAAGAAGAAATGAAACTCTTTTACCTGGTCTAGATACTCCAATCTTTCACGGAAAATTTTTGCCATCTTTATCATAAATTCAACATCTTGCTTACCAAAATATTTTTCCACAAAAGGCGCAATCAAATTAATTAGACCTTGGTCATTCTCCATCTTAATATAGTGTGAATTAATCCAGTTAAGTTTTTTGATATCAAAAACAGCCCCAGATTTGTGTACGCCCTCTAACCCAAATTGCTCTATCATTTCATTAGCCGTCATTATTTCCTTAGCAGAATCTCTGGGTGTCCATCCCAAAAATCCTAGGAAGTTCAGCATCGCATCAGGTAAATACCCAAGTTCCCTATATGTATTAAGTGAGGTTGCCGCGTGGCGTTTGGATAATTTTGACCTGTCTTCTCCAAGTATAAGCGGCAGATGGGCATATTGAGGTTGCTCAAAACCCAAGGCCTCTTGTATCAAAATATGCTTAACCGTATTGGCTATGTGATCCTCACCGCGTATTACATGAGATATCTCAGTTTCGTAATCATCAACAACAACCGCTAAATGATAAAGCGGTATATCTATGTCTTTTGCAATGCTTATATCTCCAAGTAAACGTAATTCAAACTCGATCTCCCCCCTTACGATATCATTAAACTTTATTTTTCTGCCTGAATCTCCATCAACTACTAATCTAATAATTCCCTCTTTGGCTTCATTCTTCTTACCCTTATCTTTTTGGTTCTTATACTCACACCAGTGAGCCGGTACGCCGCCGGACTTCATTTGCACATTGCGCTCATTCTCCAACTCTTCTTCAGTATGATAACACCAGAAGGCATACCCAGTATCCAATAATTTATTTATATATTTTGAGTATATTTTCGTACGGTCACTTTGTTTATAGAATTCGTCCCACTTCAAGCCCAGCCATTCTAAGCTGCTTATAATATCGTCTTCATATCTTTTTTCTGATCGCTCAAGATCTGTATCTTCAATACGCAAAATAAACTTGCCCTCACTATAGTGTCTGGCAAACAACCAATTAAAAAGCGCGGCCCTTGCCGTCCCCACATGAAGAAAACCGGTCGGACTCGGCGCGATACGAACTCTGACCTCTTTGTTTTTTGTGCCTGACATAATTTTAATTATACAGAATATAATCCACGCAATCTAGACAGCACCGTTGAAAGGGTAGATTGCCTGCCTCGTCAGCAGGCGGGCATGGTCATCAAGTGGTATAATTACTAAATTGCGAGATTAATCAACGTCTTCAACGGACATGAACAAACTCGCTCGCCTCGCTGGAGCCTACGGCGAAGCGGGCTGGGTTTGTGAATGGTGATAGAAGATGTTATTGACTCAAGAAGGTATGTACATAATAGACGTCATCCCATTATCAATGATTCCCAGGAACCAAGCTCAAATTTTGAGCTATTTTTACAAAGAGAAACTACCTTGCGGCTCAACAGTCGAGGTAACTATCGGTAAAAGAAAAACCAAAGCCATAGTAATAGGTTCCGATCTCGCAAAATCTAGAAAAATGGTTTTTAAAAAAAATGTTGAGTTTGAACTTAAAAACATTAATAAAGTATTAGTGAAAGAACCGATTGTAACTGATATTCAATTAAAAATCGCCGCCCACATATCTTCACATTACTACTCACCGCTTGGGATATCTATCAGGACTATTCTTCCTCCATTCTGGGGTAAAAGAGGATACGGAACAGATCATCATGCTCAGCCCGAAGCCAATACACAAGCCAAAGAAAGTAATCCTGAGTTATTTTTTTCTGAAATACAGAACCAAGCTGAACAATACTTAAAACATATAAAAAAGTATATAAACCTTGGCAAGCAAGTATTTATTTTAGTTCCAGAAAATACATCAGCAAATTATTTTATAAAAGTATATAAAGAGTTTGATCCTATTTTTATTTCAAGCAGCCTTACAAACAAGGATTACTTTAACGCTTGGCGTCAGATTGAATCTGGAAAATCAAAGTTAGTCATAGGTACACGAGTTGGTTTATTCTTAAATTTCAACAATCTTGGAATGATAATAGTAGATGATGAGTCAAACGAAAACTATAAATCAGGTATGATGCCAAGGTACAATGCAGCAGACGTGGCAAAATTCATTGCCAAGCTTAATAGTGCCCAAATTCTTTATGGATCGACGGTACCACGCCTTGAAACCTGGTATTTGTGTAAAGAACCCAACAAAAAGACCGATGACACTCGGCTAGGAGAAATATTGAACATGATAAGGGAAATAAAGGTCGGTAATTATTCCATCTTCAGTAGAGAACTTCAGGATTCACTGCTTCAGGCTGTCGAACTCAAACAAAATACGATCATATATACACCCAGACGTGGTTATTCTACATTTGTTTTATGCCAAAAATGTAGCCAATTGCTGAAATGCCCCAACTGCAACTCTTCTCTTGTTTTACACAAAAAAATTTATGAAGGCGGTACTCAGTCGGCCACAAGCCCTAAACCTATCCTGATTTGCCACCACTGCAAATACACCCAAAAAAGGCCAGATTTATGTCCCGCATGTGGGAGCTACAAACTAAAAGATCGCGGTACTGGAACTGAACGAGTTGAGGAAGAATTGGAAAAATTTAAAAATAAACACGAGGCCAAAGGATTAAGAATATTCCGCTTGGATAGCGATGCTGCAAAAAACAACGAAGAAACTGAGAAACAAATAATTGGGGCTTTTCTTACCTCTGAGCCCAGCATATTAATTACAACTCAGGTAATTTTTAGCTATCAATATGAATTGCCAAAAATAGCATTATCTGGCATAATTAGTGCCGATACACTTATCAACATTCCTGACTTTAGAGCCGAGGAATCACTATTTAGACAAATCTACACATTGGGTTTGATGTCCGATCGTTTAATTATCCAGACTCACAGTCCAGAAAATATTGCCATCAAATATGCAGCAGAAAAAAATCTTAACAAATTTTTTACAAATGAACTGTCTAATAGAAGAACATTTTCTTATCCTCCGTTTTCTCAACTAGTGAAGCTTACCTACAGACATTTTGATCAGCACAAAAGCAGAAAAGAGGCATCTATCTTGTATGATAAATTAATAATTGAAAGGGGTAGAATAGCGTCAAATGATATTGTGATCTTACCACCATCGGAAGCCTTTATCTCCAGAGAGAAATCAGTTTATGCGTGGAATATAATTATAAAAATTAAAAAAATAGACGAAAAGGTCTTGGCCCAAAGAAACGAACTCCTGAGACTCGTGTCCACTGGGTGGACAATTGATGTCGATCCAAGGAATATTATATAGATCCAGAACAAATAATATCTTATAGCACCGTCAAAAAAGTGGATTGCATGGTCATCGAGCAGTATAATTTCTTAAATGCGAGATGAATCCACTCTTTTGACGGAATGCTGAATTCTCGCTGGGAATTCGAATGGTGATAGAAGGTATTATTTGTTCTGGATCAAGGCAAAATAATGGATATCGTAATCCAACCAAACAAAATACTTCGCAAGAAGCTTGATCATATAGCACAAATAACACCTGAGATAACTCGGTTAGTTTCTGATATGAAAAAAAAGATGGTAGAGGCGGGTGGAGTTGGCCTGGCAGCTAACCAAGTTGGACTTGATTTACAGATATTCGTAATAGACAAGAAGCTCGCCATTGAAAATGAAGTGCCTGAAGCTTATATAAATCCGGAAATGACAGAATACTCAAAAGACGAGGCCGAAATGGAAGAAGGTTGTCTGAGTATCCCCAACTACTGGCACCAAATTAAACGAGCAAAAAAAATCAAATTAAAAGCAATCGATGAAAGTGGGAAGAAAATAAAAATAAAAGCTAAGGGATTCCTGGCACGTGTGCTTCAGCACGAGTTTGATCATCTTCAAGGAATGTTAATCAAGGACAGAATTTCAAAATAATAATCTCATGATAACGAAAAAGCCCGGTCCAGAGAGAGAAGCTCTGGAACCGGGCGCTCGCCGAGGCGAGGTTGCCCAGAAGAGGAGAAAGGGATGCTTCCGAGCAACGTCCGACGCGGCGCACGATCAATTACTTATGTTCACTCTCTTAATTATAGCAAATCATCATGCAAAAGTCAAGTATTAAAATAATCTTCTTCGGGTCATTCGAGTTTGCAGTTCCAGCACTGGAAGCACTGGTTTCTGTTGGCCATGATATCGTGGCCGTAGTTACCGGCCCAGATAAACCAGCTGGGCGCAAAAAGATCCTCACTCCCCCGCCTATTAAGTCTAGCGCCGAGGGCTTAAAGCTTAATGTCCTACAGCCAGAAATTCTAAAAAATAACAAAGCCTTAGCGACTAGTCTTTCATCTTTAGAACCAGAGATCGGAATTGTCGTCGGCTATGGCAAAATAATTCCGCCAGAAATTTTTAATTTACCGCTGCATGGCACACTAAACATCCATCCGTCACTGTTGCCCAAATACCGAGGCCCTTCACCAGTACAAACGGCCATACTAAACGGCGATCTTGAAACTGGCGTAACAATTATGCAACTGGCCGAAGGAATGGACGATGGTAATATTGTAGCAAGCGTACCTTTTACTTTGTCTTCTACAGCCTCTTTGAAAGAAGCCTACTCTCAATTATTTAAACTCGGTACTGATTTATTAATAAAAACGCTGCCGGATTATTTGTCAGGCAAAATAAAACCGAAACCACAGGATCATTCCAAAGTCACCATTACACACAAATTCAAAACTGAAGACGGAGAAATAAAATCAACCGATACTGCCCAAACAGCATATAATAAAGTCCGCGCTCTCAACCCGGAACCGGGAGTATTTGTAAGGTTTGAGGATAATGGCAGAATGGTACGATTAAAAATCCTAGAAGCCAGCATGGATGGGAATCTACTAGAGTTAAGGATCGTTCAGCTCGAAGGCGGCAGAGCCATGACAGCCAAGGAATTCAGAACAGGCCATCCAAATTTTAAAAGTTTTTTGTTATAATATAATAGATGCTTAGGCGATTGATGAGTAATTGCTTATAGCACCGTTGAAAGGGTGGATTGCCTGCCTCGCCGGCAGGCAGGCATGGTCGCCAAGCAGTATAATTTTCTAACTGCGAGGCGAATCCACGCTTTCAACGGAGTGCAGCAAAATCGCTGGTTTTGTTAACGGTGATGGAAGTAATTATTCATTGATCGCCCGCTTGCTTATGTCTCAAAAAATACTTGAAGTCGAAGACCTCTTTGTGTCATTCGACAACACCAAAGTACTGGAAAACATTAACTTCAACCTGAACAAGGGTGAGGTTTTGGCCGTTATAGGACCCAACGGATCTGGGAAAACAGTTCTCTTTAGAGCTTTGCTTGGTCTTATCCCCTATTCCGGAAAGGTAAAATGGAAAGATGGATTAAAAATTGGATATGTCCCGCAAAAACTTTTAATAGACAGGTCCTTGCCGTTGACTGTCAGAGAATTTCTCAAGCTCCGATCATCTTCCAAGACAGATATGTTGCAGGCCATATCGGCTGTTGGTTTTGATATTGAACCTGCTCGCCAGCATCATCTTGAACATCACATACTCAACAGACGCATGAGCTTTCTTTCCGGAGGTGAGCTACAAAAAATTCTCATAGCCTGGTCTCTAATTGGTGATCCTGATGTGTTGTTGTTTGACGAACCTACAGCGGGGATAGATATTGGCGGAGAACAAACTATCTATAACTTGCTGCACGAACTGCAAGACAAAAGACAAATGACAATAATTATCATATCTCACGATCTCAATGTTGTTTACCAATATGCCAACAACGTAATCTGCCTAAATAAAAACCAGGTTTGTTTTGGGGAACCACATTCCGTGCTCAAACCAGAGGATCTCTCGGCTTTGTATGGCGGTGAAACTAAGTTTTATCACCACATTCATCCGGACTCTAATAGCACAGATTTATGAATTTTAACTCCATTAATTTTTTGCAACTAATATCGGCTCTCTTCCTGGGATTGGCTTCAGGTTATTTGGGTTCGTTTATGGTTCTGCGGCGCATGGCCCTTGTTGGTGATGCCCTGTCACATGTCGCCCTTCCCGGTGTTGCCCTGGGCCTTATATTCAGTTTCAATCCTATGTTTGGAGCATTTGCGACACTGTTTGCGGGCATAGTCGGAATATGGCTAATCGAACAAAAAACCGATCTTTCGACTGAGTCATTGGTCGGATTATTTTTCACTGTCGCACTCGCTCTTGGTGTTTTACTGACTCCAGAGCCGGAACTTCTTGAAGCTCTTTTCGGAGACATATCCCGCACTTCAACCACAGACACCTTATTAGCAGTTATTTTTTCCCTGGTCATAATTTTTGTAATGCGCAAACTCTCCAGTGGTTTAATTCTAGGAACGATATCTCCAGACCTGGCAAAAACTGCGGGAGTAAAACCGGCGCGAATTAATTTCTTATTTATGCTTCTGGTAGCCCTGATTGTTGCCATAGGCATCAAATCAGTTGGAACTTTATTAATGGGTGCCTTGGTTGTAATACCAGCAATCGCATCCAAAAACATTTCTTCAAGCATGGCTGGTTACAATTGGAATTCTGGCATTATAGGCCTGCTGAGTTTAACCGCAGGTATTATTATTGCCAATATCTTTGGCTTAGTTCCAGGCCCCATTGTTGTTCTTGTAAGCGCGGTAATATTTTTTGTTACTCTTGCGTTTAGAAAATAGGTGTGTTATTATCCTCTAGCTCTTTTACATATAACTATCGCGGGGTGAACATGCCAAAAAAATCCGAATTGCGCCTAATGGCACTTCAAAAAACAACTGATACTATTAAATTTTATGATCCTGTTTATGATCCTGTTTTTACCTTCGCCAAAGACCTACTCGAAGAAATAATAGAAACCTTAACCACTCTGACCAGCAAAAATGAGTTGCTTTGGGATGGCGATACAATCACGGGGTTTAGATCAGTATTGGGTGATAAAGAAATAACTCTGTGTGTTTTTAACAACGAACCACCCGAATTCACCTATGGAGCGGTCCGACTTTACGGATATCGAATTGGAGGTGATTGCGGTCTAGATAATCTTATAAATGCCATCTATGAACAAAAAAAGAGTTCCGCCATCAAAAAAATAGGAGAAATGGAAACCTTTGATCTGGACAAAAGGCCACATCCTCCTGACGTGTTCCAACATGTAATAGAAAGATTTAGATAAATATTATCCCAGCCGCATTAGCGGTTTTTTCTTGCCAAAAATCCATCGTACTGATACAATTTTATTCATCAGTTATGTCCCTAGGTGTAAACGAACTAAAACCCAAAACCTTCTTCATTTTTGAAGGTCAGCCATACTTAGTGTTGGAGACACACCATCTTAAGATGCAACAACGACGACCAGTAGTCCAAACTAGGATGCGCAATCTGCTGAATGGCAAGGTTCTTGAACGCAATTTCGCTCAATCCGACATTTTTGAGGAAGCAAACATAGAACGTAAGGAAGTTAAGTTCCTTTACTCACACCGGGATGAATTCTGGTTTGCTAACCCGACTAATCCTTCTCAGAGATTCAAAATGGAAAAAAATATAATCGGTGAGGATTATAAGTATCTTAAGCCCAACACAATGTTGGAAGCTATATATTTTGACAATAATATAATCAGTATTGAATTGCCTATTAAAATGGAGTTCAAGGTAATAGAAGCTCCGCCAGCGATACGAGGAGATACTGCCCAGGGCGGTATTAAACAAGTTACCATAGAAACTGGAGCCATAATAAATGCCCCTCTTTTTGTTAATGAGGGTGATACAATTAGAGTAAATACTGAGACAGGAGAATATACCGAGAGGGTAGAGAAAAACAAATAGAACCTTCCTTGGCTTATTCTTCCACAGAAGAGGTCCTTAACCGGGTCTTTTTATTTTTGGAAAAAAGTAATAACACAATTGGAGCCGTACCCCAGCAGAATTGAGCATTGTTCGTTGAAATATATGGCAAAATATAGGAAGGTATTTTTCCAACAATCTCTACGGGTAAGTAGGAGTACAGAACTGAAACTAACAAACCAATTATTGAAATCGACATTAATATAGCAACCAAAATTGAAGATTCACTTAGGCTTAGACGTCCCTTAAGAAATGACCTATTTAACAAACCGACAACCACCAAATATATAACAATAAAAATAGATAAGCGTAGCCAATAATCCGGCCAACTTGGCACGAGACTTTCTTTTAGTTTATCAAAATACACAAACCTCGGTTCAAGAAACACTGCCGCATATATGCTCATCAAAGCAAGAAGCATACGTGACCTCCCCAAACTAATAGCAATGAGTAGGACTGCGAAAACAAAAAATAATATAAAAAGTTTATTATAATCAGAACCCACAGCACCGTTATCACCAGTTAGTTTCTTTATGAAATCGGAAAAATCAGTAAGGTAAAGGAGTATTTGGGATATAATCTGATTACTCATGATTTAATTATAGCAGATTTATGCCTCCGCCAAAAAATCAATTTCATCTTGACCGTAGATTTGATAAAAACCCAATTTTTCTAAAAGAAAAGCCCCCTCACGGGTGGCTTCGGCTATCGCCTAAAAACTCGTCCTTTACCATCTCAATAAATTGGGGTGGTAAGCCAGGCAGGACTCGGTCTCGGCTCTCGTCGTCTTCCGACGACTCGGCCTGACCACCGCCTCACGGTTTGGCTCACCGATTGTTCGCCAAACATAGTTCCGGCGTTCTCGTCCTTTACCACCTCAATTTATTGAGGTGGTAAGCCAGGCAGGACTCGAACCTGCAACCACCTGCTTAGAAGGCAGGTGCTCTATCCATTGAGCTACTGGCTCCCAAGAAGGGGTGGTGCCGCTGGTCGGATTCGAACCGACACGGGCCATCGGCCCAGCGGATTTTAAGTCCGCTGCGTCTGCCAATTCCAGCCACAGCGGCACAAAAGATGCTGTGTATTTCTACACTCAAAAGGAGCGTAGGAGTGGTGGGGCCTCTGGGGCTCGAACCCAGGACCAAACGATTATGAGTCGCTTGCTCTGACCAACTGAGCTAAGGCCCCCCACACCTAACAATTATATCACAATAACTAGTCTATTGTCAAATATTAAGTGGTAAGTTCGCCTTCCAATTCCTCCACCAATTTCTTTGCTTTATTGTTCAGCTTCTTAGGTATAAGAATATTAATCTTTACTACCTCATCTCCCCTTGGCTTACCCCAAATACCGAGACCAGATAGTTTAATCTCCTCTCCGCTTTGTATTCCAGCAGGCACATCTATCTCTTTTTCGCCATCAATTGTGGGAACCCTTAATTTGGCACCGAGTAAGGCGTCTGTTAATTTTAAAGGCAAATCATAAACAAGATCATTACCGACTCGCTTAAACCTACTGTCTTGTTCAACTCTTACCTCAACATAAAGATCACCCGATTTCACAGCACGGAACCCAGCGTTTCCCTCCCCCTTTACAAACAAGACCTCTCCGTTTTTTAATCCAGATGGAATTTCTAAATCAAGTGATTTCTTAGACTTCCTAATGCCCTCCCCCTTACACTCTCTACAGTTTTCTTTTGGAACCTTGCCAATACCGTGACAAACTCGGCAAACAGCCACTCTAGTTATGTTACCAAAAAATGAGGCCGACGTTTCCCTAACCTCTCCTCTACCATTACAAGCTGGACAATCTACTAAGCCCTTTCCCTTGGCCCCGCCACTGCCGCCACACTCGTTGCAAGCCAAATCTCTATTAAGTTCAATGTTTTTAACCGCACCCCTAGCCACATCTTTTAATGTCAATGTCATGGCAATTTTTATATTTCCACCTGAAGCCTGATCATTTCCCCTACCACCAGACTGTCTAAATCCTCCGCCAAAAGCCCCGCCAAATAAATCAAATAGATCTTCGAGATTTACCTCCTGATTAAACCCTCCGGAGAACCCGCCAAATGGTCCCTGGGAACCAAAACCACCAGGCGGCGCTGAACCGAACTGGTCATATTGAGCACGCTTCTCAGGATCAGATAACACCTGATAAGCCTCATTTATCTCCTTGAACTTCTTCTCGTCCCCACCCTGCTTGTCAGGATGGTGCTGATGAGCCAGCTTACGGTACGCCTTCTTTATTTCTTCCGGAGAAGAGTTTTTAGTTACACCTAGTGTTGTATAGTAGTCAGACATGGTTATATAAAAATACTTATAAAACTTGACTTATTTAATAATAACGGTTACCATATTATAGCAATCCTTGTTATTTGAAAAGAGGTTCAAAATATGGCAAAGGTTAGAAGAGAAGTCCGTGAAACAGTAGATTTAGATGGAATCGCCACAATTATAACTAGCCTGTGGGCTAAGGAAAAGCCGCCTTTTATGTCTACACAAGTTTCGGTTATAAAAAACTCGATTTGGGTTATACACAATATAGAACTGGGACCATTAAAAATACATTTAATTAATCAAGGAATTTTTACTGAAATCGCAACGAAGGAGATCGCAGACGCCTTTTATATAATATTTAATAGGCTTAAAATCAAGAACCCAAATATACAAGGGCTGAGGGTGGCTGAGAACCAAGGGCTTCTAGTTATTTCGTATTCTCTTGTGTTCTGGATTCCAAATCCAACAGGACAAGAATCTTCACAAGAATCTTCGGTTACCACGAATGATCTTCCGCTCAAGTGTGCATCTTGGGGTCCCCACCTTTTTGGAGGATGATATAATACCAATCTAAACCTCGAGTACTTCAGCCTCAACAGAGGCTGTTTTTATTTTTACGAAACCAACTTTACGCATTATCCAAAACACCAACATGGCCACAAGCATTCCGAGCCAAACAAATATAAAACTCAGTCCTTGCAAAATTATAAACAAACCAAAAGCTAGAACCGGGGGCATAAACACAAAATAAGGCCCCAGTAACTCATTGAACTTATTCATAACTTCATTTACAAGTTGACTCTCAACACCAAGACGCTCACTAGGTGGCAGGGCACTCAATTCCTGACCCACAAAGCCGCTAATAACCTGATTGAGCACCTGATTGACAGTCGGCGGAAGTTCTCCTTGTTTGGCCACACCCTGCAAAGCAGGACTCAGGAAAAATGCAAATGAAATCATTATGAATATAGGCATTATAACTACGGGCAAACCGTGACGCATTATCTCCCCCACATCAATCTTTATCCTGCCCTTTTCTTGTATGTGTATCTGTTTAACCGCTTGCAGGTGTAGAAGGACCAAGGCCAACAAAGCCAAGAGGAAAAAATGGTTATAGCCATAAATGAGGACGGGTGGCAAACCAACTAAAATAGAGACAACAATCCTGAGCAATTTGTTGTTTATCAACAAAAGCGCCAGACCGACAAACGCACTTAAAACACATAGCATTACAAGCGGTCTGATCCAGACACCGGCATTTGCAAACTTAACGGGACTTGCCAGCCAGGGCTGAACCCAAAACCAAAAAAGACATGCCGCCAAACCCACAAAAATTAACAGTATTGACTTTTTATACATGATTTGCTATTATAATAATGGTTTTTTAGCAAAAAGGAATCCCATGGCACGATCAGATTATAGCATACCGCCTATTGCGGAACTAGCAGAGCTGGGTGATTTTTTAAACAGAATCAATACGGATGCCGATAAATTAACTGGTTGGCTAATAGAAAAATCTTTTGTAAAACCCCGACTTAAACTAATAGAGGTTACTGATATTACGGCGACAAGTTCAGTCGAATATCTTTTTGACATGGACCTCTTGGGGTCAGCTCTGGCACTGAACAATGGCAGGGTCTTCGACGACGTAGAAATACTAGAGGGGCTTACACAGGTGACAGACCTCATGGTTCAGGAATTTGAATCAAGTGGATTATCACTTGTAAAACAGGTTATCAAGGGCCAAAAAGGTAGAAATTTTTACATGAGAATTGTCATTGAAGATATATTCCCGCCACAGGAGAGACCACTTGAAACCATAGATGCGCAACTACCTTGCGCGAACTGTGGCCTTGTCCACCCGAATTTTTCTTGGTAATAACATACAACCGCTTAAACCGCGGTTTTTATTTTAACTTGACTCTGCGTGTTATTAATTATATAATTTTACAAAGTAAGTTTTTTTAAAAGGAGCTCGAAGGTGGCAAAAATAGTTAAGGTCCAGGAAAGAGAACTTGATAAAGAAGAACTTGATCGTTTAGTCTTAGGGGCTGTGCAGGGTACACAATTATGCAACATAGATCATGTTTTTGACCTGTATGTCATAGTCTCAAAGTTAGGCACCGGAGTGCATTGTTCTGTTGATGAAATACGCGACTCGCTCAAAAGGATTATCACTAACACCAGGAACTTTGTTTACGTTATAGATGCCGAATCATTCAACAGAAATGGTGGCCCTGTTTTCTCATTTAGATCTGATCTTTTAATTGATGCCACGACTCCAGAACTCTAAGCATAGCTCTACACCCAACCGGAATCATCCGGTTTTTTAATTTTTTTAAAGATAGTAAGGCGGGTCTCCCGACACAGGTATGTGTATTTTGCGAGAGGAGCGCATCGTCGCGACCAGCAAAATACACATACGGAGTCGGTCAGCAAATCTAATGTTGACAATAAATTCAATGGCGACAATACTAGGATTAGCGTAGCCAACGAGCATACCCGACTCAGGGACCCGACTCAGGGCGCGCCGACTCAGGCAATCCGACTCAGGAGTTGGCTACGCTACTTTTCTTCGGGTTTCGACTCTTCCTTATTTTCCTCGCCCTCTTTTCTAGATTCCTCTGGTTTTGCTGTTTGTTGAGATTGCTGTTGCTTATATAAAGCCTCACCTATCTTCTGCGCAGCCAGCGACAATTCCTCGCTGGCTTTTTTAATTTCTTCTACACTACCAGCATCTTTTACTTTTTTAAGAGCTTCTAATTTTTCTTCAATTGGCTTCTTCTCATCAGAAGAAACCTTGTCTCCAGCATCCTTTAATGCCTTCTCCGTTGAGTAAATCAACGCTTCCGCTGCATTCCTGGCTTCAACCGCTTCTTTCTTCTTTGCATCTTCAGCGGCAAATCTCTCCGAGTCAGCGGTCATTCTCTTCTTCTCCTCATCAGTCAAACCGGACGAACCCTCTATTCTTATTGATTGTTCTTTGTTTGTCGCCTTGTCCTTTGCTTTTACGTTAAGAAGACCGTTGGCATCAATATCAAAAGTGACCTCGACTTGAGGTACCCCACGCGGTGCGGGTGGTATACCGTCCAAAATAAATTTTCCCAGCGTCTTGTTGTCAGTAGACATGGCGCGCTCACCCTGTAAGACATGTATCTCTACCGAAGGCTGGTTGTCAGCCGCGGTAGAAAATGTCTGCGTCTTGGCAGTTGGCACGGTCGTATTCTTCTCTATCATCTTAGTCATAACACCACCGAGAGTCTCAATGCCAAGAGATAGCGGTGTCACATCAAGCAGAAGCACGTCTCTAATCTCTCCCTGCATAATGCCACCCTGGATCGCAGCGCCAATCGCCACAACCTCGTCAGGGTTTATGTCTTTATGGGGCTCTTTGCCAAATAAAGCTTTAACCGCATCAACAATTGCCGGCATTCTCGTCTGCCCACCCACTAAAACAACCTCGTTTATATCTGAAATTTTAAATCCTGCTTCTTCGACCGTCTTCCTTGTCAGTTCTATTGATTTGTCTATATACTCACGAACTAAATCCTCAAGCCTTGCCCTGGTAAAAGTCATACTAAAGTGTTTCGGGCCCGATGAGTCAGCCGTCAAAAATGGGATGTTTATCTCTGTTTGCATAGTACTTGATAACTCGTGTTTGGCTTTTTCTGCTGAATCCTTGAGTCGTTGCACAGCAAGTTGATCCTTGCTGATATCAACTCCTTGTTCCTTTTTAAACTCATCCAGCAAGTACTGAATAATTTTCTGGTCTATGTCATCCCCTCCCAAATGAGTATCGCCTCCAGTCCCACGAACCTCAATGGTGTCCTCTGATACCTCGAGCACAGAAATATCGAAGGTTCCGCCACCAAAATCATAAACGACAATTTTCTCATCCTTTTTCTTGTTGAAACCATAAGCCAGGGCCGCTGCAGTTGGCTCGTTTATTACACGTTTAACGTTAAGTCCAGCTATCTCTCCCGCATCCTTGGTGGCCTTACGCTGAGAATCATCAAAATAAGCTGGTACTGTAATTATTGCATCAGTTATTTTTTCACCCAGCTTATCTTCAGCGTCGGTCTTTAATTTCTGTAAAACCATCGCAGAAATTTCAGCCGGCTTCTTCCAACTTAAACCTGAGCTGGCCGAAGGGTCATTCAATTTAATTTCAACATCTCCATTTGAGCCTTCTTTTATCTCATAGGGTAGCAATTTTTTGTCACTTTGAACTTCTGCATCCGAAAAACGGCGGCCAATAAGACGCTTTGCGGAAAAAATAGTATTAGAGGGGTTGGTTACAGCCTGCCTTTTTGCAGTAACCCCCACGTAACGCTCGCCGTTTTTACCAATAGCAACGACTGAGGGAGTAGTTCTCATACCCTCTTTGTTTTCCAATACTCTCGGCTGACCGATCTCAATAACTGCCATCGCCGAGTTAGTTGTTCCCAAATCAATTCCCAATACTTTAGCCATATTATTTTTTTAAGGGTGGAATCTAAGGATATTTCGGGTATTCCGACGAGCGAATTGCCTGGTTGATTTTTGATAAAATATCTATCATCAAAAATCAAATCCGTGAGACGAAATAGCGAAGCTGCCGCTGGGGCAGCGAAGCGTACCTGAAATATCCTTTGGTTACACCCGCTTAATTTATTTTACTATCCTAACCCTCCCCGGCCTTATAACTCTGCCATTCATTATATAGCCAGGCCGTACTTCTTCTAGGCGCTCGCCACCATCTTCAGACTCCACGGCTTCGTGCATAAGCGGATCGAACTTGTCCTCAGCTTTTATCTTTTCGACTCCATGTTTTTTAAGCCAATCTTCGGCCTTCTTAATAATCTGGATGACCCCCTCAGCACCATCCCCAGATGATGCACTGTATAGACTGTCCATTACATCTAAGAATTCAACTATAATTGCCTGGTTAGCAAACCCAACAAACTCCTCCATTCTTTTAGCCTCTTCTTTTTTATAATTTACAAAATCCGCCCTCTCACGTTTCCAATTATTAAGATATTCTTCAACCTGCTTCTTACACATATCAAGCTCGGTCGTCGCATCATCAATATTTAATTTTGTTTTATTTTGTTCGTCCATTTTTATGCTCTTTTGCTTAATTTATTCAGTTCTTCGGTCGCATATTTTATAAGGCCCAGATTTCTAGAATAATCCATTCTTGTAGGCCCAACCAGCGTAAGCGATCCGGTTAACTGATTGGGTAAGTTATACCTGGCAAACATAACTGTTTCATCTCGTATGTCCTTTAACTGATTCTCACGACCTATAAAAACCCTTATTTCACTTGGTAACCCAAAAAAATCTTTTATAATATTATCGAACATTGAATCAAATTCATCAAAAAAACTTGCCAACCTGAAAGCCCTGTCAAATTCTCTAAATTCCGGCATTTCAAAGAGGTTAGATAGGCCTATTTTGTAAAAATCTTCTTCTTCCGCAATTCCTGTTATTACAAGGTTGTCTGAAAGTTCGCACAGGGTCTGAGCTATTAACCTGTTTATGTTTCTGGGGTCACTACCAGCGCTCCTTATCGAGTGACTTATTTTCTCCTGTTCCTTGCGACTGAGATTAGAGTCCGTCTCGACAACGCACTTATCAACAAAAAACCTATACGCATAGTCCGTCGGCACACGCCCACCCGAAGTATGTAGCTGCGAAAGATAACCTAGCCCCTCCAACTCGCTCATCTCTGCCCTGATGGTAGCCGAACTTAATCCAAAAAATCCAGATTTCTCAAGGAGTTTAGAACTTATGGGTTCAGCTGTTTTAATAAAATTTTCTATTATTGAGGCAAGCAATAATGCCTGTCTTTGGGTTATCATATTGCAAGCTTAATCGATTGGCACTCTCGCGTCAAGAGTGCCAATATCTAAAGATTCAGACTTTGGAACAGTCTTCTGTTATAATAAACTCGTGGGTAAACTAAAAAAATTCTGGCACAAACTGGGACCCGGTCTCATCACAGGAGCATCAGATGATGAGCCCTCAGCCATTGCAACTTATTCCATAGCAGGAGCTCGGTTCGGGTACAAGATGCTTTGGGTAGCTGTCCTTGCATTACCACTGATGATAGCGGTTCAGGAAATGAGTGCAAAGATAGGTAGAGTATCCAACATGGGTTTAGCTGGTAATATTAAACACCACTACCCGCGTTGGCTTCTTTTTTTTATCTCCACGCTAATAGTCGTGGTTAATACTATAAACATCGGGGCGGACATGTCCGGAATGTCACAGGCCACAGCCATGATTCTACCCTTGCCCGAAAAATTAACTGCAATAGTTATAACCCTATTAATACTGTTCATTACAATTTTCCTATCCTACCAAAAACTGCTTAATATTTTTAAATGGTTGTCGCTTACACTTTTTGCATATATATTCGCGACTTTCACGATACAGCAGGATTGGCCGCGCATTATTTTCCACGCAATAGTTCCGCAGATTGAATTAAGTAAAGATTTTTTTATTGTCCTAACCGCATTCATGGGCACAACAATTTCGCCCTACCTTTTCTTTTGGCAAGCGAATCAGGAAGTAGAAGAAAAAATAATTGAACAGTGCAAGCCAGGAAGAATTTGCCACCTTAAACCGTCGACAGAGGAAGACATTAAAACCCTTAAAGAAGATACCCGAATCGGAATGAGTTTTTCCAACATAATCACCTTCTTTATAATTACCCTGACAGCATCGACATTATTCAAAGCGGGAAATTTTCACATAGAAACCCTCCGAGATGCCGCAGAAGCCCTGAAGCCACTCGCAGGAGAATACGCCTATTTGCTTTTCACTCTGGGCATAATAAGTTCTGGTTTCCTGGCCATACCCGTGTTAGCAGGCTCAGCCGCATATGTCATAGCTGAAGTGTTTGGATGGAAGTCTGGACTAAACCAGAGCTTCGCAAAAGCAAAGGGTTTTTATGGGGTCATAATTCTCTCTACTATAGTAGGGCTAATGATACCACTACTTGGTTTCCATCCAATTAAAGCACTTTTCTACACCTCTCTTCTCTATGGCATAATATCCCCCATTCTGATATTTATGGTAATACACATGGCCAATAACCCGAAAATAATGAAGGGCAACGTCAACAGTTTTCGACTTAATTTGGCTGGCTACATTTCATTTTTGATCATGACTTTTTTTGCCATTTTAGTATTTTTTATACTCTAAATAAATGCAAATATACAATACCTTAGGAAGAAAAAAAGAAGAGTTATTGCTGTCAGGATCCAAGATCCGCATTTTTGTCTGTGGACCCACGGTTTATGATCATTCTCATATTGGTCATGCCCGCACCTATATTGTATTTGATTTAATTGCCAAATATCTTCGCCACAAAGGCTATGAAGTTGACTACCTCCAAAACATAACCGACATCGATGACAAAATAATAGAGAGGGCCAAGCACAAGGAGATCAACCCAAGCGACCTGACACAAGAATACAAGGAAGCATATTATGAAGACATGAAGGCACTTGGAATAACCAGCGTCACCCGATACACACCCGCTACTTCACACATACCAGAAATTATTTCTCAGGTTAAGAGATTAATCGAAAAAAGCATAGCCTATTTAATAGAAGATGACGGCTATTATTTTGATTTGACTAAATTCCCTGACTACGGCAAACTATCTGGCCGCACAGTCGAAGGCGCAGAAGATGCAGTCAGTCGTATAGATGAAAGCAATAAGAAAAAAAACCGCGGTGATTTTGCGTTGTGGAAATTCTCAAAGCCAGAAGAGCCGGGCTGGGACAGCGAGTTGGGATACGGACGACCTGGTTGGCACATAGAAGATACCGCCATCACCGAGAAATATTTCGGTCCTCAATACGAAATACACGGCGGAGCTCAAGACCTCGTATTTCCTCACCACGAAGCTGAGATTGCTCAAATGGAATCAATATCCGGACTGAAACCAATGGTTAAATATTGGATGCATAGCGGATTCCTGACAATAAACGGCAAAAAAATGTCTAAATCACTTAATAATTTTGTAACAATCCGAGATGCTCTAACTGAATATCCACCTCAAGCGTTAAGACTTATGTTTTTAAGCGCCCACTACAGATCACCTATTGATTATAGACCAGAAAATATTGAAGGTTCAGAAGCAGCGGTTGCCCGCATCGGGGAATTCCTACAAAAAATAAAAGCATCATTCAACTCGCTCCAAGAAAAAAAAAATGACAAAGCCAGGTTAGCAATACTTTCATTTGAATCTAGTTTCGAAAGAGAAATGGATGATGATTTCAACACGCCTTCTGCGATAGCCGCTCTATTCGACTTAATGCGTCTTATTAACCCCACAATAGACTCTCTGGAACTAGATAAATCTTCAGCAGATAAAATCATTTCCCTTCTTAATCAATTAGACGATTTGCTCGGTATAATCCCGCCCCAACAAGATGAGATTCCAATAAATATTAGGGTGTTAGTTCAAGAGCGTGAAAAAGAACGAAAAAACAATAACTTTACTCGCTCAGACGAACTACGAAAAGAAATAAAAAAACTTGGTTATGAAATAGAGGACGCAACATTCGGTCCTATTGCCAAAAAAGAAAAAATAGTTTAGAGTTCAGAAACTCTTTAAAAACATGGGTGCCTAAATGCAATTAGATATCATGATTGGCTTTTCAACAGGATGTTTTTATAAAAGCCTGGGCATGCTTGATTCACTAGATCTGCTTAGATCCAAGCGGATCAAGGCTGTGGAGTTGAATTTTATAAAAGGAGTACGGGGCACACCAATTAACCAGCTTGACGCACTGCATTTTCATGGGTTTGATTATGTCAGTCTGCATGCGCCAATTCAGACATACGGGCACAACAAAGAAACTGAAGAAACTTTTGCGGCAATAAACGTCTTGCACACAAAAAGACCACTAGATTTGGTTGTATTCCACCCCGACACTGTGTCAGATTTTTCTGTATTTAAGGGCCTTGATTTTCCTGTTGCCTTTGAAAATATGGACAACCGCAAAACCGGCTTCAAGACACCTTCTGATTTGTGGCCCTTGCTCTCAAAAGACCCCAAACTGTCTTTAGTGTTAGACGTAAATCATGCATTTACCAACGATTCCACTCTTAAGTTGGTCGATATGTTTTATAATGAAATGTGTGTATTCATTGCTCAAATTCACCTAAGTGGCTACAGAAACGGCCATCAACCGCTGTTCCAAACAAGACAGAAAGAAATTATAAAAAGCATACCGACTCCATTCCTGGAACCTATCATAATTGAGAGTATTCTTGATCCGAAAGACATTGACCGAGAACTTGAATATGTAACGAACGTGTTTGAAGAAACCGCTAACTAGCGGTTTTATTTTTTTAAACAAACAACTATGATTATGACGCTCCGTTGGTCTTTTGTGTATTCTGTCGAACAAATTGCCCGGTTAATTTTTGTTATAATATCTCATTAACAAAAATTAAATTTGTGAGACAAAATAGCGGAGATACCGCTGGGGTAATGAAGCGTACACAAAAGACCGAGGAAGCGATATAAATCAACTTTTACACACCTTATCCTCTCCTCAAACTATTGCGCCAGGTTTATAATAACTCATCAGATGGCAAGATCAGATACAATCAACAAACTCCCACCACAGAACATTGAAGCCGAAAAAAGCCTAATAGGCTCTCTTTTACTTGATAAAGAATCTATAAACAAGGTAGCGGATTCTCTTCATCCTTATGATTTTTATAGTCGTACCCATCAAATCATCTATGAATCAATATTCAATCTTTTTGAAAAACAACAACCGATAGATCTCCTAAGTGTATCTAATAAACTTGAAGAAGCGGGTCACCTAGAAGAAATAGGAGGAGTTGGCTATCTTACATCCCTCGTCAACTCCGTTCCAACCTCAGCCCACATATCTCATTACGCAAATATAGTCGCACGTAAAAGGGTTTTGCGTGATCTCATAGATGCATCCCATCATATCCTTGGTCTTGGTTATCAAGAAGACGAAGACGTTGATATGCTATTGGACCAAGCGGAACAAAAGATTTTCGCAATAACTCAAAAATCGATACAACAATCATTTGAACCCTTGGACAAAGCTCTCCATGAGGCATTCGAAAGACTTGATAATCTTCATAAGTCTGACGGAAGCATGCGGGGTGTTCCCAGCGGATTCTATGATCTGGATGCCATAACTGCGGGCTTCCAAAAGTCAGACCTTATAATTCTAGGCGCTAGGCCGTCACTAGGTAAAAGTACTTTCGCCCTTGATATAGCGCGCAACGCCGCCAGAGAAAGCGGTCTTCCGGTCGGAATTTTTACATTGGAAATGTCTAGGGATCAAGTTGTCGACCGCTTAATATCCGCTGAAGCAGGCATTAACTTGCACAAACTGCGCACCGGCCGGTTGTCCTCTGAAGGTGAGAATAATGATTTTGAGCGAATACAGGTTGCTCTCGACAGCTTAGCCAAAAGCAATATTTTTATAGATGATGCATCTTCTCCAACAGTCCTTCAAATAAGATCCATGGCAAGACGCCTGCAAGCCGAACGAGGGCTGGGGATGCTTATTATAGACTACCTTCAACTCATGCAATCAAACAGGAGCTACGACAGCCCCGTGCAACAGGTTACCGAGATATCGCGCAACCTCAAGGGACTCGCCCGCGAGTTAAATATTCCCGTCATCGCCCTATCACAACTTTCTCGTAACGCTGAAGCAAGGCCTGACCAAAGACCCAAGCTTTCAGACCTACGTGACAGCGGTTCCCTTGAACAAGACGCTGACCTGGTTATGTTTATATATCGAGAAGACAGGGTGAAAAAAGAAAGCGAAAAGCCCAATATAGCTGAAATCATAGTGGCGAAACACAGGAACGGACCGGTTGGATCTATTGAGTTATATTTTGATGAGGAGCAGGTGTCGTTCAAAAATCTGGCTCGCGGAATTTGATCCTCGCCAACTGCTTGAGTCTTCTAATAGATTGATCATAAGACAGCAAATCCCGAAATAAAAAAGACCAGGTATTACCTGATCACAAAATAATTACTAATCGTCGGCCCACACTGTAAGTATAAAAACTATCCAAAAAATCAATAAAATTATTTGCATAGCACCCCCAAAATAAAAACCCAGACCGAAGACAAAAATATTCTGCCAAAACCCCTCCGGTTGCGCCAACGTTCTTACACCCCAAAAAGTCCAAAAAGGTATAAGCGCAACAATAAAAGAAAATATTGATATAATTAGTCTGATGCCAATTTCCGAGATGCTATTTTTAGCCACTTTTGTACTCTACTTGTTTTAAAGATCACCTAAACAATAACACGTATAAAAACTGAGTCAATGTCAGAAAAATTTCAAAAACTTATTGAATTTTTTACCAAACTACCAGGAATTGGACCCAGACAAGCCACGCGACTTGTTTTGGATATGATCGAATGGCCAGCAAAGGAACTCGATGATTTTTCTAGATCAATAGGCGCCCTCGGCGAAGGATCGCTTCTCTGCAGCGAATGTTTTAATCTAGCTGATAACGAAAAGTGTCCCTTATGTCTTAGTAATAGACGCGATAAAACCCGTATAGCCGTAGTTGAAAAGGTTACTGATCTCCAATCAATGGAAAACACAAAGGTCTTTAATGGCGTATATCATGTATTAGGCGGACACATAAACCCGGCTGGAGGAAAATTGCCTCACAATTTGAGGATTAAGGAGTTGGGATCAAGAATTATAGAGTTACAAAAATTAACCCCGGATATTGAGGTTATTATCGCTACAAATCCAAATACATACGGAGAAACAACCGCTCTATACTTGGAAGAAGAACTGAGACCACTTGGTGTCAAAATAACTCGCCTAGCGCGTGGATTGGCCTCAGGAGCCACACTTGAGTACGCAGATGAGATAACATTGGGGCACGCATTTAGAAATAGGAGTTAGATTGATAGGTATTAAATTAAAAAATTATAAAGCCCTGTTTGACTAGATTTTCACATCGGCTCCGTATGTGTGTTTTGCTAGTCGCGACGATGCGCTCCTCTCGCAAAACACACATACCTACGCCGAACAACCCGTACCGCTAGTGTGAGACTAATTGTTTTGCTTAGTAATTATTCTGTGATAAAAACCGCCCCGACAGATTACATCGGGACTCGAGGCTCAATAACTTTGATAAGTCTTAGAAACTCAGACTATGCCCCCACTTTATGCTTTAAAAATAACTCTATTACAAACAAAAGGTTGACAAATTTGAGTAAATAAGCTAATATAATAGCAGGTTATTTAAAAAGGGTAGACATGAATCCGATCAAAAAACTAGATGATTGGTTTATAGCCCAAGCAACAAAATTCAGTCATTGGCTACAAAAGAATACTAGCCTGACATCATATTCAATAGCCAAGTTTGGTATTTCATTAATCCAATGCACATGTTTAGTATTTGCAGCTGGATATTTCCTTCCATACTTTCCAGTAAAAGTTGGCATGGGGACTATCGTGTCAGCCGGCATAGGAACTTTTTATGCATTGTGTGAATACCAAAAAATAAACAAGGCCTGGGAAAATATATGTCAGGGATTACCAAGCCAGCTAGACGAAACTCCGTACCTTTTTAGAGTGGTAATTTGTGGGTTGTTAGCCGTATATGTGTTGTGTTCATATATATTCGACTCGACTAGAGGACAGCTGCTTAGTCCTTCTAGTTTTTTAGGATTTTCTCTCTTTTTATATTTCAGGGAAGTAACTCCCCTACCTCCTGGCAAAAGCAAAGTAAAAGAATGGCTTGAAGGGCTAGCAATATCTAAACACAAACTTGCCGTGGCACCGTCATCTAAATAACCACCCGATCTGGTGGTTTTTAATTAAAAAATTACCACCTGTTAGGCGGTAATTTTTAGTATCTCGATTTTGGTATAAGGCTGACGATGACCCTTCTTTTTTTTATAACGGGTCTTGTTTGTATACTTAAAGACTATCTTCTTATCTCCCCTTCCCTGCTCCAAAACTTTGGCTCTAACTTTGGCACCAACAACAAGCGGTGTTCCTATTTTAGCGTTCTCTACGGAAGCATTGCCGATCAAAAGAACCTGATCAAAATCAAACTCCTCCCCAGTTGGAGTGTCTATTTTTTCGATTAAAAGCTTAGCACCTTCGGCTACTTTATATTGTTTTCCACCAGTTTTAATTACCGCAAATGACATTGTCTTAATAATTTAGCAGTTAGAAGCCACTATGTCAAATAAAAGCCCCGAAACCAAGCTTAATTTTTCTTTATTTGTCGCGCACTCCTGCCTCACCGGCAGGCGGGTACAAATTCCATAAAATTCCCTTGTTTTTCTAGATGTGCTCCAATAGTGGACTCCCATCAGCGAAAAACTACAGAAATTTGAAGTTATTTGTTCCTGTGCGTCCAGAAAAGAAAAATTAAGCTTGGTTTTGTCGATGACGTATTCGTGAAGGTCTAGGCTATAGAAACTTTATTAGCCACTCTTTCTTATTTCAGGTATTCCGACGAGCAAATTGTCTGCCTCATAGGCAGACAGACTTGGTTGATTTTTGATATAACTTTTCTTCATCAAAAATCAAATTTGTGAGACGAAATAGCGAAGCTGCCGCTGGATAAAGGCGAAGTTTCTTGTGGGCGGTGCTTTAGCCCGCCCATAGAATCTCCTGCGGCGGAGCGTGTCTGAAATAAGAAAGAGTGGCTAAAATGTCACTGGTTTTTATTTAATATAGTTCCTGAGTGTAATGAGAACCGCTGCAACGTAAAAGGATGTGACTTTTATAAGCAAGAGAATCCAATTAACTTGCCTCGGATTTAAATTAACGTTTAAAATTCTCTTAAAATAAGTGACGGCAAAAGAATTGGGATGATAATAAACACTTGGGTCCCACGCCTTTCTGTGCCTTTCTTCCCACCAAGTTAAAGGGCAGCCACCCAAAAAAAGATTAAATAAAAGTGTTCCAGTCACAATAACTAAATGATACGGGATGTACCATCTATTGTAGATCATGAAAATGGTTCCCCCGACCAAAACCACTATCCAAAGAAAGTGCAAGGCTAACAAAATGTCGGCCAAAATTTTGTGAGTTCTTTTGGTCAATTTTTTGTACTAAATCATAGGCAGCAAAAACATATTTATTGTGCTCCTCGTCAGAAAGTTTTGGAACCTCATCGTGCAAGAAATACACAAGTTTTGGGACCTGCTTCAAGAATACCAAGAGGATGGCGAAGGGTCAAAAGAGGCGGTTCAAAGAGATGCAGGGGAATAGCCTCTGCGGGGCAAGTTGGAACCACTTAGCTCAAAGCCCTTGTCGCTCCGCTTACTATGGAGGCTGAAAGAAACTAACAACAGAAGTGTGGCTGCTCGTGTAGGCATGTTCACCTCGTGCAACAAAAACCAGGCCTTGACGCCTGGCGTATAGTCTATGGCTCGTTATCAATGCTCTCAGATCTGGAACTCTGAGATGATCTATCCATTCGGTCCAAAATATCAAATGTAGACCTGAGGCTGATTTCTTGGGCTCGGATATTTATCATTATGACAAGGAAGGAGACGAAGGTTAAGATACACGGAAACATATCCAACCGATCCGAGGGTCTCCCAAATATGGCCGACAGGAGCGAAATCGCAAGACCTAATAGGATCGCGGCGAGCATGATACCACCCAGAAGGTTTGGGCGACCGTTGATTCGGAACAACATATAGCCCCATGGATATAGAAGTGCTATCGGTAGCCTACTGCCGCGTGATCAGCGCGTCAAGGACACGCAATAGGTAGGACTTAACAAAAAAGCGGGCCAACGCCGCTTGTTAAACTACCGGAAAATGTGCTTGGCGAATTACTGCGCCAAAGTGCCTCTCCACGGCGTCCATGAAGTCATGCATAATATTATGCCTCTTCCCGAGCTGATGATCCTCGATTACAGATTTTGCAAGATGACCAAAGATCTTGACTAGCACTTCTAAATCCGCATGAAGAATATCATCTGATCCCAAGCGATATTGTTCAGACAGAGTCTCATGAAGTACTACTTCTACAGGAGCTTGGAACTCTTCGGTACCCATAACAATGCGCATGCGCACCTCTCTATCGTTAAATGAACTTCCTGTATCGTAGCAAACCGAAGGCTCTCGTCAAGGCGGGGTAGGTCCGAAAAGAAGGATTCCAACGGAGCGGTGCGGCAAGGGACAATTTGTCCGTCTCTATGCCAGGCCCACCCTTGGAGCCACAATGCCTGGATGCAAACCGCCCACGAGAACGAAGTGTCTCTTTTCGCACGAACGGACTTTCGGTCCGAGGCAGGGGGCAAGCAGCCATGCCTCATGGGAGGCTTCGTCGCAGACAACTACCCAAAGCCAACAAACTGGCCGCAAAGAGCAAGATATTGCGTCTTGTGCTCCCGCCGGGATTTGAACCCGGGTTTAATGGCTGAGAACCATTCGTCCTGGACCAGGCTAGACGACAGGAGCCATGATTTTAAAATAACAAAAAAAAAGTAATTTTACAATTATTTTTAAGGCTTATCCCAATATAAGCCGGGCACATCTCGGCGGTTTTTATCACAGAATAATTACTAAGCAAAACAATTAGTCCCGCAGTAGCGGGACGGGTTGCTCGGCCTAGGTATGTGTGTTTTGCGAGAGGAGCGCATAGTCGCGACCAGCAAAACACACATACAGAGCCGGAGGGAAAATCTAGTCAAATAGCGCTTTGTAATTTTGTTATGAAGCGTGATTTTGATTTTTATAGTTAAGATGAAATGTCCGCGAAAAGCTCTTCGACTATCACCTCCATTTTCATTGACCTAGAACCCTTTACGAGAACAACGTCTCCCTCACCCATAACCTCCTGCGCCTTGGCCCTAGCTTCCTCAGAAGTGTTGAAGCTAAATATGGAATTAGTTGACATCTGATTGGCTGCAGAGTCGGCAATGAATTTGGCCGCAGCACCAACAGTAATAAGAACATCACAGCATTCCGCAGCGATATTGCCGATTGCTCTATGCGCTTCTATTTCATATTTACCAAGCTCCTTCATGTCTCCCAAAATAGCTATACGCCTACCGGAACGCATGGTTTTATCCTCTAAGTGTCGCTTAGCATTATTGAAATTTTTTAATGTTTCTAGTGCCGCTCTAGTTGAAAGTGGCGAAGCATTGTAAGAGTCGTCTATAATAAACGAGTTCTTGACTCCGGACATCAAGTTCATTCTTTGATGAGGTAGCTCTATATTTTCAAGGGAACCGGCGATATCGATAAGATTGACTCCAAAATTAAGCCCAACTGCTACACCTGCCAAAATGCCATACAACTGATGAACACCGATTAAATTATTAACTTTTGTGGGAATAAATGAAGATTTTGTGTTTATTTTAAAAGCTAGACCACCAATTTGTCCAGAATCATTACTGTCATGGTTTATAAAATAAGAAATGTCTGAAGCCCACACATCAGGCCCTTGATCTGATTTTTTTGGAGACAAACCAAATGTCATCGTTTTGGCCTTGGAAATTTCCTTCATATCAAGAACTGTTTGATCGTCATAATTAAGAATAGCGAGACCATTAGATATAGGCAGATTTCTTATTAAATTTGCCTTTTCCACAGCGACTTCTTTCGGACTTGCATAAAACTGAACATGAACCGGCACTTCGCCTATCGCGGTAACTACACCGATACTCGGCATAACAATATCGGAAAGATACTTTATGTCCCCCGGTCTATCTGCGGCCAATTCTAAAACCAAAAACTTTGGATACTTCTCTCTCCAACCCATAACAAGCCAAATAGCACTTAACAAAGAAGTTAGCTTATAGCCAAAAGATTTGAATTTAATAGGATCTATGGCAAGAACAGCCATTGGAACCCCGAATTCATTGTTATAATTGTCGACATTCTTGCGAACCAAAAATTTGGATCTCAAAACCGAAAATATCGCTTCCTTGGCCGTAGACTTGCCCACCGAACCAGTTATACCGATCACAGTCGGCCGGTAACGGCTGATTACCCTCTTGGCTAAAATTTTAAGAATATATTTTAAAATTGTCTTCATATATAAATATCAAGCACCTGGACCTGGTTGCGGGGAAACTGCTTGATCAAAATCAATTAGGTACAACCTGGGCTTTCTCTTTAAATCTGGCACACCATCATCATCTCTAAAAAACCTCAGAACAAAATTATCAACGTGTGGGTGACCATGTTCTATCCCCAATTCATCAATCAATTTTGTTATTTTTTCCCTATCATCATTTAATTCCCTTTTGAATCTGTCTGCAACTAAGTTCCAATCTCCAAGACTTATGTCCAAAACTCCACAATAAACCTCGACCATGTTGTCTTTGTTTAAGTGATAAGATTGTATGGGTTCTATCGGTACGTAATCGAAGCCTTGCTCCTGCCAGAATTTGTAGTTCTCGTAAGCTTCCTGCCAGGACACAAAAGCCTTGGGCTCTATATGACGTATAATGCTCTTGCTCCTAAGGGTTCCTCCAAGTAAGGTAGTTTCCGAGCCATCTTTTTCGAAAGGTTTTCTTTCAAAAGTTTTATTACCAACATTATTATGTTTATAAAGTTTCGGCTCTATTAAAATGCCAGACAAGCCCCTTGACTCAATCAAATCAATTAATTGTTCGTCCTTAACCTGCAAGAAGGACATCATTTCTAGGGCAATTCTTTGTTTTTCAACATCCCCAGATTCAATGCCTTCTCTGATTTTTTCTTTAAGAACTTCGTCAAATCCGCCTTTTGCTTCTAGCAATAATCCAAACCGACCAAGCGTCGACAACAATACCCAAATGATCGTTAGGTCGCCTTGCTCCAGAGCAAGGGACATAAGATTGGCCTGCCGTTCGCTGACCACATAAGGGATCATTTCTACGCATATCATTTTTACATCATTTTCATTATTATTTAGGCAAGATTGAACCAGATCGAAACGCTCTTTTTCCAAAACATTTTTTATCATATAAGCCGAAAGTTTTTGTGTTTTTTTATCAGCACTATCAAAACCGGATTTGACTATTTCTGTTATTTTACTTCTTGTGTCATCTTGCTTATTATCTGGAACACTAGCTAAAGACGCGTCGGCATAAGACGATTTTACTTCATAATCATCACACCCAAGACCCATCATTATTAGATCGACTCGATCTTCTTCGGCTGCGTATTTTACAATCTGGGCAAAAGATTTTTGAAGCTCCTTATTTCCATCATTAAAACTTGATCTGATTATTCCCGAGACCTTTTTTCTAAAAGCAACTTCCTGCTCCGGCGGACATTCCTCAATCATTTCTGCGCATATTTTCTTTCTTTCAACATCAACACCCTCAAGCCCATCGCTAACTATTCTTGACACGGTTTGCATAAGCATTGGCTTTTCTCTTTCATCTGCAAATGAGATAATTCTCGAGCAAACCAACTGGACACCAGTGTCCTCATCTTCAAGCCCAACGCGAATTAGGTTCGCACGCTCCTCGTGGTCAGGGATTGTATATATGAGCTGGGCACACTCTCTCCTAATGTCTGGGTTATCATGTCGAAGTGCAAACATAAGTAGCGCACCTCTTTCGTCAGGGCTCGCCCGCACGCTTTTTTTATAAAGATTTTGGGTTCCTTCAGCAGCTTTTATTCTTATAGCATCGTCCTGCTTCTTATCTTTCTTGTATCTTCTAAGAGCACGTTCACCAATAATCTGGAAACCAGAAACCTCATACATCTCAACAACATCCCTTGGCAACAACGGCTCGACAGCTTCTTTGATTTTCGATGATTCTGGTTTCATAAAATTATGTATTAATTCTGCATTCTAATTTCTTGTCGGGGGTATATTAAAATACCTTATCAGATACCTGGCGATATCTCCAAACACTGGTGACAAACTATCGGCAGCAAATCTTATGCCTTGAGGCTTATCCATTTTTATTAATATCGTGAACCTTGGTGAAGAGGCTGGCGCAAATCCCACAAAATCATGAACAAATTGATTATCACCCAAATAACCGCCGTCCGGTCCGGGAATCTGAGCAGTGCCGGTTTTGCCGGCGATGTCATAACCAGCAACTCTGGCTCTATCAAAACCATTGTCAACAACATCAACCAACATGGATCTTATCTGAGCCGAAGTTTTTTCAGTTATGGGAGCTCCCAAAATTACAGGCTCTGACTTTAAAGCAGAGCCATCCGATCTTATTACTTCTTTTACCAGATATGGTTTCATTAATTTACCCCCGTTTGCTATCGCAGAATATGAGTTCACTAGCTGAAGCGGGGTTACCGCAATTCCCTGCCCGAAAGATGCCGTCAAAAAATTTATCTTACGCCCACTATAGAGATTCGCTATATTACCGGACACTTCTCCATTTAAATCGACACCACTTTTTTGGCCAAAACCAAATCCAACAACATAATTGATAAACTTATCGTCTCCTGTTTTTTCTTCCGCAAATATCGCGCCAGTATTAAGCGAGTGCTCCAAAACCTGGCGCATAGTTTGGATGCCATTTGATTTTTCATCAAAATTTCTGATAGTGTAGCCGGCAACCTCAACCTGTCCTGTGTCATTGTAGGTTGTATCAGGTCTCACTGCCCCGCTATCTATAGCGCCAGCCATTGTTATGGTCTTGAAAGAAGATCCGGGCTCGAAAACTTTCTGTGAAGCTGGATTTATAAAACTGCTCAATTCATATTCTGAATAATTATTTGGATCAAAACCAGGATAAGAAGCCATCGCAAGAATAGCACCAGTCAGAGGATCCTGGACTACTATAGAACCGCCCTCAGCACTCCATTTATTTATAAGCTCTTGGAGCTTAACCTCCACCATGGATTGTATGTTTGCGTCTAAGGTCAAAACGATATCACTGCCACCTTCTGCCACTGGGAATGTATCTCCTTGAGATTCTTGAGAATCTTCTTTTGACCAAAACTTTAGATACTTAATAATTCCAGAGTAAGTCTTGTTGCCCAAAAAATTCTGAGTTCTATTTATGCCGCTTAGGATATCATCATAAGATAACTCGACTCCATACTGTCCGACTCTCTGCTTACCCTCAAAACCAACAAAACCTAAAACAGAGCTCGCCAATGTATCCTCAACATAAAAACGCTCTATCTCCGAGGCCACCACGATTCCTTTGATATTGAGGGCTCTCAGAGTGTCCGCCTGAGACTTACTTAGACCTTTCACAATAACAAGATAGCCGTTCCCCTTGCCGTTTACTTTGGAGTTTAGATCGTCTGGAGACATGCCAATTTCCCTAGACATCTTGGCTATATCATCTTTTGATAAGTCTCCTGAATTATTTGAATAAACGTAATAAGAGCTTCGGTTGGTTGCGGCCAGCTCTTTTACCCCAGAAGAATAATCTGAAAAATAAATATTACCACGCCCAGACAACAATGCCGCCGGATTATTGTACTGACCACTGGCAGTAGATGCTAATTCTTGGTGTTTTATATATGTTAAATTAAAAAGCCTATACGTAGTTAGGCCTGTTAAAACAATCACTCCTATGATGAAGAAGGCAACGCGGCCGCTGCCAGAAGATTTAGAACTCATTATGTTTGCGTCTAGGCTACTCTACCAAGGCAAAGTTGCGATCTTGGATTATCGAATCAACATCCTTGGCCTCAATCATACCAGATTTCTGCGCAAAAATCAGTAGATTATCAATATCTGTCTCCGCCATGTTTAAGCCTGAACGAGCCTCAAGACCACCAAGGGAGTAGAGCTCTTTTTTACTAATGCCAACTGCATATTTTTCGGCGGCCAAGAAATTAGCCAAGAAAATATATGCCGCCAAAAGAAGCACGGCAGAAACAAGCAAAAAAACGTTAAGTTTATATGCCGAATATTTTTGTAATATGGCAAGAGATGGTTCTTTCCTGCCTATAGTTCCTACATGTAAGCTCAATTCACTAAACCGAGGCGTTCCTCTCGGTCAGTTTTTGCGCTATGCGCAATTTTGCACTCCTTGCTCTGGGGTTAACAGTTATCTCTGACAGGCCGGCTATAACCGGTTTTTTTGTAATAATTTCCACTTGTCCGTCAGAGGCCAAACTCCTCATGAAATTTTTAACAATACGATCTTCCAATGAATGAAAAGAAATGACAGCCAATCTACCACCGATTCCCAACACATCAACTGCTTGCTCAAGACCAGATTTAACATTATTAAGTTCGTCGTTAACGGCTATGCGTATAGCCTGGAAACTCCTCGTGGCAAAATGTATCCTGCCGCGTCTGTACCAAAACGGTACCGCGCTCTTTATTATTTCAACCAACTGGAACGTTGTTTTTATTCTTAACTCTCTTCTTGATCTAACAATTCTGGCTGCTATCAACTTTGCGAACCTCTCTTCTCCGTATTCTTTAAATATCTTTGCCAAATCATCATATGACCAATGATTCACAATGTCCTCAGCAGTCAGACCACCCTCAGTGTTTCCATACCTCATATCAAGAGGCTCTTCTTTTTGAAATGTAAATCCTCTACCGGCGACATCAACATGCCAACTCGACATGCCTAGATCAAATAAAACACCATCAACCCCCTCAAAACCATTTTCTTCTGATATTTTTTTTAAATTTACATAACTGTCATTTACCAAAACTACATTCTGACTTAACTTTAAATTTTCGATTTTAAATTTTAAATTTTCTAACAACTGACTGTCCCATTCTATTCCCAACAATCTTCCTTCGGGAACTATTCTCTCCAAGACAGCCATAACGTGACCGCCACCATCAGCCGTTGCATCTACAAACCTCTGCCCTGGTTTTGGGCTTAGATATTCAATAACTTCACTTATAAGAACAGGCTTGTGGATTCCATCCATGTTTTTTAATTTTTAAATCAATCTTGATTAAATAACTCCTAGCTCCCCCAGTTTCTCAGCTATCTTATCACTGTTCTTTTCTATATTCTTCTTATACTCAGACCAGTGCTCTTCATCCCATATTTCCAACCTGTTAAACAAGCCGGCCACGATTACCGTTTTTTTGAGCCCCGCATATTCTTTTAGAAAATCGGGCACCAATACCCTACCCAACTGATCCATCTCAACTTCAGAAGCTCCAGACAGCAAAAGCCTCACAAAGCTCCTTGTATCCTGCTGACCAAAAGGCAATTTGCCCAATTTTTCTGCCAACTGCTCCCATTCTCTCATAGGAAAAAGAAATAGGCAGTTGTCTAAACCCCTTGTCAACACAGCCCTATCCCCGATTTCTTTTCTGAGCTTAGACGGAATAGATAATCTCTTTTTGGGGTCAATAATATGTTTGTATTCGCCAATAAGCATAAATTCAGATAGTAAACTACTAACTTATTTATATAATCCTCATTAATTCTTTTGATAGGTTCGTATTCTATGATACCCATTTACTTATCAACTTAATTTATTAGTTATTAACACTTTCATCCACTTTGTACCACTGTGAGTTCATTATATTCCACCACACCTTAACTATGCAACACTCAACTTGTGCATAACTCACCGTGACGCTAAAAAGCAAAAAGGAGCCCTAGGTGGCCCCTACCAGAGATTATTGAGTTTAAGCAGTGGGCGGTATTGGAATCGGACCAATACTCTCTGCAATGTGAATGCAGCGTTTTACCATTAAACTAACCGCCCCGGCTGGCACTAAATTCCTAGCTTATTTATGAGTTTCTCATGAGGACCGTCAAGCAACACCCTCACAAAGCGATCAAACATAGCCAGACGATACTGGAATTCTTCTTTATCCATAATCGAGTACTTAACCTCCTTGCCTACCTCAGCCTCAAGAGATTTTAAAAACGGTTTGACTTTGCGGTTCTCTACATAGTCACCGACTATCAGCAAATCAGCAACTAAAGGATCGTGGTTTTCCTTGTTTATGAAAATGCCGGATATTATGGCAAGTCTTATTTTCCCAAGCTTGTTAATCTTCGCAACCATATCGTCTTTCTCCGCCGGAAGAGATTTTAAAATTAGCTCTCGCAATTCGTAAAAAGAACCGAAGTCCGTATTTAGAAAATATGCCGGCTCATTCTTTTTAACTTTGGCGTAAATCTTTTTGCTCACATGTTTATTTTTACCGATAAGCATCGATCTTTTTTTTCTCTTATTAATTCTCTTATTTTTGGAGCTAGTCTTGTTTTTTTTATTAGTCATCGCTTATTACATTATTATTTAACCTCCCTCAAAAGACCCATCTCAATGAACCTTTTTATTTCTCTTTGAACTTCCGACAAAGGCTCCTGCATTCTTTCTGCCAATTCTGTCGCAGTAAATGAAGAGCTTGAATTTCGGAAAAGCAATTTAAGCATCCTGACCCTAGCGCGGGACTCAAAAAGTAACTCAAGTATGTTTCTTGCCTTTGACATGTTTATATCTAAAGATTAAAATTTAGTGTAGCAATGCATAGAAGTTAGTCAACTACTCTAAATATAATAAATATTTCAAAGCTGTGGAAAAAATAACACTAAAACCTGCTATCAAAGAATTAATTCATAGAAATGGTGAAGACGGCTCTCATTTTGACGTTCTTACTTACCACGGTTCAAATAATCAAGAAAAGTCACTCGGCTCCCTAGTTCTGGTCGGCCACATTAAATACACTGAAGATGATCTCTCTTATGCCATAAATCTAATATCTTCTCTGGCTAAACGAGAATTTTATGGAGAGGAGTCCGTGCTCGGACAAGACACCAAGAGGGCCTTCGGTAGCACACTCGGCAAATTAAATGAGGTTCTTGACGATCTTTTTAAAAACAAAAGTCTAAAACTAAATATCGGACTAATGGCAATCTCCGGAGATAATGTTTTTATTTCAAGATTAGGCAAGTTTAAGGTGGCTCTAGCGAGGGATAGCAAACCTATAGACGTATTAAATAACATAGAATTGTTTAATAAAGACGCTGAGGATGTTAAACAATTCTCAAACATCATATCTGGCAAGTTATATCCTGGTGATAAAATATTTGCCTACTTTCCAACACGTTCCCTGGTTGCCCGCGAAAAACAACTTCAGGAAATACTTGTACAAGAAGACCAAGAATCATTCAAAGAAAAAATTGCCAGCTTAGCTGTAAATGCTTCGAATTTTTCTTGCTGCGGAGTTCACGTCCTAATTAACGAGCTCAAAGAATTGCCCGTTCAAACAGTAAGCTACACTAAACCGTTGATGTCCATAAAACCACAATCCGATGACCTTGAAGATGAAGAAGAAGTCACCACCTCAACACCAAAGATAGATGATGACGGCGACCCAGAAGAACAACCCTTGATAACCCGGGCACAAAACAAATACCGAGACGAAGCACCAGAAAATGAAGCGCCAAGAATTATACCCGCAGAATTCAGTATTAATAAAAAAATCACTCCAATGACTTCATTGACAGGTTATTTCAGAAAAATGGGAAGAATGAACAAGCTTAGTTCTAGAGTACGCTCCAAGATGTTTTTCACCATAGCTACGCTAGTTGTATTACCGGTTATTGGTATAGTTGTTTTTCGTTCAATGGGTGGCTCAAGCGAACTGAAGACGACCATAAACGAAGCCAAAGAAAAAGTAAAACTAGCACAGATGCAATTAACTCAAAATAATACCAGAGAGGCCAGGAATCTACTCCAGGCGGCAATATCAACTGCGGCTGGACTGTCTAACGATAAGATAAACGAGGTAAAGGATGAGGCGATGAAAACCCTCAACAACATAAATCGTTTCAGTGACAAAAATCCGGAATTATATTCTGACCTTAGTTCCGCTGAAGGCGCCCCCTCTTTTGACCTAATCTCAGAAAATGAAGGGACTGTGTTTACTCTAGACAATGTTGGCGGTTTACACTCTATAAAACAAGATAATCCAGCGTCTAAGATATCTCGGATAGAAATACAGTCCGGGTTTATTTATAGCCTTGGATCATTGGTTTCTGTATTTAATGGCTCAGATAGCATAACGACCGTTAATCTTGAGACAAATAAGTCATCTTCGTTTTCGCTAAAAGAACCTTCTCAGGTAAGCGATGCAACAATATACGAAGGCAATCTTTACGCATTGGCAGAAAACAAAATATACAAATATGCTGATGCTGTTACAGGAGGCACCAAAAAAACAACATGGAGTACAGAAACCCCAACCGACAATCTCATTTCGATAACCGCCGATGGCAACCTATTTGTCCTTACGGAGACAGGCAAGATTATTAAATACTTCAAGGGGGCAAAGGAGTCTGAATTTGATCTTAACCTATCACCCACAACAGGCAGCCGCATATTTACGCACAAGGATTCCGCATTCATTTATTTGACTGATAAATCCAATGGATTCGTATACGTATTCGATAAGGCCAGTGGCGAGCTTAAGACAACTTACAACATCTCTTCAGTTGGTTCTATAAAGACCTTCTCCATCTCTCCTGACGGCTCCGTCTGGGCCCTCTCTTCCGACAACAAAATCTGGGTAGTAAGATAAGTCAAAAAAAGAGCCTAGCGGCTCTTTTTTAGTAGTTAACTATAGTCTCCAAGGATAAGAAGAGATAACAGAAACTATACACTTCTTGAAATCTGGGGCTTTGACACAGAAATTATCATAACGCTCTGCGACTTCTAGCGGGACTAGTATAAATCGGCCTCGGTTAAATGGCGATTCTACTTCAACCAGTAATCTACCTTCGTTTACCTCGCAGGCAATTTGGAATCTTACATCAGCATCTAATTCTTTATCAGTTTGCACCAGTCCTGCTTCTTGTCTAGCCCAAGTTGAATGTCTAGCCAATTCTAGATTGTAGGCACCCCTGGATATATATTTTTCTACGTTTTGAAGTACACCTAGATCTGGTTTGGCTTTGGCTCCCAAAATATCGTCTTCCCAGTCAAATAAAATAATGTCCTCTGTAAGTCTACGGTCTTGGATTAATTGCAGAATAACATCCTTGTATTCTCCTTCTAACTGGTTAGAGATTCTGCCGCTATCAAGATATGATCGGTTAAATGTGACCCACCAATTTACCACAAAGCCATTCTTGGCAAACATTTCTAGGATTCTGGGTATTTCTATCTCAAAAAGTTTTCGCTCTTTTTTAGTGGGAATGAATTTATTATTCTGCTCTCTATAACGTTTTTCTAAATCTTTGGAGACACACCACTGGGTCAGTATATTTACTGGTTCACCATTCTTTTTACATTCGTCCATATAGTCATCCACCCATTCATTAATTTTCTGATTGTTTGATCTAACAATTTTATTTTGCCGCCTAAGGAATTCTAATAGCGCTACCGTTTGCGGAACTCTCACTCGACCCTCCTTTTGTAAAAGAATTCTTGCCTTCTTAAGAAAAGCAAGTTTAATCTGTCCAAATCTATATTTGAACTGATTAAATTTACTCTTCTGTAATTTTTTCTTTTTGTAACTCATGGGTCCTGGACGGGACTTGCACCCGCAACCAATGCCTTCACAGGGCACCGCTCTTCTATTTGAGCTACCAGGACCATACGAAGGAGGTGCGGACCCGCACCTCCAAGGCTGAAGCCGATGTGATTCATAGACACTCCTTTTTTACCCACCTTAGCTTTAGCGAAGGCGGGCTACGGGAAACAAAAAAACTCCCGTTCCTTGATAATCCCGACTTTA
>DATDXQ010000020.1:0-3426 GCA_036517175.1 Minisyncoccota bacterium
GTCCCTAGTACGAGAGGACCGGGATGAACGAACCTCTGGTCTACCAATTGTTTTGCCAAAAGCAGCGTTGGGTAGCTATGTTCGGTTCCGATAAGCGCTGAAAGCATATAAGCGCGAAACGGGCTCCAAGATTAGACTTCGTAAACTCCTGGGAGACTACCAGGTTGATAGGGCGCAGGTGTAAGCGCGGTAACGCGTTCAGCCGAGCGCTACTAATAAGTTTTTTAGCACAGCTTACAACTTTCATTAAAAATACTAAGTGATCAATTACCTTATTCGTAGTCAGAGTAAGGTGGCTATACTGAAGATGCTCCACCCGATCCCATTCCGAACTCGGAAGTGAAATTCTTCAAGGTCTATGATAGTGCGTTGCTTAGCAGCGCGCGAAAGTGGATAGCCGCCCTACTCTGATTATGGAAGAGACTAATCATTAAAAACAAAAGCCCAATGGGGCTTTTGTTTTTAATTTGGTGAAGCTATAATTACGAGATGGACGACAACTCTAGATTATCAAAGCAAATATGGATCGCAGTGATTTTTATTATGATATTGGCTGGTATTGGTTTTGGAATTTATAAGTGGGTGAGCCCAGCCAAACCTATGCCTACTCCCAATCTTCTGGCCGATCTTGATCCGATCCAGATTTTATCAAGCAAACTTTTTAATGTTAGAAATAATGATTACGATTTTATGGCAAGGGTTTACAATCCAAATCTTTTGTATGGAGCAGTTAATGTTGACTACGCAGTTACCTTTTATAACAGTATGGGTCAGCCGATAGGGGATAAGAACGGCAATTTTTATATTTTGCCAGGACAAACCAAGTATATTATAAATTCTCCGTTAAGTTTTAGTGAGCCTGCATTTAGTGCGGAAGTTAAAATTAACAGTGTAGAATGGCAAGAGGTAGATAAACTTGCCGCAAGTGGTGTGACCTTGCTTATAAGGAGTGGAAATTACGGCCAAATTAATCAGCCAAACTTGTTTTCAAAGGTTGGTGGGGACATCTTTAATGGATCGGACTTTGACCTAAACGATGTTGATATTGCGTTGGTTCTTCTGGACAAGGATAATAATCCATTAGCAGCAGGGAAGACGGAAATAAAAACATTTCTTGCCAAAACTACGAGGGGTTTCGAAGTTTCTTGGGTTGCTCCCTTTGTCGGTCAAGTATTTAGAGTTGATGCCGAAGCTACCACGAATATTTTTGAGAATCTTAACTTCCTTAGAAGATATGGTGGTCATGAAAAATTCAAGCAGCTTTACTAGTGATTTTATCAACCACTGTTGCTGATTTTAATGTTCTGAATAATGCCGAGCCCAACCATTAGAATCAAAAGATGACTACCCCCATAGCTTAAAAAGGAGAAAGGAATGCCCGTAATTGGTAAGAGCCCAAGATTAACTCCCGCATTAATTATTACATGGGCAAAAATTATGGTCATAAAGCCAAGTGAAAAAAGTTTGGCGAAATTGTTGTCAGCTCTTGCTGCAATTGAGCCAATCCTAAACATCAAAGCTATTAATAGGCTGAATAATAGCGCTATGCCAGCCAGTCCAAATTTTCTGGCAAAATTTGCGAGTGCGAAGTCGTTGTATGGTTCTGGTACGATTGCCTTTTGCGAAACACTTCTATCAAATGCTATGCCAATCCACTTTCCTGAGCCGAATGTTACCTTGGATTGTATGGTGTTATAGCCTGAACCCCGAGGGTCTAGATAGGGATTAATAAAAGATGTGATTCTTGTTTGTTGATAGGGCTTGAGAATTAAGAACCAACCTATTGTCGCCACAACCACCCCAGTCATAAAAATAATCAGAAGATGATTCCTTTTTATTCCTGCGAAAAGAAGCATCCCTAGCCATATAAAGAAATATACTATGACAGAACCCAAGTCTGGTTGGAGCATTGTTAACCCTGCGGGCAACAAAAAGTACACAAATGAGGCCAGAATATGACTGACTCGGTATATCTCAACATGTTTTTGTGAAAAGTATTTGGCAAGTAATATAAGTATTGCCATTTTGCCAAACTCCGCAGGTTCAAATGTCAGGCCGCCCAAAATAATCCAAGAACTTACACCCCTTATTTCTTTCGATGCCAAAGCGGCGATGAGCAAAACTATTGCAATCAGATAAATTATTATAGATGCAGATGATAAATTTTTTAATATTCTGTAATCAAAAAAAGAAAAAACAATCATGGCTATTATTCCTAAGCCTAGGAAAACAGTTTGACGTGTCATAAATTCTGGCGACCTTGAACCTATTTCATGAAAACTAAAAATACCCAATCCAATTATTGCAACCACGATTGCTGTTAGCGTCCAATCCAGTTTTTTTAGGCTAGAAATTAAAGACATGATTCGGATTATATCAGATAATATGTCTTCGATTAGCTTGATTTCTTCTTAATACTATGTCATCCTGTTCCCAGTATTTTCCAAAGGTTTGATTGCGTATGGTGCAGTATGGTTTTAGCCAGGCGTAAATTGTTCGGTTTAGTTTTGGCATCTGTTTTGCCAATCAGAGCTCAGAATAAGAAACCCAAATCTAAACCCAAATCAAAAGCAAGATCAAGACTTACAATCCCCAGAGGATTTGTGGCTACTGAAGATTCACAGATAGTCCAAAATCTTCGTGCTGATCTGGACGGTCTCACAAGATTGAGTAACGATGATGATTTAAGTGATTTTATTCAAGCTAAGTTATTGGTGCCAATTCCTATTGTGAAAGGTTTGTCCATAAAGGACCTGGATAGCAAGTGGTGGTATGTCCGGCCGTGGACTAGCAGATTTATTATTGACCTGGCTGAGGCATACAATAAACAATTTCCGCGCGGCACACTTTTTATAACCTCTGCAGTCAGAACTGTTAAGCGTCAAACTGAATTGATAAGTGGGGGCAATGATAATGCTGCAAGTACAACTGGTTTGAGAGCTTCAAGCCATCTCACTGGGGCGACAATTGATATCACGAAAAAAGGCCTTACAATAAATGAGATATATTGGATAAGGCGACAACTTCGTTCTTTGCACAATGTTTCGATGTATGTAGTTGAGGAAAGTGGTTCACAGGTTTGTTTCCACACTATGGTTTACAAGGGCTATACTAAGCCCGAAAACTGGTAGTTTTTAAGGTTTTTCAGGCCATTTGTATTCGATTATGCAGGTGGCTTTTTTGTTGGCCCAATAGGCTTGCTTTTTGGTCTAAAATATGCTATAATTAGTGGGTACATTAAAAAGGGATCGCGGCCCATGAAACCGCCAGGAGATTCTCAATGAAAGTCATTCTTTTGTCAGTTATTTCGGCCGCGATGCTCGCGGCCGCCGGTCCTGAGGATGTCATCCGCCTGTGTCAGGCGGGGATGTCGCAGGAAGTTGTGGTCGCGGCTGCCAAGCAGCAGCCGGCCACGAACTTGACGGC
>DATDXQ010000021.1:0-5840 GCA_036517175.1 Minisyncoccota bacterium
TTCAAAGTCGCATTTGGAACAATGATGCCCCTTTCAAAGGCTAGGTAAGAATCCTCTGAATCACTCGAAACATTGTCTGTATTTAGACGAAAAGAGGAGCTGGCTGTGCCTGCGATATTTGCACTAGCGGTAATGGTGAAGCTCTCAAATGTGGCACTGCCAATAACAGCCTCACCGATGTCTGCATGGCTGACAAAAAGATTATTCCATGGCCTAGCTGAAGAACCAAGGTCGTAAGAACCTGAAGGAATCAGATCAGATTTAACCGAACCGCCAACAGTCAAATCAACGCCGCTGATATTCCCCCTCAGAGACAAGTTTCCAGATTTATCAATGCTGAATTTTTTAGAAAATATTGCAACCTGGTTATCTTCTTCTCCTTCCGTACCAATAGTCACATCTCCGGCAACACCTATCGAGGAAAAAGCGCTGTCGGCACCATAAATACCTCCGTTGAAAAAAGCTATCTGACTTGTTTCATTTCCATTACCGACAATGAAGTTAAGAGAAAAATCTTGAGGTTTATATCCCTGCAGCATTTCGGCATTCAAATTTTTTATCATCAGAGAGTTGTTAAGAGTTATGGTCCCCCTGTCAAGATTCAAATTGCCGCTGCTTATATTCACACTGCCTTGATCTAACTTGAGACTACCAGAAGTCAACTGAACATCTTTTCCAAAAACCGCTTCCCCAAAAACACCCAGTTTTCCATAAACCAGAAGCTCATCAAGGAGCTTTGCGGCACCCTTAACCTTAAGTGTCTTGCCCACCTCAACATTGCCCTCAAGATAGACATCATCATAAGTCATGTTGCCGTTCTTGGTGACAAAAGCGAGGGTAAAATCTTTAGACGCCAGTCCATCGAAATATTCAGCATTAAGGTTCTCCACCAATGTCATGGAATCAACAACAATCGGAGCCACTCCGTCAGGAGCAAATGACCTAAACTGACCCTGGGTTTCTATGTGGCCGTAAATCGAAACCTTACCATCCTTATCTAAAAGAAGGATTTCATTACCATGAGTACCAGCAAAATGACCTTGAAGAGAATCAGCGTTTTTAAAAAAATCTTTTACTCGCAAAGCGACTTCATCAGCATTTCCAAAACTGAATCCCCCACCTACCAAAAAAAGTAAGACCAGCGCAGCAACAACAATACCGATTGTTTTTCTTGTGCTTTGAAAAGACTGGCCGCCCGCATAATTTAAGCGGCGTATTTTATGACCCAGGGATTTAGATTCAATTTTATAAAATTCCTCCTGCTCCTTAGGAAGTTCGGTTGCTATCGGTTGGCTAATTATTGGCGATGATTGAATAACTGGTTTTTCGATATGTGATTTTTGTATTTCTGAAATAACACTAAGATTTTCTGAGACCTTATCCAGTACTTTTTCAACCTTATCTAAGCGTCCTTGTTTTTGATAATCAAGCTCAGCCTGTCTAGCTAATTCGAGTCTTGTATTTTCTAATTCTTGATTAAATTTAATGTGCTCTTCTTCCTGATTTTGGATACCTGGATCAACCTGAACAGTATTTTGATGGCCATAAACTGGCAATGGTTTTTTTATCGCTACAGTAGTTTCTTGTGGTTCAACGTCTAACGGCTTATCAGAAATTTTTGGAGAATTTAATCTTTCAAACTCATCTAAAATTCTACTTCTGTAATCATGCCCTTCTCCTGTTTTTTGTGAATCATCTTTCTGGTTTTTTTTAAAAATAGCTTCCGCGCCTATAATTTCTGGTCTAGGATATTCGCCACCAAGCTCATTAGAATTATTTCCAGAAAAAACAAAAGGCACACCATGATTAATAACATAGTCTCTTACTGCCTCTTTTGTCGTATACCAATTACGGCCTATTTTTTTAGAAAAAAGACGCCCCTTACGAGCGAGCAAACTTAGGTATTCTTGCGAATACGGTGAGCCTTCTGAAGCCTCTCCAAGAGATATAAAATTATGTTTTTTTCTAGGCTTGTATTGCATTGAAAATTAACTAAATTTTTATTAAAATAAGGATGTCCGAGTCCCTCCTCTTTGCGGGGGTTGTGGATTAGGATGCGTTCAGGTCTGCCCCGACTTTCGTCGGGGCAGACTTTGTTTATAACACTCAGATCTGAAACAAATACTGCTAAATACTTTTTTACTTATCCGATACAATATCGGATAAAATTATTAAATCGATTTACATGGTTAATTATACCGTTGGTACACCACAAAACTGTTGATAAATAATAATTATTTAAATGTCAGTCTGTCCTGACACTGATCGGTAAATAATAATTATCTGATAGCAAGTAACATATTTTTTAAAATTATCCACATTGACCCTCATTTTATATAAAAGGTATAATTTAGTTTAAAGACCTGTATAAACATTACTAAGCAAACTTTACTAAAGTGATCTAAGGTAACACATAAGAACTGGTCAATAACAGAACAAATTTTTCTGTTATGTGCTATTTTTTAAATGTTATATCTCTCGTGCCTAAAAAATATTTAACAGTAAATGAGGTTGCTAAGATATTTGGAGTAACCCCCTTGACGATTCGCAACTGGGACAAGAAAGGCGCCTTAATCGCCCATCGCAACCCTGTGAATAACTATCGAGTTTATAAAATTGAAGACGTAGAATCACTAATGAAGGGTATAGAAGAAAACAAATCTCCACTCAAACCTAAGGATGAAATTAAAAAATCAAAAGGACCTCGAAAACTAAGCATTGAGACTCTCTAAACTTTTTTCATTGATTTATTTTTTTGGTTTGTTAATGTTCTTTCATTATGATCTTTAAAAAGGAGTTGCCCTGTGCCTTGGTTTTTGATTGTAATACTTTTTCTTTCAGCCACATCCGGATTAATACTAAAATTACTTTCTGATAGAAACATAAAGACATCCTCCTGGTCTATACCGATAATTACAGTATTGATAGGCATCGTTGTATCCATTTACCTTCGTAGTTTTTCAGAAGCAATAACTTTTTTTGCTGCCGCAATTTTCCAATTTGCAGCATTTGTATTTGTGAGCAGATTGAGACAGAGAGGATCTTTTTTTTGGCACACGATTGCCGCACTCGCTTCTAACGGTGCTTGGTATTTAACTATTCATGTAATAAAAATATCAGATGCTTACTGGCTGCTTTTTATCCTGTACATTCTGGGATTAATTTCTGGACGTCTCACTGGAGTGATTTGGGCTCAATACATAGAGAGTAAATATAAACTTACTGCTGATGCAACAAGAGACGAAAGGCTTGCCCCAGGCAAAAGATTGGCACTCATTGGAAAAGAAAAAACATTTTGGACTTTGATAATTTCACTAACTGGCTACATGGTTTATGGCTACCTTGGTTTTGAGATTAGTATGTTTAAATCAATGGCGGTAGTCATTGGTCTTGGATTAATCCAGAGTTTCTTCTACGCAATCTCCACCAGAGCTTCCGCCAGAGGAAGTAACTGGTTTATAGTTACTTCCGGTCTTCTTGGCGGACTCGCATTTTACGTTAACGCTGCTTATCTTGTATCTAACAACGTGCCTGTTCAACTTGTCATACCCTATGTAATCTCGACTGTACTTGGCTCAACAACTGGTGCATTCTTCTCTATGATAATTGAGTATATGGCTAAACTAGGCCCAGATTCACACATAGATAATCGGGTAAAACAAAAAAGTTCTAATCAAAAAATTCCCTACTTGGTTATACTGTCCTTGGGCACAGTCTGGATATTTTTCCAGGAACCTGTTCTTAATTTTTTTGGTTATTCACAAAGTCAATTAAAATTTCCCGTGTCGATTGTCACAATTGAATTGCCTAGAACTTTTATAATACTCGCTGTATCATTTATATTTATGCTAGATAACGCACTACACACCCTGACTAGTCGTGCCGGAAACCGTGACCATACCGGTTACCATATAACTACACTTATTCCCAAGGGTCTCGTAGACTTCTTAAAAATCAGCTACATAGCTCAGAACCCTAGTATACCGGACCTGCTACCAGTCGCTCTTTTGTCTGGCTGTCTCGGATCTTTATTCGGAAAAGATATTTCAGAAAAAATAGAAAAATGCCTCCAGGCACGCATGGACGTTGTCACAAAATAAAAATTAAATTAAGAAAAAACCGAGTAAAACTCGGTTTTAAATTACTTAGGCCGGATTGGGCAAAAAAGCTCCCCAATCAAAACTAAACGGCTTATCAAAATACCTGAGAATGTGCTGAACGTGAATTGGTCTAACTAAAATCGGTCCGGCAGATGGGCCTCCAACCGGCAAACCAACAAAAGAAATGCCAGTATTGTTCGGCGGAAATCCCCTATGACCGTAGAGATCGGTAGACGTGCCCGACGCGCACATATGATAGAGAACATCTTCTATGTCAACAGTTGCAAAAAAGTGTTTATCACCATAAATCTTGATTGTCTTATGGCCGGTCATGAATAGACCATAATCACCTCTCAGAGCATCATTGTTAACCGTTGCTTTCAAAACATCGGCCCAACTCGATAATCGAGGTGGATTGCTTCGTAGTTCGACAGCCCACTCATAACCTCCTGGGGTCTGCAAATAACCCCAAGCAAAGAACTGATTACCCTCAAGTGGGGCAACCACCAATTTATCTACAAGTTCAACGCTCAGATTACTATTACGCCCATAAAGTAAGGCCTTTAAATAATCTCTATATATAAAGCCCTCGGTTAAATTCCTATCAATCGTAGACTCAAAGTGATTACCAGTACCCCAATTGATGGCGCCTAGATCTCTACTATCATGGGCAACTTTGTGAATATGACTTATACCCTTAATTGAAAGATTTGAATTTATATTTCTCTGCAATACACCCTCAAAGAAATCAAGGTTGGAAGCTATGTGTCTTGATTTGACCTGCTCAATCTGATCCTGAAGCCAGTCAAGTCCACCTAACCTATCCTGTTCCAGAAGAAACCTTACAGCATCTTCTGCTTTCATATTTTTTACAATTTTTTCCTTTTCTTGATATGAAATCTCTCTGGGATGCGGCTGCTTATGAGTCTCAAAGTGGTTACCCTGCGTAGGGTCATCATTAACGGTAAATATATGTATAGGCAATTTCCCAGGTTTGCACAATCCACTGTCCCTCATCATTTGGATAACGGCATCAGACATACCGAGTGAACCACCGGTAGCCTCAGACCACACTTCAACTCGGTTACGAGAACCAAAGTGTGGATCCGTACCAATCATTATCCATATATATTTTTCAGAGATACTAGGCAAATCCTTAGATTTGCGTTTCATTATAGCCTGGTCCATCAATACGTCGAAACCAACACGGTCAGCATTAACTATCCCGTTTACGCTATTTACATGTAGAATACCGGCCGAAAAATTAGTGTTAAAGACAACCTTGGAAAGGGGGTGCACGCTCCTCACGGAATCTCGGAGACTATTTCTTAAGAATGATCCGTCAACAAGAATGGGTGCCGTATATATCTTGGCTTCACCTCTTTGGTTTTTATTATTTATATCTCTTACTGCCATGCGGTAATTTAATGAATATGGGTGACAGATAATAACAGTGTCGGGTACCTCTTGGCGCCGAGATGACGCACCATATGTTTTGACATAGGATTCCAACAGTCCTTCAGTTACACGAAGATGTCCAGGAATGTGTAGTTGAACAACTCTGTCATCAAATTTTACATTCACAGAGCCTTCGCCAATAACTTTAGAATTAGGGATGGCTTCTTCGATTTTTTTTACTACAATTGAACGCAATCTTTGCGTAAACCGCTCCCTATCTTGCCTGCTAACCAGAGTAATCTTTGTTCTATTGATACCATCCTCAAGCTGTTTTACTTTCAG
>DATDXQ010000022.1:0-12740 GCA_036517175.1 Minisyncoccota bacterium
ATCTGCGGCTGAAGTACTTGTTGGTGGTAAACGCTGTAAAATACTTGGTAGAATATCTATGAATTTATCTGTGGTTGATATTTCGGTAGCTAAAAATCCTAGAGTTTTGGATGAGGTTGTATTGATTGGAAAGCAAGGCGGTGAAGAGATAACTGCTGAAGAATTAGCAGAGAAGGCTGAAACAATAAGTTACGAGGTAGTTTCGCGTATTAATCCACTACTGCCTCGTTTTTATATTTAGTAACAATGATGCAATGATGCCGTCCTAAGTCACTAAATCATTCATGGCAGACTTTAATTTTTTGAGCAAAGGCTATGGTACTTCGCCGGGATTCCAAAATTGTGAATTGCTTGGACAGTTTTTGATATAATACTTCTTTTCAAAAACCGAATTCACAATTTTGAAATAGTTGAGCTTGTCGCTGGAACAAGTATAACGTCCCGGCGAAGTACTATGGTGGAGCGAAACTTTGTCAAAGTCGAATTTAATGCAAAAATTTAAAGACCAACTTCATCTCAAAAAACGCAAAAAAATTTTAAAACGAGGCTTATTTTTTTTGTTGATCGTACTAGTAGTTGTCGGTGCTGGGATCTATGTTTTATTTTTTGCAAGGTTGCTTGACGTAAGAGAAGTTCGGATAGAAGTTCGAGGAGATCATGGTGAAGAATTAGGCCAGGCTATTAATGACTGGCTCGATGATGATTTTTTAAAAATTAAAAAAAGAAACAATACGCTCATTCTTTCTTCCGATACTCTTGCCACTGATTTAATGGCGCTTTTCCCCAGAATGGATTTTTTGAATGTTGAAAAGGAACTACCCCACATTCTATTAATATCAGGACAAGAGAGAAGTTCGGCTGGAATCTGGTGCGTTGTTAAACAAGATCGATGCTTCCATTTTGATAAAAATGGAGTTGCTTTTGCCGATACGGGGCAATCATCCGGATTCCTCATTCTTAACGTAAATGATTCTAGAGAAAGAAGTGTTAAGCTTGGTGAATCTGTTGCAGAAAAGATTTGGTTGGACAATATGATTAAGTCAAGGAATTTGATTGTGACAACAGGCGTTGTCGTTTCTGGTTTTGTGGTCCCGCAAGATTCACTTGAGGAATTTCATGCTCAAACTACAGAAGGTTGGAAAATAATGTTTAGCACATCAACAGATATTGAAAAACAAATTAATGCTCTTGGAATATTTTTAAGAGAAAAGATTAATAAAAATGACAGGAGTGAGCTGGAGTATATAGATCTAAGAGTTCAAGACAGGATTTATTATAAGTAATCAACTAGCCCCGTTAATTATTTGACAAAATATTTAATAATTGTTTATCATGTATTTAAGTTTTTTTAAATTTGAGGATGGTAAATAATGAGGCCAGTAAAAAATAACCTTTTTGATTTCGAAGATGGCAATGGATTGGTGGAAGCCCATAGACATAAAAAAGGTGGTGGCTGGGTTGCAAATACGGCCATTATTGGCCCGGATGTTTATCTGGGTCCTGAGGCAAGGGTTTTTAACACGGCTTCTGTTTATGGAAATTGTATAATTAATGGCCAAAGTCGTGTGTGTGATGCAGCCGTAGTTGAAGGCGAAGTATCAATACATAACCATGTAGAGGTTTCTGATTCAGCTCACATTTCGGGCCTTATCAAGCTATATGACAGGGTGCGGGTTTGTGGTTATGCAGACCTAGGTGGTTCTTTTTCTGTTTATGACAGGGTCAACTTATCTGGTGACGCTCAACTTTGCCTAGGTGAAGGTGCTTATCTCCATGGCGAAGTAAAAATAGACTTCACCCCGGTAGTTATTGCAGATTTGCTTGAGTGGCCGATTATTATAACTCGTAACAAACCCAAATGGGTTATGGTTGGTTGCCAAAGCCACCCCCTAAGCTATTTTTTAAAAAACGCTAGATTGTTTGGAAGAGCGTATGGGGTTTCTGAACGTGATATTCGTTTGGCTACTGATATTGTTGGAAGAATAGGAAAGAGAAGTCTCTAGTATTTAAGGCCTCATAAGGGTCTTTTTGATTTTAGAGGAACTTACTAACTATTCAACTGTGACCGACTTTGCAAGATTGCGAGGTCTATCTACATCATGGCCAAGGGAAACGCCGAAGTGATAAGCGAATAATTGCAGGGCGACGCTGTTGAGTAGCGGTTCAAGTTGTTCAGCCGTTTTGGGTACATAAATAACATCGTCCGCAATTGAGGCAATATTTTTATCACCTTCCGTGGTGATGGCTATTATGAGTCCATTTCTTGCTTTTATTTCCAGCATATTGGAAATTGTTTTTTCTTGTATGTTGTTTTGATTTGCAATAGCGATTACAGGAAAATCAGGCTCAATCAATGCCAGCATGCCATGCTTTAATTCTCCTGCGGCTGTGCCCTCCGCGTGAGCATAGCTTATTTCTTTTAGTTTTAATGCGCCTTCCAGTGCTGTTGGATAATTATATTTTCTACCAATAAAGATTAGGTTTGGTGAATCTGAATATTTTTCGGCAAGTTTTTTAATCTGATCATTTTTTTCCAGAATTTTTTTAATTTTTTCAGGAATCTTAGTAAGTTCTGAAATTATGGATTTATTAGATTTGTTTTTGGGACTAAAGTGGGCAGCCATAAGTGTTAAGATGGCGACTTGAGAGGTAAACGCCTTGGTTGAAGCTACGCCTATTTCCGGCCCGGCATGGTTATAAACTCCGGCTTCAGTTTCTCTGGCTATTGATGAGCCTACCATATTTACTAAACCAAGAGTTATAAGGCTTTCTGGTTTGATCTTCTTTAATGCTGCCAGTGTGTCTGCGGTTTCTCCTGACTGAGAGATAAAAAGATGGGCGGTATTAGGACGTGTAGCATTTTTCTGATATCTCTGTTCTGACGCCAAGCTCACACTGGTTGGAATATTGGCCATTTCTTCAAAAAGTAGTTTCCCGATAAGGCCTGCGTGATAAGAGGTTCCACAGGCTATTATCTCCAAGTTTTTTATTTTGGATATTTTTTTGGCTGTTGCTTCCAATCCACCAAGTTTAACTGATCCATTTTTTGAAATGCGCCCGCGTAAGCTGTTTTTTAGAGATTCTGGCTGTTCAAATATCTCCTTTAACATAAAGTGTGCAAAGCCAGATTTTTGAGCGGACCTTGCTTTAATATTGAGCTTTTCTATTGTGGGTTTGGCTGGCCATATTTTGAATTCTTTTGGAGATATCCAACCTCGTTGACCATCTTTGAGATAGATTATTTTTTGAGCCATTCCAGCGAGAGCTGCAGGATCTGAGGCAAGATAATATTCATCTTTCCCTAGTCCAACGATAAGTGGGCTACCTAGTTTAGCGAAATAAATTTTATCTGGTTCATCTGTGTTTATTATTCCTAACGCATAGGCACCGACTATTTTTTTGAGAGTGAGGTCTAGGGCTTTGCTGAAGTTTCTTGTTAATTTGTGGTATTTTTCAAGCAGGTGGACGATAACTTCGGTGTCTGTTTCAGAGGTAAACTTGTGTCCAGATTTTATCAATTGTGTTTTGAGTTCGCTGAAGTTTTCTATTATGCCATTATGAACTAGGAATATTTTTTTGTAACAATCATGATGTGGGTGGGCATTTGATTCACTTGGAACTCCGTGGGTTGCCCAGCGAGTGTGGCCTATGGAGGCTGAGAGAGTGTCTGAATTGCTGTTTTCTAATTTTCTTTCGAGTTTATCCATCTTGCCAATGCTTTTCTCAAGTCTTGCTAAGCCTTTTTCAAAGAATAAAACACCGGCCGAGTCATAGCCCCGGTATTCAAGTCTGCTTAAGCAGACTGTGATTTTTTTGAGACCCCCTTTTTTGCCTATGTACCCAGCTATTCCGCACATGTCCGTTAAGACGTCTGTGACCTTGATTGAGTTTGAACTGGTTTTGTGTGGATTCCTCTAAATAATTGACACAGGTAACTAATCTGTTATAGTGTTCAATAACTTGTACAAGAGGGGTGAGAATGGTCAGGGTTTTTGTACGACATATATTTGATGAACGTCATGGCGAGAGACTTTTGAATAAATTGGAAGTAATGGGCTTGAACGTGCTTTCCTATGATTTTCGTGAAAGGGTTTTTGTCGGAACAACTAAGAAAAATCCAATCTTTTTATACACAAGTCCTGATGTCATGAGAGTTACCGCAACTAGTTCCTTGGAAATTAAAAGAGATTTTCGTTTTAAGTAACCGCTAATGATTGGGCGGTTTTTTAATAAAGTTAAACTACTTTATTCTATAAATAAATATTGAATTGCCGATAACAACAGTGGGATTATATGCCTTAAGCCAATTATAATTGATTGGATTAGGTTGGTCATAGGCTCCTTCCGATCCCTGAAGAAACGTCACTGATACTGCTAGCCAACCATCTGATTGATTGCGAGTTTTGAAATCTTTTGCGTCAAGATATTTGGTTGAGTTGGACCATATATAACTGTTCTTAAGATAATAATATGGGTCCGCCCAACCGAAGTAATCAAACTCAATGCGCGGAATGTTATTTTCTTTAACGAAGTTACGGAGTCTAACTAAATCCTGGCCCCAGTCTAGATTGGAATCAACTACGTATTTATAACCACCGGACGGACCGCCAGCTGCCTGGTTGAAATAGGTCAGATAATAGGGGAACGTTTTAATATTTTCGTAGATATACCAACTTATCAAAGTAAAAATTAAGAGGTAAAAAGCGACAAGCTTCTTATGATAAAATTTAGTTTGGTAACTTTTAGCTATTTTTGAAATAACTCCAGAGACAAGTAATATTGCAAATGGATAAGTTGGTAAAAGGTGACGTACGCCGATGTTTAAGGTGCTATTAACACTAAGACCCCAATAAATTACAAGCCACAAAATCATAGAAAACTCTTCTAGGTTATTTCTAACAAAATTATATCCACGGTTTGCCCACTCCTTTACTGCATAACGCCAGCGCAAGGCGGCAGATACAAGTGCGATAAGAAGAAGTGCCCACCACGAAAAAGGTTCTTTTAAAAAATAAACTATGGGGAAGTAACTATGCCAGCCAAACCTGGAAACTTCCCCAAGGAAAAAGGCTGTATTGCCTCCAACTGCCCTTTGGTTAACCAATAATAAGCCTAATCCATACTGAGCAGCCGCTCTTAGAGCGGGTTTGTCGGATGCCCATATAACCGGTTCTGCAAATGTTCTATTGCCGTAGCTAGAAAGCAGCTGCACTGTGTCGTTGCGCTGACGTTGGGGCGGGTAGTTACGTGTGTGAAGGTGATAAACCGGCCATACGATAATAACGAATCCGATTATAAAAATAATTATTGTCGGTACCAGTGTTTTTGCTGCATCTTTTATCTTGTGACCTAGCCATGGTGCCGAGCCGTCTGCTGGCCTGGGGTTTTTAACAAATCCATAAATTAAAGCCAGGATTAGAAAGAATGGTACAAGCAAGAATGTGGAGAATTTGAGAAGTAGAGCTATGCCGAATGCTAGGCTGGCAATAAAGAGAGATTTTTTAGTAGATGACCTGAGGTAAGAAACAAAAAAATATGTTGCCAGTAACACTCCAAAAAGAGCTGGAACGTCAGTTGTTACAAATCGGGAATGTGCCAAAACGGTTGATGAGAATGAGAAAAGTAGTAGTGCAATTATAGACCCAAGATTTCCATACAATTTTTGTCCCCACTTGAAAATCAATAATGATGATAAAACGAAGAATAATAGCATGGGTATTCGTACAAGATATTTTATTTGTTCAGCGTTATTGCCAGAATTGAATATTAAACGTCTTCCGAATTCCCACTGTCCGTTAAGGTCTTCCTGCCAGAACTTGGTACTGAAAACATCTTTGTTTAGATTGGCAAAAATTAAGGGGATTGCTGCAAGATCTTTAGCTAGCGGTGGGTGTTCCGGGTTAAGTCTCATGTCTCCTTTGACTAAGTAAGAGTACCCGGCAGCAATATGTGGAATCTCATCAACGATGAAAGAATCCTCCCGGATACTTAAAATTGACAAAATTAAAGAAATAGCTATAATTATTAATACTATTAAATTTGTTCTTTTATTATTCATTGAGGAGATATGAAATGACAAATAAATTAAAGTTTAGGCTTAGATTTTTGGCAGTTTTTATTATGCTCCTTTCCGGAATCCATGGCCTACTGAGATCCCCTGAAGCGGGAACTATTGACTATCAGGTGTTTATTTTTAATGTAGAAAGAGCATTTATGTTGGGGGTTAGCCTTTTTTGTTTAAGTTTTCTAATGGATGAGAAGAAATAGCCGTGCGGGTCTATCATCGATTTTCTGTGGTGTGCGTGGGCTGCAATCATCGCAACGTTCCACATCGTAGCCCCAGAGAGGGTGTTCGCAGGGTTTTAGCTGGCGAAGTTACTAAATGCAATGGATGTAAATGTGATTTTACACATATTGCTGTTCCAGGCCGACCATTAGTTCAATCTATTTCCAAGACTCTATTAAATCTATCCAGCCTGGTAAGTATTGTAAACTATTCTGGCGATGTACCCCCAGCTATGGGTCATATAGTTTAGTCCCTCAGGGGACTTTTTTTATACAACAAACTAATCCTCTAGGGGTATCACGATTCCGTTCTTGTCGTAGTTTCCCTTTATATAATCATCTGGTATTAAGTAAAATATTCTTTTTGCAAGTTGTTTTTCTCGGGTGTATGTGTCGGTCATAAACATGATGGTTTGTGCGGGCATCGGTACGGCATTAACCAATCCACCACTAGCATTAACTAGCACATATTTTTTTATGTTGATTGGCATTGAGTTAAGCTTTGCAGCAATTTCTACATAATTTTGATTAAAGGCGTATGCGACGTCATTTTTGTTTGCCCATTTGTTAAAATATTTATCATATTCAGCAATTGTGATTGCTCCCAACAATATAAACAAAACCGTCGTTGCGATAACCGAGCTTTCTTTGATGCTACGTCGACGCATGTAATATTCGCTTCGTGCATTTTCATGACCCACCAACCCTTTATGCTGAGAATACAAACCAAAAAGAGTCTTGGATTCGTGAAAATCTCTTGCCTTGTACCAATCTCCGACTTTATCGATAAACCACCACAGGCCTTCTCCTGCGAATATAAATACTACCGGAGCAACAATTATAGCCCGAAGCGCATGTGGTAACCCCTCATTTGATACTATTGTAGGAACTAAACCGACAAGAAACCACGAAAGTAACATGACATGGACTGTTGATAAGTGTCCGTGAGTTTTAGCGCGCCTAAATAATTTAATCCAGCTTCTCAAAAAACCAACAACAAAAAATGCTCCAATGGGCCATACCAAAAGTGGTTGACCAGAGAAATTATGTCTCCAGTTGTAATCTCCAACAAAACTGAACATGCCCAATGTTTTGACTGTATTGTTGGCAAGAGTTTCTAGGGGATTTTCTGATGCAAATATGGATATTTGTCCAACCCTTCCTAAAAAATCTTCTGGGTTCATCCAGAAATGATAGCCAATCGGTAGCGAGACTATTATGAAAATGACGATGAACATTGCCATCCCCTTAAGGATCGCATCTTTTGTTTCTCTGTACTTAAGATGATCAAAATCCTTCTTTATAGTTTGCCAGTATGCCAATAGAACTAGAATGATTACAAAAGGCATGGCCCGGAAAGCTATATAAGTATATAATCCAAGCCCCCAAACGGCTGCACTAATTGCAAAATTTAGTAGTCGCCCCGATGACAAACCTCGCCATAGGAAATAAAAACCCCAGACAAGAACAAGGGGAGCCAAGATAGCACGGAAGCCAATTCTAGAGAACATCACATGCCAAAATCCGATTGCCATCAGGTAGCTTGAGATAGCAGCTATTTGCCAGTTGAAAAGACGTGCTGTTAATAAGTACAGACCCCAGATTGTTAGAACTCCGGCTATTGCCGAAACAATTCTAAGCGCCCATGCTTTGTATCCGAATATTTTGAGAGATACTGCTTGAAGATTAATAAATAATCCTTCGCGCCCATTATTTTCTTGATAGAAAACCTTGTAATCTCCTGTTTCGATGGCCTGTATAGCGTTGTTCCCATTCATGGCTTCATCTGGATAAAGACCAGGGGGCGTGGAATCAATTTTATAAAATCTAAAAAACATGGCAACAGCCAAAATTAGAATTACCACTAGGTATTTTCTTTGCATAAGTATAATTATAATCCCAATTTAAGTTTTGCACACTGGGGATATTGTTATATAATTAAAACAATGGCTGAGAGTGTTGGACAAAGTGGGTCATCTAACTTGGAACAGGAAATAGCTCAGATTGAGCGCGACTTAGCGTCCAAACGTGCAGATCTAGAATTCCAACAGCAATCCGGACAAATACAGGAAATACCTAAAGAAAAAGAAACATTGCGTGAAGTGGTGCAGGAACAATATTCGATGCCGGTTCAAAAACAAACACCACAAAACGATCAGTCCAGTTCTGGTCAGGCAATACCACCAACAGTAGAGCCACCGTCATATCTCGCTCCTGAACTCAAAGACAAGGTCCAAGAGCTAGTAAACATTGCCTTTAATCAGTCTCCAGGAGAAGCAATAAAACAGGCCAAGGCTAGCAACAACGCAGCTCTTATAGACGCCTTTCACGATGCCCTGGTGGACGAACTTTATAATCACCTGCTTGAACGTGGCAAAATACAAAGATTATAGAAAATGAAAACTTCACATGTTCTATTAATTTCATTTTTAATTTCTATTATCCTTCTGTTTATAATACCAAAAGGATTTTTACCCCAAGACATTAGTCAAACTATCCTAACTGTAACTACATTTTTATTTGGTATTTTGGCCGGTTTCTATATTTTGGTTACTTATTCAGAGTACGATACCCTAAAGAAATCTATTGGTAATGAATTGTCTGGCTGGCACTCTTTGTTCGAGGGGGTTAAGAGATATAGACCTGAAGAATTAAATACCTTTTCTGATTTATTAGATTCATACGTAATAAGATCATTTGACCCTGAGCTAATTGAATATTCAAGAGCAACACAGAGTGAATTTGAAAAAATAGAAAAATTTATATCAAATATGCCGCTTAACAAAGATCTGGAATCTGTTCTTGAAGTAGAAATATTGACCCCGCTGAATGTTATTAGGGAAGCGAGAGACCAATTATTTGTTCTGGGGGCCAAGTCTCTTTCTGGTTTCCAGTGGCTAATTCTTTATTCTCTGGCTGCAATATTTATTGTATCTTTATATAATCTACGTTCTGACAATCTTTTTTTTGATACAGTGGTGGTTCTTTTGTCTGTTTCAGTTGCACTTATATTTCTTCTTGTCAGGGGTCTTGATGACTATACATGGAATGAGAAAAACTTCGGTATTTCCTCGTTCGAGAATTTATTGCTTATAATTGGTAAGCTTCCTTATTATCCAAAAACTCTTATAACTAGCGGAAGGGTAAGACCGATCGAAAAAGAATATAGAGTGGGTGTTAGTTATAATTCAGAGACAGGACAAAGAAAAATAGAGATTGTAAAAAATAACAAATAAATACATTGGAAATTATTTTAATAATTGGACTCGTTTCTGCTCTGGGAATAATCGCAATTGCGGCCTTTATTGTACTTGGGGGCATGAGGTCACGCGGACAAGTTGATCGCTCATTGAACATGTCCCTGTTTTTAATTCGTGTACCTAGAGATACTGGCACGTTGCCAGGTGGTGGCAACCAGAAGCAAGAAAAAGAACTGATCGCAATTGGCGAACAATTAATTGCCGGTTTTTCAAATATACACTCTAAGGGATGGAATAAATTTGTATATGGCGAGCCATATGTGGTATTGGAGATGGCCGTACATCACATTGGAGAGGAGACCCATTTTTACGTTTCTGTGCCAAAAAATAATGAGGATATAATAGAAAAACAGATCTATGGTCTGTACCCCAATGCAGAAGTAAGCAGAGTCAAGGATTATAATATTTTCAATCCTACCGGGGCTACTGCGGGAGCTTATATGAGCTATTCCAGAGATTCAATTTTACCTATTCGAACATATCAAAAAATGGAGACTGATCCCATTGGCGGCATATTGACCTCGATGTCCAGACTGCAGTCTGAGGGTGAAGGAGCGGCAATGCAAATTTTACTAAGGCCCAGTCATGCCGATAAACAGAAATCATTTGCTTCTAAGGTGTCTCGTGAAATGCAATCCGGTTACCAGCTTAAGGAGGCTATGCAGAGAGCGATACATCCACCCAAAGCTGAAGCAAATGAGGGAAAACAGGAACCTCCAAGAATAGTAACTCCGGCAGATGAACAAGTAATCAAGGCGATAAGCGATAAATCAAGCAAACAAAGCTTTGATGTTAACGTGCGTCTTGTAACTTCAGCTCAGTCTGAACCAAGAGCTCAGCAGATTCTCCAGGATTTTGAGGGTGCGTTTGTGCAATTCTCATCTCCAGATATAAATTCACTAAAATCAAACAAATTAACGGGCCGTGCTCTGGATAAACTTATATACAATTTTTCATTCAGATTATTCGAAAATAATCGCCTAATGGTTATGTCAGTAGAGGAGATTACGAGTCTTTTCCATTTGCCAGTTTCTTCAACCGCTGCGCCGAGAGTTAAATTCCTAAAATCAAAACTAGCAGAACCGCCATCGAATTTGCCACAGGAGGGTATCGTGCTCGGGCACAATGTCTTTAGAGGACAAGAGGTACCCGTCCGCATGACCGACGAAGATAGACGCAGACATTTGTATGTAATAGGTCAGACTGGTACTGGTAAATCCACGATTATGAAGGCCCTGCTTAGACAAGATGTTGAAAATGGTAAGGGTGTTTGCCTTATAGATCCTCATGGGGAGTTTGCAGAGTTTGTATTGTCAGTGGTACCACCAGAGCGCATTGATGATGTGATCTATTTCAATCCTGGCGATGTTGCGCGACCTATGGGCTTAAACATGCTTGAAATGGATCCAACTCATCCAGAGCAGAAAACCATGATTATAGATGAGTTATTTGGAATAATGGACAAGCTCTACAACCTCAAAGAAACCGGAGGTCCAATGTTTGAGAAGTATTTTAAGAATTCTTTATATCTTTTGCTTGACGACTATGAGCACGACATCCCAACCCTTTCCGATATTTCAAGGGTTTTGAATGACGATATATATCGCAATGACAAATTAAGCAGGGAAACCAATCCTCTGGTAAAAGAATTCTGGCAACTTGAGGCTGAAAAGGCCACTGGTGATCAGTCTCTTTCCAATTTTTCTCCATATATAACATCCAAGCTTAACAATTTTGTTTTTAACGAATTTTTGAGGCCAATCATTAATCAGAAGAAAAGTGCCTTTAACTTCAGGGAAGTTATGGACGACTCTAAAATATTGGTGGTTAATTTATCAAAGGGTAAGATAGGGGATCTCAATGCCAATTTCATAGGCATGTTGATGGTCGGCAAGCTTCTTCGTGCTGCCTTATCTCGTGTTGACATACAAGATGAAAAATCTCGCAGAGATTTCTATCTTTACATAGATGAGTTTCAGAATTTTACCACTGATAGCATATCTACAATATTATCCGAAGCGCGCAAATATAGACTAAACTTAGTCATTGCCCACCAGTTCATCAAGCAGCTCAAAGAAAATATAAGAGATGCGGTTTTTGGAAATGTCGGCTCTATTGTATCCTTCAGGATAAGTCCGGATGACGCTGAATTTATGAAAAATAAATTTGCTCCAGTATTCAGTGAGCAGGATCTTATGAATATAGACAATCTTAATGCCTATGTTAGTCTTTTGGTTGGCGGTCAGACCACAAGACCCTTTAATATAAAGATAGATACAGAAAGAGTGTTTGGTGCTGGTGATGAAGAAGCTGCAGGTTACTTGAGAGAAATATCAAGAATGAAGTATGGCCGATCCAGAGAAGATGTGGAAGCAGAAATAATGTCTGGAAGGGTCTCAAACTAAAATTCTATAATTTTTTATGAATACAAAAGATATAAAAATTTCATTGATCATAGGACTTCTAACAGGTTTGATGTGGTCCTGGGTTCTGATTCGTCTAAATACTTTTGAGAGTTTAGGATTGCCAACCCAATATACATGGAGTTTGGTGATTTTAGTGCCGATATTGTATCTTGGAATTCTTTTTATAGCAGGTAAGCTTACAAGGGTTATCGGATTTATCGAATCATTTGTTAAGTACGGAATGGTTGGGCTCCTTAATACTGGCGTGGATTTTGGTATTTTCAATCTGCTGATGGTTTTGACAGGCAATACTTTGCCTGGCTTGGCGTTAAGCTCTTTTAAGGGAATGTCTTTTGTTGTGGCTGTTATTAACAGTTATTTTTGGAACAAATATTGGTCTTTTAGGGCTGCCTCATCTACCGAAGAAAAAGGCAAGGAATTCTTCAAGTTCTTGCTGGTCAATATAGTCGGCGCTCTTCTTAACGTGGGTATAACATCTGCGATCACATTGACGATTGCACCTCAATTCGGATTCGGTCAGATTGCCTGGAATAATATTGCCGCAGTTGTGGCCACTGCTATCGCATTGATTTGGAATTTTATCGGGTTTAGATTTATTGTCTTTAAGAAAAAACCCAGTAACGTATAACACGAGCTAAGTTTATTTATGTCACAGGTACTATATCGCAAATACAGGCCGACAACGTTTGGAGAAATAATGGGGCAGGAACATGTTATGCGCACTTTACAAGGTGCGCTTGTTTCTGGGCGCGTTGGGCATGCTTATCTT
>DATDXQ010000023.1:0-11529 GCA_036517175.1 Minisyncoccota bacterium
ATCTCCATCGGTATAGCTAGTTATTTGAATGCTAGCACCATTGCCAGTTTCACCAGCAGTCGGATAAGTAAAGATCGCAGTGTTAGTGCCCCAGCCACCACGGTGCCAGTTAGCTGGATCTGCACCAGCAGAGAGTTCAAGTGAAGAATTAATTATTAGATTATCCGCAGCCAAAACAGTTGACTCACCCCAGGACAAAATTCCTACAAACAAAGACAAAACTAAACCGGTCAACACAAATGACAGTAGTAGCAGTGGGAAAATTTTATTTGATATTTTCATAGTTTATTATTGATTTTATTGATTAATTTCACAATGCGAAAGGTATTTTTCACTTAATAATTTTTCTAACAAAATAGAATTATAGATGGCAGTTCCATCATAGCCCTCAATCCCATACTTTTCAGCCAAAACAAGACGATGCTCCATAGTACTTGACACTCCATTTTTTTTCAAGTAGTCCACCAGAGAGCTGCGTGAATCTTCTAAATTTATATTTTGTGTTGGTTCACAGGTAGCAAGAATCGTCACAGGTAATTTCAATGGTGGCAATGGCGTCAATTCTGGGCTTATCAAATTTGCTTCTGTCACATTGTCAAAGTTAACCAGAGACTTTGCATACTCGTATGTTCCGGAAATATACATCTTTAACTTTGGTGTAGCCCGAGAAACAATTTTAATATTTGAGTTTCCATCAGCCAAACCAGCACCAATCATTATTCCCGCAGCAACAGAAACAGTTCCAGTTATTATAACCACGATTAGAAGTGATGCAATAATTTTAGCTGGTGAATCTTTCATGTTTCTATTCATGACATGTTTCTTTCTATGCGACAAACCTCTTGTTTTTTTAACAAGAATTACAACGAAATGCACGAGAATTGAAAGTCCTAACAGTGGTGATTTCATATACTTACTCTCTCTGGTTTAAACCAAACCAGATTTTTTTGTTTAAAGATAATCTCCATTAAAAATTGCTCCAAAAAAACATATGAGTTCACAAAAATTATAATCAGATACGGAATTGGGACCCATAGCATATCGGCCCTCTTTTCTTTAATTGCAACTAACAATGCGAGTATTACAGCTACCAAAAAATATGAGGCTACAAAAAATAACTCAAAATACATGTTTAAGAAAGGCATCAAGAAAAGAAGCACAGAAAATACTAAACCTTCAATATACGTCAAAGAAAGCTCAAGGGCTTGCACTGGACGAGTCACAATATCAAAATGCTTTTTAAGATTCTGCCAACCTCCTCCATACCATCTCCTCATCTGATTAATGTATGACCTTATGGTGGCTGGGTCCTGAGTTAGAACAATAGCCTTTCTGTTATAGGCAATCTTAAATCTTGACTTATGAAGCTTATAAGTAGAGTCCAGGTCTTCGGTAATAGTGTCGTGATCAAACTTAAGGTATTCTCTAAAAACACTCGCCCTGAAAGCACCGGCCGCGCCAGGTATAACTAACATAAAATCTAGGTAACTTTGCGCTAATTTGTGGAGGTTCTGGCCTATGGTGTAATCAAAGGCTCGGCAAAGAGTAAGCCAATTGTAACGCATACTCCGCACATAGCCCCCAGCAGCGGCAACTTCTGGATCATCAAAACAAGAACTAATTTCTTCTATAAATCTGTAATCAAGAACGGTGTCGCCATCACTGGTCACCAAAATATCACCAGTGACAAACTGCAGTCCATACTCCTGGGCATGGCTTTTGTTGCCCATATTCCTCGGGGTTGTCACTATTTTAATTTTGTCGGCGTATTCCTCAAGTATCGCCAAGGTGCCATCAGTACTGGAATCATTAACAACAATAATCTCATCGGCAAGACGAGATTGACTGAGCCATGACTCAACTGATTTTCTTATTGATTTTTCCTCGTTGTAACAAGGTATAAAAAGTGATACGCGCATTTATTATCCACATCACCTGTCCCAAGACCATTGCTTTTAATGACATGCGATGATTAACTTTAAAGCCATTATACAAACTATTCAAAAAAATCCAGCTATTACTTTTAGCATTTTGGTTAGATCTTGCAATTGACACAAAAAAATAATCCCAGTACTATTCCAAAAACAGCACAATTGGTTTTATTTAATTATAAATCATAAGGATACGCATGTCAATCAGTCTATTGACAATGGTAGATATAAATTATATAATTTATTTAGCATTTAAATCGTCCTGCAAGCACCGCTCCTGGTTATAAAAACAAGGAAATTGGGGTTTCGGGTGGTTCTATACTTATGTTTATGCCATTCTCCGGCATGCGAATAGGCGCTTCTATGAAGCGTTTTTTGAGTTCGGCCTTTGTAGTAATCGTGGTCTTTTCAGTGATTGGTCAGCTATTGCTTACCAAAGTATACGCCGATACTATTCTATCCACGGAAACATTTGGTAGTTCCAGCGGTGGAACAGTAACTGGATGGGATGAAGGTAATCCTGCCGAAATTACTGGCAGTGGCACCAATGGTAGTGAGGATGAGTCTAAGACATCTTCTTCTACTGATAAGTTCGCTAAAATCGGGGAAGATGGCTGGATTAGAAAGACAGTTACGGCAACAGGATTCCAAAATTTAAAATTAAAATATTATTGGAGAGGTGATGCCGATGCTACGCCTAGCGATAAGGGTGTGGTTGAGTACTGTTCTGGATCAACATGTACATCATTTCCAGCAGGCAACATACTGGCTCAACATGACTTAGATGATAATGATTCTACGCATGAACCTTGGAGCACTCAGCAAACAATAGATTTACCATCAGATCTAAACAACTCTTCTTTTAGAATCAGATTTAGAAATGATGCGAATGATAATGATGAGCACTTTCGAATAGATGATGTTTCCGTTGAGGGAGATTTAATTCCCACCCCGACTCCTACGCCTTCAGACACACCAACTCCTACACCAAGTACAACTCCAACTCCTACACCGTCAGAGTCTCCTACTCCTACCCCAACACCGTCTGAATCAGCAACTCCGACACCGACACCTTCTGAAACACCAACACCTACACCGGCACCTTCAGAATCTCCGACTCCCACCCCCACACCAACTTGCACTCCTAATTTAATATTGAATCCTTGTCTTGAAGACGAGGATACAGACAGCCCTGAACATTGGTTTATGGGCAACTGGGGCACTAATTTGGTTTCATTCTTTTTCCCAGTGAGCGGCGAATCCGGCAATGGAGCCCAGGTTGATATCGCAGAATACACAGATGGTGATGCCAAGTGGTACTTTGAGGATGTGGCGGTTACACCAGGCCAGAATTATCTATTCTCTGATTCATATCTTTCTACAACTGATTCTAAGGTAGTAGCACGATACACTCTCGGTAATGGTAGTTATGTATACCACGACTACGGATACCTTGAGACCTCTGCTGTATGGGAACATTTTAATTTCATATTCCAGGCGATAGACGACGCTGTTTCCCTAAGCATATTCCATCTGATTCAAAGTGTAGGCTCACTCACAATTGATAATGCTTCTCTCACAACCACAAGCGAAACACCTATGCCACTACCCACCCTGCCGGTCTCTCCAACTCCTACCCCTACTCCATCGGAATCTCCAGCACCGACACCGACATCTTCAGACACACCAACTCCCACACCGTCAGAGTCTCCTACTCCTACCCCAACACCGTCTGAATCAGCAACTCCGACACCGACACCAAATGAAAATTCAAATAATAGTGGTAATGGAGGAGGAAACATAGGCAACTTCATAAATGGACCCCTAGCCAACAACAACCAGGTTGCAGGAGCTTCCACAGGAGGGAGTAACGATAACGGTGGTCAAGTTTTAGGAGATTCAACGTGTGGTGAATACTTAAGCGAATACATATTTTTTGGACGCGCAAATAACACGAATGAGGTTAAGAAATTGCAGCAATTCCTAAATGAACAAGAGGGGGCAAATCTTCCCATAACAGGATTCTACGGGGTACTAACACGTGCTGCTATAAAAACTTTTCAACTTAAATACTGGCAAGAAATATTAGCTCCGTGGGTACCGTTCGGACTTGCAAATGACCACACACCAACTGGCAATGTCGGCAAGACAACCAAATGGAAGGTTAACCAAATAGCATGTCCTTCTCTCAACGCCCCGTTTCCTCAAATTCCGTAGTACAACTACAAATACAAAAATACCCCCTTAAGGGGGTATTTTTGTATTTGGTCAAGATTTTATTTTCACAAAACAAAATCACGTAATTTTATTAAATCATTTTCTGAAATTAGTCAATCGTTGGCAGCCGTGCCTGCTTGTGCTTGAATGGTTCAAAATAGAGGGTCGAACGGATATTGAACATGTTACCAACCTACGGCTATAAACAAAGGAATGACTATGAATGCGGACCGGCTGTAGCCAGGATTTTGCTGCACCAATACTTGGGCATGGATATAGAATCAGTAGTTAAGGAGCTACAGACAAGTAGAAACGGTACAAGGGATTCTAAACTCCTTAATTTTTTGAAAAGGAGAGGAATAGACTTCAAGATAAAAAAAGGAGCAAATCTGGCAAGACTTAAAAGGTCTTTAAAAAATAACTTGGTAGTAGTTACATTCTGGCTTCCGCGCACCCAAGAACTTCACTACTCAATAGTCTCAAGAATGGACTCTAAAAGAATATATTTCCATGACACTTGGTTTGGGCGCAACCATAGCTACACCATCGATTATTTTCTAAGAAACTGGCAGCACAAAGAAGCCGAAGCCTGGCTGCTTACAATACTCAAACCCAAAAGAATGAGAAAAAAAATTCGCCATACCTAACACAAAACGGCCCTCTGGCCGTTTTTAATTTTAACGAATCAAATGCTGAAAATAAAATACATTGCTACTTTTTCCACTCCACTATCTTACCCGCCTCTATTTCAACCTTATCGGCCCTCCTCAACGCAGACAAGGTTGCTCTATTTAGTACTGGAAAGTGAGGCGAATCATCTAGGGCTTCAGCTATATGCCAAAGATTGTCTTTCGCCACGATCCAACCAACACCAAGCTTTGATAAATCAAAAGGCCTTGAATAATACCTCAAGTTTTTCCTACCATAGTCATCAAAATATTCATGAAAAAAAGACATAGCCAACTCACGTATATTTTTATAGACCGGCTCGCGATATCGAAGCACAGCATGGTTAGTCTTGCTTATTGCGCCCCACAAATCCTTACGCTGAAACAAGGCCAATACGTGATCGTAATCCCTATCAGCAGCCCTCAAGTCCAAAAGCAAAGGCCTATGGCCGTGAGCCCACAATGCCGTTGCCGCCAACATGGCACCCTCTATACAATGCGCTCTCTGCTCAATCAAAACCCGACGAGGAGACAAGCAAGTATCTCCACCGGGTTCAAAGTTGATAGATATCTTGTCTAAAAAATCTTGTATCTTCCTTGGGGTATTAAGTTTTTTAAAAACAATCAGCTCTTGCTTAGTAAGCAAAGAGCTGATTGTTTTCGGTAGTTTTAATCTCATAAACTATCCTAGCCAGGCCCCCCACCTGGATGATTTTGAAAAAATAAACTTGTCCACTCCCCACACCTTTCCAACGCCTGAAGCTGCGAAAAACAAAAGCACAAATGCATATATGATATGCTCGTCAACTATAAACGAGTGCGGGAGAATGTTGGGAAAATCTAAAACCGGAAAATAGTATAGAAACATTAACACGAGACCACCTATCGAAGAAATTTTCACAAAAAAACCAAGAATTAGAAAAATTCCAAGCAACGTTAGCGCCCACTCATTAATAAAATTGGTGGTGGGTAATATGTCAGGCCGCAAAAACCAATTGTAAAAACCAGAGAAGGTCTTGGCTCCTCCGAGATAATCCGCCGCAGACCAATTCGGGTTAATAATCTTAGTTATGCCGGCATAAAACATCAGCCAGCCCATAGAAACACGAAGCATAAACAAAGAAAGTTTTTGAAATTTTGTCATATTTTTATATTATTTTATGATACTCTTCTTTATATGTATCCGGATGACCATCCTTATCCAAGTTAAGTAAAACTAGCCATGAGGGCTTAAACTTAAACACCGCAAATTCTGAATTTGGTAACTGCAAAACAGGCCAATAATGAGAGCCCCTCAGGTCGGCATTAATGGACAAGAACTTAATTATTTCCTGCTGTTCTTTGGGATCCTCGACCAATTGAGCCGCCCCACCACCTTGAATGGTTATGGCAGCTGGACCAATGCCTACAGTTAAGCCAAGATTGGAATTCTGCATCAGGTTGGAAAATTTGCGTGAAGTTCTGGAAGTCAAAAAATAAAAATTTAGGTCGTCATCACTTATGTAATATACAGCCGATGCCTGCGGTTTATCATCAGAAGAAACTGTGGCTATTACTGCCACATTGTTATTCCTTAGAAAATTAAGGACTTCTTGTTTTAATTGAGGATTCTCCATTATTCTAAAAATTTCTGTTTTATCTTGGAAATTATTCCCTCCGTACTCCAATCTGATTTTACCAAAAAATCAGTCACACCCAAAGTACTAGCTTCACTTACAATAGCAGGATCACTCAGGGCCGACAATATAATCACCCTGGCTGTCTTGCCCCACTCGTACTGACGAAGGGTTTTAAGCAGTTGCATTCCACCCATTTTTGGCAAAAGCAAATCTAGCATTATCAAATCGGGGTGGCGGCTCAGAGCAATAGACAAAGCGCTCTCCCCATCTTCTGCCTCTATAACCATGAACCCCTCCGATCTTATGGCTTCTACCAAAGACAATCTCAGTGACCCATCTTCTTCAATTAACAAAATTGTGCCCCTAGATGGCTCCCGAACGTGTCCTTCCGCTATGTTATATCTAGTCATAAAATATTTAGCTATTTACAATAGGTATCTTAACATAAAAAGTTGTGCCTTGCCCCGATGCACTTTCAAACCAAAGACCCCAGCCAAAATTATCACAAATTGTTTTTATTATGAACAATCCCAAACCAGTGCCCTTCTCTTTTATTTTCTGGGCGGTATCAGAACGGAAAAACTTAGAAAATATTTTTGACTTATCTGCTTCTTTGATCTCTGGTCCATTGTTGTAGCAAGAGAAAAACCAACCATCCGATTCCTTCTTCAACTCCAAATCCACTCTTCCGGCATCTCGGTCTGAATATTCAGCCGCGTTATAAATAAGGTTAGCAAAAACCTGAATTACCATAGGCTTGTTAGTCATAAGAGAAAAGTCTCCCCCCTCAGACTGAAAAGAAAACTCAACCCCAGGATTAGCAACCTTCACTTCTTTGATTATCAAATCTATCTCTGACCTCAAATCAAAATCTTCCTTACTCATATCCTTGCGCCCGATTCTAGACAACACCAAAAGGTCCGCCACAAAATTTGCCAATCCCTTATTCTGTTTATATATTTCTTCCACCTTCTTCTTGTCGTCTTCAGAAAGGTTTGGGCTCCTAGACAAAAGTTCTATAATCCAACTTATGCCCGCAAGCGGGTTGCGGAGCTGATGACCAATTATTGATATGAACTCCTCTCTAAATTGTTCCTTTTTCTTTTTGTCAGTGATTTCAGGCTCAATAGCCATGAAAAACTTTATATTTCCTGCCTCATCAAGCACTGGGGTAATATATGTTTCCTGCCAATATTCGGTTCCGTCTTTTTTAACATTTTTTACCTCTCCAGCAAAAGGCTTTTTTTCATTTTTTATTGTATTCCATAAATCACGATAAAATTCTTCTGGCATGTGACCGCCCCAAAGATCATTCGGATGTTTCCCAATTATTTCTTCAGTGGTGTAGCCTGTTAATTTCTCCCAAGCCTTATTGGCAAAAATTATTTCTGCATCAGGTGTTGTTATTAACATTGCCTGCTCGGAGGACAATATATTCATCTGCAGCAAGTCCATTCTCTCCTCAAGCAAGTCCATTGACTTTTCAACTAGTCCAGTGATTGCAGACTCCTTGAGATTGGTCCATTGAAGTTCTGATTCTGGCAAAGTTGGCGGTAATTCAGTAAAAAACTTAATCATGTCAGAACGACTTATTATTCCGACTAATTTTTTATTTTCATCTACCACGGGTATCGGATTAACTTTGTGGTGCTGAGAAAAAGCAGCAATAGTTTCTTCCAAGGTAGCATATTCTCTAAGAGTCATCGGATCACTGTTCATTAGATTCCCGACCTTAAGCTTGCTTATGGCCTCAATCTCTTCTTTGGCGCCATCATCGGGAGCAACATGACGTAATATCCTCTGGAGGGTAGGTAGATGAGTAGCTGAGTCTATGTTTACAAGGTCATATTCAGTCAATATACCGACCAAAACTTTATTTTTATCGACAACAGGTAATCCATTAAACCTGTTCTTATACAACAACTTGGAGGCATCAGAAATAGATGTGTCAGGAGAAATAGTAACGACCTCCTTGGTCATTATGTCTTTTGCAATTTTAGGATTCATTTTGTTTATAGATATAGAGAGAAGATAAAAATAGCACAGCAGAGGCTATGCCTGAAAAAATGCAATATAAACAGAAGGCATGCAAAATAAAAATTTGGGCGTACAAAAACCAAATTGACATAGCAAACCCGACGCAGATCAATGCAAAAGCCATCTTAAAAAAAGCCTTACGCCCGTTATCTTTATAAGCCAGGCTCAAAATGAAAACTGATAAATAATACATGGCCCCAAGCAGCGCAACTGGAACACCTAAAATTTTGGAGTATTTACTGGTTGTTACATAATCACAGCCGTCTAGAAAAGAACATGGAATCGGGCCACCGGTAAAAAATTTAACAGCCAAAAAAGCGGCATCAATGAAACCGATAAAACTGAGGGCTATTATCAAATAAACAAACGGACTATTTTTGAATGAGTTGCTCAAAGATTGATTTGAATTCTTCGTAACTGCCTGGATTATTTATTTTTTTACCATTAATAAAGAAGGTTGGCGTACTGTTAACTCCCAGCCCAACACCCTCGGCATATTCTGAGGAAACCTTCTTCTTAATCTCTGATGAATTATAGTCAGCCACAAAAGTGTCGATATTGAGATCAAGTGATTGAGCATATTTTTTAAAAATTTCTAAAGGCTTCTCTGAATTAGCCCATTCATTCTGGCCACTGAAAAGAAGAATATCCATTTCCCAAAACTTTCCCTGATTTCTGGCAGCCTCTGCAGCATAGGCCGAGGGTTCTGCATTCTTGTGCTGCTTAAGAGGAAAATGCTTATAGGCAAACTCTATTCTGCCTGCATATTCTTCTTTTAGAGTCATCAGGATTGGATTATAGGCCGCACAAGCCGGACACTGGAAATCACCATATTCCAAAAACTTTATACCCTGTGATGTGTCTATGTCTGATGGCAAGGTTATCTGACCACCTTGGTTTGACTTGGTTCCAAGATAAACCAGACCAAACATGACACCGACAATAACAATTACTCCTATGATTGTGAATTTATAATTCATTTTTTTATTGTACCAAATTTTAGCAACATTTGTCCACCAAGTGACATTGCTATTAAATTCTATCCCAACCTGCTATAATCTAACAATAATGGTCCACAGAAAACTCCTTCCGTACTTCTTCAAAAATATAAGCATCGTACTGGCCCTGGTTTTGATATGGCGAGGAACTTGGTATTGTCTTGATTATTTGGATGACCTGATGTTTGGGGGCTCACACTATTTTTCGGCCACTGTTGGCATAGTTATTGGTTTACTCATATTGTATATACCGGATAAGGACTTAAAAGAAATAGAGAAACTCTAAACCCCGAACTTGCATTGCATATAAAACAAGAAATGTTATTGCTTGACTTATACCAAATATCGTGCTATATACTTATCAGATTCTTTGGGGGCTAGAATGAGAACAAGCAAACGACAGGTACCCGTACCCAAGATAACAGTTTTTAATTCTCTACACTTGGATTTGGAAAGATTTATAATGGTCTTTCTAAAAGTTGAATTATAATTTGGCCCGCCTGATAAAAAAATTCCTCTGGAAGAAGCTAGGTTTCTAAAAATCCTTGATAGTTTTAGGCCTCGTTTTTTTATAAAAATCAGAATCGAACCCAAAACTGAAATTCAAGAATTTACTGAAAAAGAAATGATTGAGATCGCAGAATTTATTGTGAATGAGGAGTACTTGGATCCCTTTCGTAAGTTTTTCAAAAGAGCATTAGCGTTTGGCGATCTCGACTGCCATTGTACTGTCCTTGACTATATCTTCCAACCAGGATTAGAAGTTCAGGTAACTGGCAAACACAATGTTGGACCTCGGATTACAGAGGAGCATCCGATTGATCAGATACTCGATTTTTTTCAGTTTAGTCCGGAAGCTGAGACTAGAATTTCCAACTCTCCTTATGCAAAAAGGTTGGCCAAACTACTGACATAATATCACACCAATGTACCTTGCCCCTCTCGCGGGCTTTTTTTATTTAGCAAAACAAAAAAAATAAAAAATAAAAGCCGAGCTAAGCTCGGCTGTTTTTATAAAATAAGGATTACCACTTGCGACTTGCGCCTCCACCGCCAGAACGACCACCACCAAAACCTCCAAAACTACTTTTTGAACTTTTGCTTTTGGTACTGTGACTCCGAGTATGACTTGTTGAACCACCCAACGCAAAGCCCGTACTATAATTATTTTTGATCTTGTGACGTCTAGCCTCTTCGTCTGCGACATCGGAATCAGCATCCAAAATCATTTTTTCCAGATTTGCCTCAATCTCTAAAAGAATTGGGTAAACCACCCTCCAATCAGGAGGACTATTTTTCTTTTGAAAAACCCTAACCCCTTCATATTCAAGTTCCCGAAGTTTAATAGCATTCAACAGCCCCGAACGAACTTCGGGTCTTGATACTGAAACCTTAGATCTCGCAATCAAACCTGGAAGACTCGCAAGAAGAACCGGTCCCTTTTCCCTGGCTTCCTTGGCTTTGGCTATATCAGTCAAGACGCCGGACTTAACTTTATCTAATCCCTCGGATGCCTCTTTCAAAACACTATTCACCTTCAACCAATTAACGAGTCTTTCTTTTAACAAATTATTGGCATCTCTATATAATTGCCGTGAAGAATTATATAAGTCCAGAGTTGCTTCGCTAACATCAACATGCCCAACACCACCGTAATTGGGATTATCCAATACATTTATTACTTCTGGTAGTGTGTCAAACAAACGATTGGACTCGAACCTCGCTATTGAAATTTCATTAATACGGTTAGTGATTCTCTTAAGCAATGATGTTAAATCCATCACCGGCTCTGCAAGCTTTTCAATCTTGCTGTGATCATCATGCGCCGAATCAGCAGATAGCAATCCCTGCAAAACAATAATATCTGACAAACACCCATACCGATTATCATCGAAGCCATCAACTTCTTTTTTTAAATAATCCCAAGCTTCCTGTGCGTTGCTATCTCTTAACATTTGAAAGCTGTTCATAATTAAGAGCCCATCAGATTCAATAGCCTCCAAACTCGCACGAAGTTCATTTAGCGTGGTTACATTTTTCAAATGAAGTTCTTTTTTAT
>DATDXQ010000024.1:0-19129 GCA_036517175.1 Minisyncoccota bacterium
CCAAGTTCATGGCGGTTTGTGTCTTCTTTGGCGAGCTGTTTCTCAACTACGTTCTGGGCAGCAATGCCTGCATGATCCGTGCCAGGAATCCATAGTGTTCGGTAGCCTTGCATTCTTTTCATTCGTACGATTATGTCTTGCAGGGTGAGCTCGAGGGCATGTCCCATGTGAAGCTCTCCGGTAATATTGGGCGGGGCGATGCAAGTGACAAAAGGTTTGCCTTTTTGGTTGCGAGAGGGGAGTTTCTCAGGAGTAAAAAAGCCTGACTCCAGCCAGATTTGATAAGTTTTTTCTTCAGTTATCCCTGGATCATAGTTTTTGGGAATTTCGATTGCTTCAGTCATGGAGGTGTTTTTAGATTGACTTTTTATTTAAAAATGTTTAAATTTGTTGTATATTAATTGTAACTTAAAAACATGAGGTTCGGCAATGAACGCAGTTGCGTCACATCAGTGTTCAGAATGCACCTTTGTGGCAAACAAAGAAAGCATTTTTGTGGCTAGAGAACAGCGTAAAAAAGCTGCTCGAAAGCCAATTTGCATTGGTAAATTCACAATGCCTGGTTGGTCTGGGCACTCGAGATTCTATCTTTTTAAATGTTATTGTGATGCTATTGTTGTTGATTACCCTCACGGCTATACTTCTGGCGGGCATATATATTTTTCCTGTGAAGAGTGTGAGGCAAGTTTGGTAATCTTGGACAGAGATATTTATAATAAAGAAGGAATAGCAATGCCTCCGGGATTCTTTAAGACTCTTTGGGGTATTTTAAAACTTAGATTCAACTTAAATCGAAAGATTGGCATTAACCACAACTGACTTTATGTCAGTTTTTTGTTTTTTTGATTTGTAATTCCAGTATCCGGCCAGTGCTATCATCGCGGCATTGTCAGTTGTGTATTGCATCTCAGGCTTATAAAATCTCATGCCAAGTTTATGAGACTCTTGTTCTAGTATGTCACGGAGGGTCTTGTTGGCTGAAACTCCACCAGAAAGCATAACTGACTTTACTTTGTATTTCATGGCTGCCCTGAGAGTCTTGTTAACCAAGACATCAATTATTGCATGTTGGGTCTCAGTAGCAATTGCTGTCTTTTGCTTCTTAGTAAGTGGTTTAATTTTTTTTAAATCACGAGTCAAATATAGTACGGCTGTTTTGAGCCCCGAAAAACTGAAATCAAAGTTTTTCGAATTTATCATAGGCCTGGGAAGTTCGATTTTTAATCTTATCTTTTTTGTTTGGTCCTTCACCGCCGCCTTGTCTATGGCTGGTCCTCCTGGATAGCCGAGACCCAATATTCTGGCTATCTTATCAAATGCTTCACCTGCGGCATCATCGAGTGTTTGCCCAACAATTTTATAGCTGCCTGGTTTTTTAATGAGTACAAGTTCTGTGTGTCCGCCAGAAACGATAAGACAGATAGCTGGTAGGGATGGGGTGGTAGTTTCATTTAACCAAGTGCTGGCTATGTGGCCTTCGAGGTGATTTATTCCGATAATTGGCTTGCTGTATTTCCAGGCTAGAGTTTGAGCGAATGCCATGCCGACTAAAAGAGATGAAACTAACCCTGGCCCACGAGTGACTGCGATAAGGTCAACCTCACTAATTTCTAAGTCAGCTTCTTTAAGAGCTAGATTGATTACTTTGGGGAGGTTTTTAATATGTTCTCTGGCGGCAAGAGAGGGGAATACGCCACCATATTTTACATGGATTTTAACTTGAGAAGATATTATGCTTGTGATTACTTTTGGCTTGTTTCCAGAGATTTCTAGTAATGAGGCAGCGGTGTCATCGCAAGATGTTTCAATTCCGAGAATTATCATGGGGGAATCATATATTAAAACTTGTCAATTTTCAATTTTTGCCTTAAAATGAGCCAGTGTTTATGGCGCCATCGTCTATCGCCAGCCAGAGGCTGGTCCGCCTTTGGCGGAGTTAGTTCCATATATGTATTTCGTATATATTATTAAGAGTTTAGTAAAAAACTGGAAATATATAGGTTCAACTGATAATATATCGGCGAGGTTGAGATTGCATAATTCGGGTGTAACTAAATCTACCAAACCATACCGACCATTAGAGTTGATTTATAGCGAGTCGTTTAAGACCAAAACAGAAGCTCTTAAACGTGAAAGATTTTTAAAAAAAGAATTTTAAAGCAAGAGAAGAAGTGTATAATAAGTTGTCAGTTTAAAATATGGCGCCATCGTCTATCGGTTAGGACATGTGCTTTTCAAGCACAGAAGCGGGGTTCGACTCCCCGTGGCGCTGCAATGTCAAAATCAGTTAAATTAAGTTAGTATTTATCTACACTAATCAGTTTTCCAAATATCAAAGGCCAAGGAGAATGGAAAACTTTGCCTTGACAGGCCCCAATTCTAGTGATAGGATATACCAGCTTAGTTCATTGTTTGTTTTAGGAGTCTAAAAATGGCAAAGACAACCCCTATCGGATATTCTGAGTTAGTGATTGATAATAATTGGGCAACATCTTTTTATCTGGTACCGCCTGAGAAAAAAGTAAAAAGAGATGATTTAAATAAATATCCGAGACTGGACCCAGCGCAATGCTACGATGTTAGGCTACCTGATGGGACTGTGCTCATAGGATGTGAAATCAGGATACAAACGCATCATACTCGCGGAATGGGAGGAATGAGTGAAGATTCGTCAAGTAGCGAAGCGTTCTTTTTGGCCAAGGGACTTGAGATAAAGTTGAATTCTGGTTTCCTCCTTCGGCCCAATAAGATCGTTACTGCGCGTAGGAAACAAAAACTGGAAGATCAGGAACGAGAAAACACTCGAAAAGACCTGCTTACCAAAAGAAGGGAAATTGATCGAAAGTTGAAGAACCTCTAATGTGTAAAGGAGTCTGTATGACTCCTTTTAAATTTATTTTTAATTACCCAAAGCCATGTTAAGCTCAATATCTAAGGGATTTTTCAGGAAATATGTGTAGATATTCTTCAACAAAGTTTTCCAGTGTTCTCGATTCGCCCTGCGAACGTAGTGAGCAGAGACACAGCGAGACAACTGCTTGTCTCGCGTGGGGAGGAGAACGGCGGAGCAATGTTTTGTCAGCAGACAAAACTGCGAGCAGGTGGCTAGCCCGAGCAGAGCGACTGGCGAGGCGAGAGGCAAAGCCGACTCCCCGTGGCGCTGCCATGTATCAAGAGGCAAACTGAATAAGCAAGTAATTGCCTAAGGTTATGAATTATTTAGGTTTTCCTAAAACATCTTTTTCGTAAGGGCTAAGGAGAATGGAAAACTTAACATCATAAAAACAGCAGAAATGCTGATTTTTGGTTGCCCTTGACAAGATATTCATAAAAGACTATGGTAATAGGGCTTTTGAAATGGTACTTTTAAAAGGATTAGTCATGTGTAACGCTCAAGCAGAAGCAACATTGAACAGTAAAATTGAAGATTCAAGATGTCGCAGAATCGAGTTCTCTAATGATTTCTGGAGCTTTGGCGAAAGACACAATTTGGCACTATTTATAAGCTTTAGCTCTATTGTGTTCGGATTATCTGACCAAGATCTTTTTCGGCTTTCCGAAGCAGAAATATCTTGCCTAAATAAAAAGATGGTCAGGCACTGTAAAAAGTATTCCATGCTTACAAACAGGTGGGCGTATTTGGTGTTTGCATTCATGATAAGTTTTGGCGTTGTTTGTGTGGCATCAATATCTTCTTCCGCTTCATATCCAATTAGTAATTATGTGGATCCGTTTCTCTCTGTTTTTTTTGTTTCATATTTTATGATTTTTGTTGTTTACGACACTGTTCTTAAAGAATGGTTCGGTTTAACCAACAATACAGATAGGGGCGTCGTGTTACATTATGCTGTTACCGGTGGTATTAAGCCGAAACCAAGTTATCTAGATGTTATTAAAAACTATGATCAAGAAGATTATCAACTAATTTTACCTCCTCGCATGGAATGTCATTTTTAAACCCAAGCAATTTTTTCCAAGCGGTGCGATAATATCGACCGCTTTTTAATTTTCAAAGAATTTGCCGCCAAGACTGAAATTCGTTAGAATTTCAGTAATCCGAATTTAGCCAAAGAAAAACTTGAAATTGTTTAATTCAGAATTGCGGTTCAGATTTTTCAGATTTCTGGCCACCGCCATGCACCGGCTGGTGCGTGGCGAAATGGGTTCGAACTAATTCAAGAATACTCTGCGGAATAGAGGAAGTTAGAACCCCTTATGTTATGGTGCGTACAAATATCAAAATAAGAGATGTTAAAGTTTCTGACCTAGATTTTGTTAAAAAAATTTATTCAGTCCACTGGACTAATGCAAATGGTAACTCCGACTTAAATGAAGTTGAATATGCTTTAGGTTTAGTAAGAGATTCCATCAATAAGACGGGGGATAGTATTAAGTTTAATGAGCATTATATCGTTGCTGACATTGATGGAGAAGTAGTAGGAGTTTTGGGATATAAAAAGTTATTTGCTAAATTTCTTCATTTTGCTAAAACCTCTAAGCCGATAGAGTTGTCAAATTTATTTGTAGCAGCAGACAAAATAAAAACAGGGGTTGGGAGGACTCTTGTGGGCGAACTCATAAAAAGGGCTAAAGATGATGGTTATTCTGAATTGGTTGTTAGGAGCGCAAACAGATGGAAAAACAGCTGGCAATTTTATGATAAGCTAGGATTTGAAAGAGTAGGGATGCTTAATGGACAAGATGGTCAAGTTTCACAGATTTGGAGCAAGATCCTATGATTACCAATTTCTAACAATTGCAAACTTCGTCCAGCCCACCCTGCAAAATAAAACCGAGCGTTAAGCTCGGGCTGAATCATTTGATCTAGTGAGTAGTTCTTGGCCTTGTCATTCTTGGCGGAGCCTGTGTTAAAAGATCACTGACCCTTTGTTTAACCAGAGCTTGGACCCCATCCATATTTGTAACAACAAAATTAACAATTTTTACATTAATTTCAGGGGCGAGTCCTAAAAATTTTTGGTACGTGGGCGTAGAATAAATGATAATCAATTCGCCAAGTTCTTCGTCGTTAAACATCTCTGCGTAAATTTGCGCAGCCAGTTCGACCATCTCTTCTTTAAGAAGACCTACTGTCTCAACAACAATTCTATTAATTTCTTTGGGGTCGATACCCAGCACAAAAAAATCGGCCTCATGCCCCTCCATAATAGCTGTGGAAGTGCTTGAGACAACTGCATCGAATTGTTTTCTTGTGTTTAAAATTTCAAAGAGCTTATCGATTCTCTCTCTGCTAGCCATTGTGGAGCCTCCAAAAGTAACTAACCTTTAATATCTTATCATAACAGTTTAATTATGTCAAATATTAATGGTAAATAAAAAACTCCCTAGGGAGTTAAAGTTCTAATACTGTATTTTTTTGCGAAGTAGATCATAAGCTTTGCTTTTAGAAAATCTAAGACGCTTTCTTTCTTGTTCCAATTTTTCAGAGTTTTTTGCCACTAATAATAGGGTATCCCAGGCCCTATATTTGGGAATGTTTAAAGATTTTCTGACCCTCTCAGCATTTGGCGAGGGAGTCTTTATTAATGTTCTTTTTTTGAGGGAAGGCATCTGATACCCCAATGTTTATTTAGTGTGCTCAAGTTTAGTATGGCAAAATTAATAAATATGATCAATCAAAAAACCGCTTAAGCGGTTTTTTGATTATGCGCTGAGATTTCTACAATTTTTTTGAAAATATCAGGGTTGTTTTGAGCCAGATCAGAGAGTATCTTGCGATCTAGTTCTATGTTTGATTTCTTGAGGCCGTTTATGAATTTGCTGTATGACATCTCGCTTTGCTGAGTTGCAGCACCTATCTGTATTTGCCAGAGCCTACGGGCGTAGCCCTTCTTTTTGCGTCTGTCATTGAATTGGAATGTCCATGCATGAAGAAGAGCTTCTTTCGCCTGGCGATACTTGGTCTTTCTACCCCACATAAAACCCTTTGCGTGTTTGAGCAAGTTCTTGCGTCTTTTATTTGCTGTTTTTCCTCTTTTTACTCTTGGCATAAGTGTAAAATATATAGATTACAAAATTTATATATAGGGCATTAAATTTTTTATATCCTTCTTGTTGTCCGGTGATAGTATCTTGTCTCCCCGCTTGCTTCTGCGTGCGTTACTGTCCTGTCTGGAGTTAAAATGGCTAAGCTTTACATTCAACCTGCTTATCTTGCCTCTACCTGAAAACTTAAAACGCTTTAAGGCTGACTTTGAATTTTTGAGTTTTAATTTTGGCATTTTTGTTTAAAATTACTTTTTGTTTTCTGGTTTAATTAGTACAGAGAAACCGCGCGGGCTTCTTTTGGGTGTTTCTTCAAGTGTAAAAGAGGGAGGGATTATTTTTATGAAATTATCAAGCTTGGTTTTGGCAAGATCAGACATACCTTTCTGTCTACCTCTCATTGTAATTTCTATTCTGACACGGTGACCTTTTTTGAGGAACTTATCTGTTTGAGATGCTCTTAGCTCTAGGTCATGTGCGCCTGTAGTAAAGCCAATCTGAATGGTTTTTATCTCATGTGCAGCTGATTTAGGCTGCCTATTATCACGTTCCCGTTTCTCCTTCTGGTACATATACTTACCATAATCCATGATTTTGGCAATAGGAGGTACAGCACCAGCTCCGACCTCAACCAGGTCCAATTCTCTTTCTTGTGCCAGTTTAAGAGCCTCGTGTGTAGGCAAAATACCCAATTGTTTGCCATCCGCATCTATAACCTGAACCTGTGGTTCCTTTATCTGGTTGTTCAGGCGCACTCTTTTATTGAACTGTTTTTGCATTTGGATTTTGAAAGGATAGCATACAAAAAATATTTTTTCAATACCTAAGAAAAAATCCCTTCGGAGGGATTTGAAGGCTCATTTATCGGCTGGATATATCGGCCAATTCTTGAGCTATTTGTTTAGAGTCTATTTCGATCTTAATTTTCGGAATAGTTTTTAGTAGAAACCACGCCATACCCAAGGTAATGCAAGCCTCAATCATAAAAGCATAACCATCGCTAATTCTTATAGAAGTGTGCCAAAAATGATGGAATTTATCGAACACTCTCATGGGTACACCGAAGTATGGTTTGCCAAGAGTTAATATGATGTCTGGTAATATCGCAGCAAAACCGGCTGCAGTCAAACTGATCAAGAATGGAACGTAGCGTAACTTTTCTTTAGCCCAGGCACCTCTCAAGTTGCTAGGAATATCAAGACCTCGAGCGGTTTCTCTAAGTAACCCGTGGAGAATAATAAAAAGAGAGGTGCAGGCCACAATGGAATCTATAACTATCCCGCTAAAATCATAAGGCACGCTAGCATATATGTCATATTCGTAGTGTGGTATTGCATCTAGAAGGAAATGGGAAGAAAATCCCAAAAGACAAGAAATCAGAATAATTTTAAACCTATTTGATTTAAGAAAAAGTGGTCTTTCATTATTATTTTCTGCCCTGGCAAAATGGAACTCAGTTATGGCAGCGGCTGCTACGCCGGCAATTACGTGAGGCGTTATTACCATTGATCCTCCAATTTTAAAAAGCTAAAAGTTTAATAGAATCTATCACGCTTTTAGTTTTTTGGCAACGTAATCTTATGGTTTGAAACTTTCTGGATATTTTTTACGTAGGGCTTTTTCGATTCCTTTTTGTGAAGTTACACGACGTAGAACAACGTGGGGTATGACTTCCAAAAAACCGTGTCTGGCTATACCCAGGGCTTTTCCCATGATTGGTAATAGCGATCTATGTCCATTTCAATATGTTCTGGCTTGGATTTTGGACAAAATTTGATTATTTGAAGCGAAGGGTTTTCAGGGTGACGGTAACTTGCACAGGCTCCGGGATGCCCAATTTTAGCAAACCAAAGCGGGGTTTCCGAGAAACCTCTACTAGTAAGAATTGTCTCAATAGATTGAGAGAGATTTAACTGTTTTGTGTAGTAGGCTTTGCGGTTGCTCTTGAGAGTTAGTAGTTCGAATTCTGCATCAAGCCCTAATTCTTTGAGCAGGACTTGCAGATTATTCTCCATAGATGGTTTTATGACAACAGACTGTGCTCCCAGGAGTTGAGTAAGAATAAAAATTAGACAAGTGGGTAGAATTTTTGTTTTCAAGGAACCTCCTTGGTTTTGCCCACTTAAATTATACCACCCCAAATCAAGTTTGGTGGGAGTTGCCTACAAGTTTCCTCGGGGAAACCCTGCATGAATAATCTCCGCATAACAAAAAACATACCATGCGAGGTATTGGATATGAACGAGAGCCGGCTATAAGTTAGCTAAATAATTAGTAATCTGCCTCTTTATAAATCTATGCCCAGAACCTGATTTTAGAAAGACTTCTCTTTTCTTTGCATCAAGTTGATTTTTGTAAGCTTCATAATAAATTAATTCTAGCGGCCTACGGTTTTTGGTTGACCTTACTTTTCCATTTGTATGCAAAGAAAATCTATTTTCAAGATTTTTTGTATAACCGGTATAGAACTTATTGTCTTTTAAACTTTTTAGTAAATAAACAAAATACATGTGGCTCGTGATAAAACAAAAAGCAAGTAATAATACCTGCTTTTTGTTTTATTTTACGGGGTGGACCTGCGGGGAATCGAACCCCGACCCCATCCATGCCATGGATGTGTAATACCGTTTTACTACAGGCCCATCACCCGGATAAAATCCGGGTTTAATTTTAGTTCTATTCTTTTGAAACTGATCTGCTCTTTTTGCTGAAGACGTAAACGTACAATATCTCCAGTATGCCGATTGTGTTAACAATGAGCAGGACAACAAACCAGACCTTGCTTCCGTGGCGAGCAGACTTCCAAAGAGCCATACCTTTCCAGACTATTGACCAGATTCCGATAACTGCAAGCATCGCCCAACCTAAACCGCCAAATGGTCCGACACCAAATGACATGTGATTCCAACCCCCAAAATTTTGTAAATAATGCATAGTTTTTTGATCGGTTAATTAAAAGTTTTCGACCTTATGAATTGAAAAATATCATAAAAATGCTAAAATGCCAAGAATCAATGCCCTCGTCGTTCAACGGATAGGACTTGGGTTTCCTAAACCTAAAATAGAAGTTCGATTCTTCTCGGGGGCACCAGCATTGAATTGTAAATGTATAATATATTTTGAATATTTTTTCTGAAAAATCATTCTTAAAAATCTGGAGTAACTTAGCCTTTCTTGTGCCGTTTTTTGTTGCCGTTATAAACGGGCTACTTGTTTATAGTTTTGTAGTTTTAGTTTGCGCTGTGGTGTCTACTATCTATCACTATTATGACGAAAAAAGATTTGCGATCCTGGATATGATTACAGCGAATAGCCTTATATTCTCAAATTTAGTTCTTTCTTATCTTTTCAATTTTTCTTTTCCTTTCTTCTATGTGGCCATGGTTTTTGTTGTCATAGCGTTTTACTATTTTTTTAAACAACACAAATCAAATAAAATTTATAATCATGCCATGTGGCACATGTCCTCGGTGATTATAACCATGATGTGTATATTTGGTTACCTTGGCCGGTAGTAGATAAAAAAATATCCGCTATGCGGATATTTGTGACCTCATTACATCTCAAAATATGATTCTTGGACTACATCTGCTGGATTTAGTCCGAGTTCGGCAAATACTTTTTCAATCTCACTTTTTGCTCCAGTATCATTTGTTCTTATTTCCATGAATTCGCCAAGCGGTAATGAATCCTGGCCATTGAATCTGTGTTCTACTCGATCCAACGTTATCGTTATGTTTCCCATCCTATATATACTTCTTTCTTTTGCGATAACCTTTGCCGTATTGCTATAAATGGACAAAAATTTATTTTTTACTGCTTCAGTTATTTTGAACTCAAACTTGGCTCGTGTTCTAAGCTCTCCTGAAATGCGCGGTCCTTTGTAGGTTAATATATAATCACTACCCTCTTGTCTAATTCTTAGGAGTTCGCCGGTTTCGGACAGATCTCTATCGGGCGGGTTGTAATACGTATCAACCTGCGTTACCTGTCCAAGATACTCGGCTCCGGCGTTTCTTAGTTTTTTGTCGGCAAATCTTAGTGATGCTCGTAATTTTAATTGGACTTCGTGTTCTCCTGATTTCTCAGATTCACTTCCAGCATCATATTCATTTGTTATGATTATGTCGGCGTTTGTTTTCGTTATCTCAACGTGCTTTTCGTGCATAGGCTCAACCACACCGGCAAAGTATTCAAGAATTTCAGAAGGGCTTTGACCGGTCCTGCCAACATCACGCAGTAGTCTTCTCATGATTCTGCCGTGCACACCTATTTCAACAAAAACCTTTACATCAGAGGAATCCTTCAGACTATCATGTAAAGCGAAAATACCCTCCAGGATAATTATATGTGCCCCCCCCAGACTTACTGATTCTGTTCCTTGAATTTTGCCAGTACGAAAACTGTAAATTGGCTTTTGGATTGCCAGCCCCCCCTTTAGTCGTACAAGGTGTTCGTTTAGTAAATCAAAATTAATCACTTCCGGCTGGTCAAAATTCAGCCTATTTCCTATTGCGGCCTGCGCTTGCATGAAATCTATCCCTCGATAATAATCATCCATTGGAAGCATGATGGCCTCGCTCCCGAAACTTTCCTTAAGCGACTTGGCAACGGCGCTGGTTTTACCTGATGCTGAACCGCCGGCTATGGCGATTACGCTAACATCTTTGCCAATGCCAGAAATCCTTGTTAATTCGTTTAAAACTGCCATGCCTTCATAAAGGACATATCTGGGTATTCCAAAATCCATGACGTGGGTTTTTGCTTCTCGTTGAACATCTTCAGGCATGCCATATAGAGCGATGCTTTGATTGTAATATCTAGAGTCATTAGTCACTTCTTTCCCGAACCAACCGGGAACAATAAATTGGTTGCTTGCTTCCTCTGTTGAGAATTCAACCTCAGCTATGGCCAGATCCTCAAGTTCTCCATGGTAGATATCCAATTCTATGGTGGTCAATTCTGCTGTTGGTTCGCATGGGATATAGTGGCGTGTCTTTGTGAGTCTTGTACCATCGGTCAGCGGCCAAAGAATTTCGAATTGATGGTTGGTAATTAGAATCTGTGTCTCATCTCTTACTTTGCCGAATCCCTTTTTTACTGCTTGAGAATATTCATCTTCCTTTTTCCGAAGCCTTATACTGGTGCCATCCTCACTAATTACTATATATCCTTGTTCAATCTCTTTGTGTGGGTAGGATGTTAAATTGTGGGGTAGTGATCTTACTAAAAACTTGCGCTCGATCTCTTGCATTTGGTTTTAATCTCTTTTTTAAAAAACTTTTGTGTTTTTAAGATAGACTAGACATTGTCAGTTGTCAATTTTAATTCTGGACGCCGATTCATAAAAAACGTACAATATTGAGATAATATGCCAATCAGCAAAACTAAAAATTATGCCCAAATTATACCCGATGAAGTTAGGGATGTTTTGTCTCGACTCGAGAAGGCTGGGCATGATGCTTATGTTGTGGGCGGTAGCGTGCGGCATTTGATAATGGACGAGAAACCAAACGATTGGGATATAACAACAAATGCAAGACCGGATGATGTTTTGGCCCTATTCCCGGATAGTTTTTATGAGAATAAGTTTGGGACGGTTGGTGTTAAGACTGATTCGGATAATGCGAATCTCAAGGTTATAGAGGTGACGACCTATCGAACTGAATCTGGATATAGTGACAAAAGACATCCTGACGAGATTAAATTTGCGGATAAGCTAGAAGATGATTTGGGGAGGCGAGATTTTACTATTAACGCCTTGGCGTTGCGAGATAATGGTGAAGTAGTTGATCTTTTTGGTGGGCAGGCTGATATTGATAAAAAAATAATAAGAGCAGTGGGGGATCCGGAAAAGAGGTTTGGTGAGGATGCTTTGCGTATGATGAGGGGTGTTAGGTTGTCGGCCCAAACCGGTTTTGAGATTGAAGATGCAACTTTTAAAGCCATTCATAAAAATCATAATTTAATGAATTCTGTGTCAAAGGAGCGAATTAGAGATGAGTTGATCAAGCTAGTTAATTCTGGTCATGCTGATGCTGGTATCGAATTGCTGCGTGAGACGGAACTTATGAAATATGTTTTGCCGGGTCTTCTGGAAGGAGTTGGTGTTGGCCAAAATAAGCACCACATCTACACTGTCTGGGAGCATAATGTGAAGGCTCTAAGATATGCATGTGATATGAAATATTCTTTTGAGGTGAGGCTAGCTTCTCTTTTGCACGATGTCGGCAAGCCTAGAAGCAAAAGGGGAGACGGGATTGACTCTACCTTTTATGGGCATGAGATAATCGGCGCCAGGATGGCTGCTGAAGAATTGGATAGACTACGTTTTCCAAAAGAACAGGCGGACAAAATAATTAAGCTAGTTAGGTATCACCTTTTTTACTACAATGTGGGTGAGGTTACGGAATCATCGGTGAGGCGTCTTGTGGCCAATATAGGCAAAGAGAATGTTGAAGACCTGATTAAGGTTCGTGAGGCCGATCGCATAGGTTCCGGTGTGCCCAAGGCCAAGCCATACAAGTTGAGACATCTACAGTTCATGATAGACAAAGTTGCGCGTGATCCTATTTCTCCGAAGATGCTCAAGGTTAACGGTAACGATTTGATTAAAAAATTAGGGATTACTCCTGGGCCGAGGCTTGGATATATAATAAGTGCTCTAATGAATGATGTGTTGAGTGATCCTATTAAGAACTCTGCAGAATTCTTGCTAGATAGAGCGAATGATCTTAATAAATTGGAAGAAGAGGATTTGATTAAATTAAGTCAGTCGGGTAAAGAAAAAACAGCCGAAGAGGAGGAGAGGGAAGTCGGCAAAATTAAGGGAAAGCATTTTGTTTAGTGATATAACTCTTTTATCTCACAACAGAGCCTGATTTAACTTCCTTGAGAGGCTGTAAAATTATGGCCTTGCCTTCATCATCGCTTGCTGCAAGGATCATGCCTTGAGATTCCATGCCCATAATCATTCGCGGTTCTAGATTAACTAAAACAACAACCTGTTTGCCTAGGAGCTCATCTTTAGAGTAGGACGTTTTAAGGCCTCCGAGAATCTGCCGCTTTTCTTCTCCAATACTTATCTCAAAACGGTATAGCTTTTCGCTGCCTTCGATATCTTCTACTTTCTCAATTGTGCCGATCAATATATTTAGTTTTCTGAAGTCATCGATGGTAATCATATTCTTGTTTGATATTGAGCAATAATGATAGCAAGAAAGATTGGAGATTGACAAGAGCGAGAGGTTAGTTATTGTTTGTTTAGTTTTTTAAAAATTTAAAAGAAGGGTAACATTGCCCATTATAAGGATGCCAAACCATCTCTTTATTTTAAGGCATGGTCAAAAGGAACAGGGACACGAAACTTCTAACCAGCAGCTAGCGCTTAGTCATTTTGGTGAAAGGCAATGCGAGTCGCTTGGAAAGTATCTCAGAGAAAGAATATTAAGCTTAAACTACATGACCCAACCAATAAAGGTAAATAGGTTTTGTTCAACATTAAACAGATCAATAATCACAGAAGCTCTGGCCTTCAAAGAAATTAAAGATATTGTTACGCCGGATCCTCCTATCGTGGATTCTAGACTTAATGAAAAAAGCAATGGGATTTTCGATGAACTCACCCAGCAGGAAATATTAAAATATTACCCTATTGAAGCGGCGCTTAGAAAACGCTTGGGTTATTATGATCACAGACCTATTGGTGGCGACAACGGACCCGATATGGAATTGAGGGTTCTGAGTTTCATCGCCGACCCAATATTTTGGACGAGCGGCATAGTGGTAATTTATGGACACGGCACATGGATAAGGATTTTCCAGAAATTAGTTCATGGTTTGAGTGTTGAAGAGTTCATGCAGCTTAAGTGTGAGGACCAAGCATTTCCCAACTGTGGCGTTATAGAGTATGAAAGGGAAGCTAAGGGCAGGGAATTACCGGAAATAGTGGTGCCGTGGAGTGGTATAATCACAGATTAAATCTAAGTAACAGTAAATTAAAATTATTACCGAGCTAAGCTCGGTTTTTTTAAACAAAATTTTTTATAGAACATCTGCCGCCGGCTTCGCAAACACTTTTGGCTGGCGAGCACTCGCCAAAAGTGTTTGCCTACGCCGGATGACACGTCTCGCCATGGCGGGACTTTTGTTTTTCTTGTAAATTATTTTACTGATAAAAACCGCCCCGACAGATTACATCGGGGCTTGTGTTTTTTTGTTTTAAATAATGATGTGGTCTAAATCTCGATTACAACCGGCAAGACCATGGGGCGGCGTTCTGTCTTTTGGAACAAGAAGAGACCGACTTGATCGCGTATCAGGTCCTTAAGGTCGACCCAGTTAATTGGCCTGGTTGCCTGGGTCTCTATTATAAATTTGGCCTTTTTGCGCACCTGAGATAAGAGTTCTTTGTTTTCCTTAAGATAAACGAATCCCCTGGAAATTATGTCTGGGCTGCCACGTACCTTGCCTGTCTTAGAGTCAACCAGAGATATTATCACAAACATTCCGTCTTCAGCTAAAACTTGTCTATCGCGCAGAACCACATTGCCTATGTCACCTATGCCCAGTCCATCAACCATCACTATGTCAGATTGAGCTGTCTTTTGATCTATCCACCAGGCTTGTTGGTTGAGATTAATAATAGAACCGTTGTCAGCTATTATTATATTTGCTTCTGGAATGCCACCTTCCTGACCTATGTATCCATGCGTAACCATCATCGAATATTGTCCATGTATGGGCATGAGTAATTTCGGACGTATAAGTTGGTGCATTAACTTAAGATCTTCTTTGTGGGCGTGTCCGCTGGCGTGAATGTCCATCATGCCGTAGTGATAGACCCTTGCTCCAAGCCTATACAATAAGTCCTTTAGTCTTTGTACGGTGCGTTCATTGCCAGGTATAACAGAAGATGAGAAAATCACAGAGTCACCCTTTTTGAGTTGTACATATCTGTGTTCACCGGATGCTATTCGCATTAAAACCGCTCGCCCTTCTCCTTGGGCACCGGTGCCGATTAAGGTTATTTTTTCTCTTGGGTATCGGTCAATGTCGGATATTGGTATTTGGGTTTCTTTTTTTATTTTAATTTGTTTAAGCTCCTTTGCTGCCTCGACATTTGTCTTAAGGCTGAAACCGTCAAAAATAACTTTGCGCCCATACCTTTCCGATAGCGTAACCATTTGTTGTATGCGATTGATTATAGATGAGAATGTTCCGGCTATGAGCATTCCGGTGGCCTCTTTGAATATTATTTCAAGGTTGTCTTGAATAACACTTTCGGATACTGCCTTACCTTCTTTTTCGGCGTTGGTCGAATCAGCCATGAGCATTATAACGCCCCTATCACCGATGCTTTTTATAAAATCAAGATCAGCCGGCTCCTCATTAAGCGGAGTGGGGTCAAATTTAAAGTCGGCTGTGTGGACTATGCGGCCTGCGGGAGTGTTTATTATAAGCGCAGTGTCATCTGGTATGTTGTGGTTAACGTGGAAAGTCTCAATTTCAAATTCTCCAAGTTGAAATTTGTCGTGTTTTTTGGGGTATACCAGAGTTATGTCAAGTTCTGGAAGATGGGGGAATTCCTGGTGCCTCTTTAATACTATGGCTCTAGTAAGTTCAGACGCATATATTGGCGGGTTCCCAAGTCTTTGTATAAGATAAGGAAGGCCGCCGACGTGATCCATGTGTCCGTGAGTGAGGACTATGCCTCTAATACGGTCTTGTTTGCCGTCAAGGTAATTGATATTTGGAAGTGTATAGTCTATTCCCGGCATGTCGTCTTCTGCAAAACCAAAACCAACATCAATTATTATGATGTCATTTTTATATTCAAAAACACACATATTGCGACCAACTTCACCAAGGCCGCCAAGGGGTATTATTTTGAGAGCGTCCTTAGATGCAGATTCATCAATTGGTTTACTCGGTCTGTCTATGGGTACTAGTCTACGTGGTCTCGGTAAGTCACGGCGATCCTTGTATCTAGGTGCTTTGCGGCGTCTGGGCATGTTTGTGCCGCCGTCGTCTCTGGGTCCATTGTCCTGATTGTTTTGAGTCTGTGGTTGGTTGATTCTTGCCGGTTGGTGTGTTTGACTGCGCGCTGAAGAAAACGCTGGCCTGGGTGCTGTGGCTGTTAATTCGGCTTGGACTTCTTGCCCTGTCTTATTTTCTGATTCATTCATAATTTTTTATAATTACCAAAACTTAGAAATGAAGATATATTAAAAAGTTTTTGTTTTGTAACCCAATTGTTAATTGGTGCGGATGGGGAGATTTGAACTCCCACTCTCTTGCGAGAACTAGCTCCTGAAGCTAGCGCGTCTGCCAGTTTCGCCACATCCGCAAAACTTGAACAAACAAAAACTTATTTAGTTGTTCTTTGAGATCTAAATTTCGAGTTATTTGGCTTATTTATTTGAGTTCTAAAAGCTTGAAACTTAAGTATAGCATCCGTTGGCTAGTATTGTCAAATTATTTTACAACTCTTTTGGTTTCTATATACCAATCCCCTAGTTTATTAAAGCGTTCAGACGGGCTAGATATGTATAGTCCAGTATTGCCTTTTATTTCTTTTGACTGGGAATAAATATAGTCAGGACTGTATAAGAATATTGCTGGTATGTCCTCAATTATTATATTTTGTAGTTCATTATATTTCATAAGGCGAGAGGATGGATTAAGGGTTTGACGAGCTTCTTCTAGAATTTTATCGGCATCTTTGTTGTCATAAAGAGCCAAGTTCAATCCAGGGTCCTTTTTTTGTGAAGAGTGCCAAAAGCTAAAAGGATCTGGATCAAGAGCCAGAACTTCTCCAAAAAGCAACGCATCATATGACCTTTCTTTTATGGTTTGTTGAAGCTCTCCCAGCGGTAATGATTTAATTGTTACATCGAAACCTATTGATCTCCATTGTTCTTTAAGTTGATTTGCGACTCTAACAAGTTCCGGCCAGTCAGAGGTAGTTAGTTCCAGTCTTAGTTTCAGGGGGTCCTCGGAGGTTTGATCTTTTCTTGCTGTAGATGGTAGAGATTTTTGTCTTGTATCACCTGAAAGAGTCCATCCAGAATTATCAAGTATCTGATTGGCTAAATTGGGATCAAAATTAAATTTTTTGCCTTCTGCTGGAATATCTAAAATTCCAGGAAGCATTGGAGAGTCAACTCTGGAGGCTTTTCCTGAAAGAACGTCGGATATTATAGAATCTTTGTCGGTAGCATGACTTAACGCAAGCCGTACATTTTTGTCAGAAAGCTGTTCACTGTGATTTTGGTTTAAAAAAACTGCGAAATATCTTGGTAGTTTGAGAGAGTTTAAATTTAGTTGTCCAAGAAATCGTATCGAATTTAAACCTGTTGCCGATATTGATCCGAAGTTTTTTATGTCTCCGTTGTTGTAGGCTTGAATTAATTCTGTTTCGGAGGGGTACATTTTAAATATAATTCTAGAAATGAATGGCCTTCCTTCATGATATTTATCAAAAGCCTCAAGTTCAAAAGATTTAACTTGTCCATAGCTATCTCTTTTTATCTTAGAAAATTTATAAGGTCCTGACCCGACTGGTTTTAAGTTGAATTCAGATAGGCTAAAATTGGCAGGTTTTATGTTTTGCCAAATATGCTGAGGCAATATTCCCAAAGTTGCGTTGTCCAAAAACTGAGCGTATTTATTTTTAAGTTTGAATACTACTGTTAACTTGTCAGTCTTGCTAACCTCTACTCCTTGCCAAAGAATTCTTTGGGTGCTTGCGTAGTCTTCATTTTGGGCGGTTACTATTGTGAAAACTATATCATCGGCAGTTATTGGATAACCATCATGCCAAGTAATATTCTCCTTTATTTTAAATGTATAGGTTAGACCGTCTTCAGAGATTTCGTAAGATTGAGCTAGATTATTTTCTAACTTACCTTCAGTGCCGAATCTAACTAAACCAGAATAAACCAAATTAACTAAATCTTTGTCGGCGTCATTGCTTTGTACCAGGAGGGGATTCAGGTGTTTTAGATTTCCCAGGAGACCTTCTACAAGTGTGCCGCCATAATCGGGAGTGGGCTTGGTAAAGTGGTAATATGTACTGAATGGAACAGAAATTAGAGAAATCAATGCGGCTAGAGCAAGTAACAAAATTATTCTCCGTTCTTTGTGGGATAATAATTTGGGCAAGTGTCTAAGTTGTTTGAGCCCCGGAAGTTTAGATAGTAATCTGCTGCTGAACTTTGATTTCTGCCTAGGTGTCTGATCATCCTTCTTGTCCGAAGATAAAAAAAAGTTTTCGAGATCGGTACTAATTTTAAGAGAGGATTTAGTTTGTGGGATCTAGTTTGTAGTGTTAATTCTACCAGCTAATCCATAACCCTAACTCCTATAAAAGAAGTCTCGCTATGGAAACTCCAAAAAAAAGTATAGCGATGACTATCGTAGATCGGAAGAGTATCTTTTCAGCACCACGTCTTGTTGAGTATGCGCCGCCGCTATCACCGCCACCAAAGGCACCGGAAAGTCCGGATCCTCTTTGCTGAAGCAGCACTGACACTATCAGAAGGGCAGCCAAAACCAATTGTGCTATTGTGATTATTTGCATGAGGGATTACTTAAAAGGCTTTGCTAGCAGATTTATTATAGAAATAAGTAGCGTGGCCCAAAGCAGGGCGATGTAGTTTTCTATTGTTATAAAACCAGTGAATTGGGATGTGAGCCAAATGATAATAGCATTTATTACTATTAAGAAAAGTCCCAATGAAAGGGCTATAAGAGGGAAAGTCACCAGTTTTATTATTGGTCTCAGTATCCAATTAAGAATGCCCAAAACCAAACCGGTGACGAATAACTCTTTCCAACCCCCCATTACGGAAAAACCAGGAACCCATGATTCAGCCAGATAAAGCCCCAAAATATTGGCTATAAGCCCTATTATTATACCCATCTTCAGTATCAAGTCTAGCACCCCTGCTTATTGTTGTAAATTTGACTTTCATATTAAATTATGATATAATTAATATACCATGAAGTTATAAAATAGTGGTGCGCCCGCTGGCGGCGCCGGCTAAATAAGTAATCCAGCTTTTTGGACATGCGCCTGGGTTTGTGAAAGGTGTTGTGCCCAAGACCAACCTAGCAGCCC
>DATDXQ010000025.1:0-47472 GCA_036517175.1 Minisyncoccota bacterium
GAAATTCGAGCCGCGCCCGAGCACCATGGAAAATGGTAGAGAGTGCTGTTCTTCGAGGCTACAACTTCGCTTTCAAGGGGTGGTTTGGTGGCAGTTACTTCCCCACTCCCTGAAGTTTTGTTTTGTTGCGCAACTTCATCTGGACTTAGTATCTTAATTTGTGCCCTTTGTTCGTGGTTGAGTGATATTTTGCCGATATTAAAGGCTATTATCGAAATCATTACCACACTAAGTGCCAGGACAATATCAGCTTGATTTTGTTTTAGTAATTTGATAAGATTCACGTAATTAAGAACGACTTGATTGTTTTAATAAAATTTGAGCCTAGTGCTCATTTTGTTACTAAATCGATTCGCTCTTGGACAATATGGCGCATACAAAGGCTAAATCTACGACAAAATTAGGTAGGGATTCCGAATCTAAGCGTTTGGGCGTCAAGCTTTCTGACGGCCAAGCGGCTATTATCGGCAATATTATTATCCGTCAGCGTGGTAGCAAGGTCTGGCCGGGTATGGGTGTCCGCATAGGCAGTGACGATACTATTTATGCAATTAAGGACGGCCGAGTCAAGTTTGTAACCAAAAAGAAAAAAAACCACGACGGCACCCGAAGACTCGTTAAAGTTGTAAGTGTCGTCTAGTCTAAAAATACTTTACACCTAACAAAAAACCACCGCCTTGGTGGTTTTTTGTTAGGTGTTGCAAAAACTACAAAAAATTCTGCTGTAGTGATAGGATTACTTGTTCAGCGGAGGCGTGTGTGTTTTGCGAGAGGAGTGCATCGTCGCGACCAGCAAAACACCCACGCGGAGTTGAGTGGGGGGGGGTATTAATTTTTGCTGCGAGTTCTTATTTGTTTGCCAAAACCAAAACCTTAATCTTGGCTTTAACCTCTGGGTGTAGGTCTATCTCGACCTCATGTTCCCCTACTGTCTTGAGATGCTGAGGTAAGTTTATGTTTTCTTCTTTTAGATTAATCCCCGTGTCTTTTAGAGCGTGTATTATTTTTTTCTCGTTTATAGAACCATAAAGATGGCCTTCATCATTGGCATCCTCTGTAAGTTCAAGGGTAGAACCCTCTAGCTTGCTTGCTAATTCTAATGAGGCTGTCTTATCTGTTTCGTATTGTTTCTCGCGCTTTGCTTTTAGGGAATCCGTCATCTTGAGGTTTTTGTTTGTGGCGGCCTGGGCTAGTTTATTTGGTAACAAAAAATTTCGGGCATAACCGTCTGAAACATTCTTGATATCCCCTATTTGGGCGACGCCCTTTATGTTTTGTAAAAAAATTACTTTCATCTTAGATTTTTAATCAATTCCCTGGCCTTATCCAACTGAGGATCCTTTTCGTTTTGTACATCTTCCTGTGTTCTTTCGATTTCTATGTCTGGCTTGATGCCGTTTTCATGTATGGATTGTCCCTTTGGGGTTAGCCATTTGGCTATAGTTATTTTAACTGATGATTTACCAGCTAACTCATCAACTTCTTGAACTGAGCCTTTGCCGAAACTGGTTTCTCCAACTACCAATACCCCCCTGTTGTCTTTCAATGCTCCAGCCAATATCTCCGATGCTGAAGCTGAGCCTTTGTTGATTAAAACAATTATTGGATAGTTTTTCAATAGGCCGTTGGGTTTGCTCAAAAATTGGTTTTCCTTGCCATCGCCGAATCTTTCTATGGTTACAATCTTATCAGAGTCTAGGAAATAACTTGCCAGGTTAACCGCTGAGTCAAGTAATCCGCCAGGATTGTTGCGTAGATCTAATATTATCCTGGAGACATTTGATTTTGCTATTTCTTCAGCAGCCTTTTGGAACTCATTGTCGACATTTTGATTGAAGGCAAAGATCTCAATATACGCAATATTTTCATCGAGAATCTTCCAGTCAACCGCGGGTATTTTTATGTTATCTCTTGTTATGGTTAATTCCTTGGCTGCGCTAAGTCCATCTCTGGCAATGGTTAAAACAACCTTGCTACCCCTGGCGCCTCTTATTAATTGTACTGCCTCATCTAGTTTCATGGCTTCAGTCGATTTTTCATCTATTTTTAGGATTTTATCTCCGGCAAGAAGCCCAGCTTTGGCTGCCGGGGTATCTTTTATGGGAGCTATAACCGTGAGCATGTTTTTTCTAAGACCTATTTCTATACCGATACCACTAAAAGAACCATTTATTTGTTGTTTAAAACTCTCGCTCTCTTTGGGTTTAAGAAATACGGTGTATGGATCACCTGCGGCATTAACCATTCCTTCAATGGCACCATAAATTAGTTCTTGGGTATTGAGTTTAGATCTGTCTACATAGCGGTTGTGCAAGAGTTCCCAAACGTTCCAAAACAATGCAAAATCCACATCTTGGGCCTGGCCGGCATCTTTATTTATTAGATTACCAACTACATTTTCAGGGGTCCTAGAATCGTTGTAATAAAAACCGCCGAGGAAACCCACGGCTAGTGCCAGTACAACTGTTATTAAAATAAATCTTTTCGGCATGATAAGTCTTGGTTTTTAAATTTTTACTTTTCTCAAGTCGTGGTATTTCCAGAAAAACTTAAAAGCGCTTTGTATGTGCCAGCGAGTTTTGCGGTTAAATATCGCATCCAGAATACCAAGTTTAGATTTTGATTCTCTCTGGTGATAGTGATAAAAAACTGCCTCTGGATAATATACTACCTTATAATCATTATGCCAGAACCGTCTTGCCCAATCAACGTCTTCAAAATACATGAAGAATCTTTCATCCATGCCCCCTACTTTTTCAAGGGCTCTACGACTTATCATCATGGCCGAACCCATTATCCAGTCTGGTGTTTGAATTTGGGTGTAATCAGCATCTGTCATTAGGAAATTATTTATTTCTTTTTTAAATCTTTTAAGACGACCCAAAAATGTTCTTCTGGCCAACACCGTTGATGGCTTGTAGTAGCTGAAAAAAGTTCTCTGATGTGTTCCATTGAAATTGAGTATTTGTGGTCCCAACATTCCTATGTCCTCATGTTCCTGGATATATTGGAGCATTTTGCCTATTGAGCCCTCTGTAACTATGACATCAGGATTAACAACAAGAATATATTGTCCTTTAGAGTGCTTAACGCCCTCATTTACGCCCCTAGAATAACCGAGGTTTCCCTTAAAGGGTAGGTACACAACTCCAGAAAAGTTAGATTTTATTATGTCCCTGGCTTTGTGGGATATCGTCGAGTCGATGACGATAATCTCGCGGTCGATTTCAGATGTAGTTTTTGTGAGTGAATCCAAACAAAGCTTCAAAAGCTCCGGTGTCTGGTGGTGCACTATTATTATTGATAGATCTTTCATATTTTGTTATTGTATTGTTTAGTTATTTATAAATAGGAGCTAGGTTTTTTAAGGGCCGAAATAGTATTTGAGAATTCTACTTGGTCAAAGGTTTTTGATGCAAACTTAGCGTCATACCTAGCTAATATGATTTATTAAATGACAGGGGGTCCATTGTGGGGTCCTTTTTAATTTATTAAAATTTCTGATAATAACTTTTGTATTGCGTCATAGTTTCCCTCCTTGGGCAGTAAGATGTATTCACCTTTTTCGGTTTTGGTTTCATAGACAAGGTTGTCCGTGGTTATAACGTAATTTTTGGTTCCCGTTTTGCCTCCGAATCCACTTGCAAGAGTCACCATATCCTTTATGTCCCAAAGTTGGAAGTCGGTTCTTATGTGGTTTTTAAGATCAGACAGTAGCCCAGTTACCTTGTTCGGGTTAGATAGGAAACCAAGAGAAAGCGCCTTGGTTTTTATGGCCGCTATGACCTCTTGCTGGCGTCTAGCTCGGTCGAAGTCACTTGTGGAATATCTAGAGCGTACATAATAAAGAGCCTGGTCGCCTTGAAGATGGTTGTCTCCTGCCGGTAAAGAGAATTCATATCCCCATTGGTTTTTTTCTTCAAATGGCTTGGCTAGTCTTATATCAATTCCGCCAATATTATTAACGATCTCATTGAAGGCATCAAAATCAAAAACAACAGCCTTGTCTATATAAACACCAGTGAGGCGAGACAGAACCTCCTTTGCGATGGCGATGCCATTGCTGCCCTCTAGTCCCCTTTCGTAAACAGAATTAATCTTTCCTTTTATGCGGATATTTTTTGAGGCAGGAGTCTTAATCTCAATGTCTACGTAAAGATCACGCGGAATTGATACAAGGGCTGTTTTTTTTGTAACCTCGTCAATGCTGGCGATAATCATTGTGTCAGTAAGAAGTCCCCCCTCGCCTTCTATTGCGGCATTATCCTCACCACGTAGACCAAGTATTAAAATATCGAGCCTGTCAGATTCCTTTTCGGGCATTGGATAGGGATCTGGCTTTGACTCATCTTGTCTTTTGTCAAAAATATTGGCCACACCATCCCACCATGAAGAATTATCAACCGATATGGTGTTATATGCGAGACTAAATTGGTAGCCATAATAGCAGCCTATTAATATTGCAGTGACCAAAAAATAAAACAACGGCCTTTTGTGCCAAGGCTTTTTTGTATGATTCTGGATTATTGGGTTCAAATTGTTGTTTAGGATCGGATCCATCGGCGGAATTCTTCTGGTGAAATATTAGCTTTTTTCATAATTTCTCTTCTTCTTTTTAACATACGAGGCAGTAGTCTGGCAACCTTAAAAATTTCCAAAATCATAATCGGTTCGAAAAGTAAAAAATATCCCCATAGCCTTATTTGTCTCCACAAAATATGTGGCAAATCACTAAAAATATTTTCTGTAAAGTCATTTTTTATAATGGTGAGGGTGGTATTGCGCCAATCCAGTCTTCTTTTAAAAAGAGGCACTGTTTTGCGTATCTTGATGAATTCTTTTATTTTACCCTCGGCTAAGTTCTTGGTAGTTTTCCTATCATGCCAGGCGATTACCCCAGGATCGTATATCTGCTTCCAGCCGAACATCCTCATGCGCCAAGGCAGATCTAGATCATCTCCATACCAAAAATAATCATGGTCTATTATTTTATTTCCTTGTGTTTTAAGTCGGCAGTCATCTAGGGCTTGCCTGCGGAAAAATGGAACCGCACCCTCCACTGCAAAAATTTCTTTTTTAATGTTAAATTGTTCATTGTCTTTTTCGCCATGGCCTACATTAACTATCCTTCTTGATCTGAATATTTTAAATCCAAGAGTATCTATTGTGTTAGTCTTTTCAATCCTTGGCTCTCCGTTCATTACAAGCATGCCGTACTTATAAACTCTTGCTTGCAATGCTCCAATTTTTTGATCTCGCTCCATAGTTTCAACTCCATTTTTTATGAAGTCCTTGTCTAGAATAACATCAACTGAGAGTACAATTACATATTCTCCTGTGCTGTATGTGAGCAGCTCTTCCTGGGCAGGCCACATTCCCAAATTTTTTGTCGACTTAATAAAATTAAATTTTTTGAATTTTGACTCATTGATCCTTGGTTTTAGATTTTCGACAATGCTGACAGTCGAGTCGGTGGACGCGTTATCCCAGATATTGAGTTCGATCAGTTCATGATCGTATGTTTGCTCAAAAACCGACTCCAAACAGTGTTGTAAGTACTTCTCTCCGTTATAGACCACCAGGTTAATTGAGATTATTTTACTTGACATTTTATGTTTTAAATCATATATTATTAAAAGATTTTTATATGATCCGAGAGTATTTATGGCAAGACGGAAATTAAGTTATGTTGAATTTGAAGAGTGTGTTATTGCGTACCTTAACAAAAAATTGGATGGTGCCGACTCTTATAAGATCAATTTTTCTAAATTACGTTCTGATCTTGGGAGCGTGGTTGGTCTTGATTTTGACGAAGGAGAATATCTTTTTTTAATTAATTCTTTGATTGCAGCCGGAAGGATGGAATTAGTAAGCGTTCTTTTGTCTGGTGTGGGTAACCTTGATATTGAATTAGGTTTTTTGCCAGCCGAGTGTTAGGGCAACAGTCGTTACAAAAAAAAGAAATGCTCTCTCGTCAAACAGCGCTACGTCAGTAAGAGAATATATCAAAACCCATGGAATAGAAACAATAGCTACCGCGAAGTATGTTTTGGTCAGGTTGTCATTTGTGGCAATAAAATTGGATAATATTTTTTTAATAACTGTCAGCAAGAACCATAAAGCTATTATAAGTGATATGATGCCGGTTTCTGCGGCAACGTGTAAATAGAGATTGTGTGCCGATGATCCAGCCTTGGCCTTGGCAAGATCCTCATCTACTACAATGGGGAAATTTCCTATTCCAACACCTAGCAATGGGTGTTTTATTATGGATTTGATGGAATCTTTCCATATCTCTATCCTGCGTGCGTTTGAGGTCTCACTTATATCTATTGTGGAGCGTACTCTTTTACCCAGGATTGCCGTATTCCCCTTTGTCATCTGGAACTGATCTGTGGCCATTATATAGTAAGCAAGACCGAATAATATGAAAAAAATTACTATGTATGAGGATGTGTATTTGAATATGGCAAAAAGCGAGGGGTCATTTGTGTGACTGTGCTTAAACCATGGGATGAAAACAATCGATATGATTGTTACTAGGAGCCCCGCGACCCAGATGCCTCTGGTTCCACTTAAAATCGCTGCCAAGAAGATGAATGGCACAAAAACAACTAAGAGACTTGCTCTGGTTTTTAACATCGCACGCAGCCCCTCCGGAGATTTTTTGACCACTCTTTCAAGGGCCAGTGCCATAACCGCTGGAAGTCCAAGCAAAATGAATATCGGAAATGAGTGAGAATCTGGGAAGATGGAGAACATCCTGAGCGATAGTTGATCCCCAAAATAAGCAAACCAGGTATTTGCCTTAATCGCAGTATCGGCCCATAGGTTGCCAAATAAATTGCGCTGGACTACTCCGCCCCAGAAATCAACAAATTGAAAAATATCCATGAAGTACACAGATGCTAACTGGATCATGCCAAGCAGAGTGACTATAATTGTCGGGACGGCAATGTTTTTAATAAGACGCTCAGAAAAACCGGCATTCTTTCTTGTGAGGTTATAGATAACAATTCCAATCAGAGACAGGTTAATGAAATATAAGATCCTCTTGACCGCTAAACCAAAGCTCTCGGCTTGGGCAATTGATAATATGGAAAGCCCAAGCAGGGCAAATAGTAAGATGGCTACCCGATTTTGATATAATTTTTTAAAATTTAGGCATCGTCTATATTCTTTCCTATTTATCCAAGCCCATTTTAAGAAAATTAACCCAGACATAATTCGCCACATGTTGAAAGAATCGAACTCTGTTGTGATTGGTATGGCTATGAAAAAAGGAATCGAACGAACAAAGAATGCAATCGAATCTTCTAACGGAGTCCACAGTGCAAAAATTGCCAGTAATATTGTCCAGTAAGGCACAACTGAGCGTGGTAAAATTCCAAATATAACTAATCCAAAAACGGCCATGTGGGCCGCGAATGTTATATTGACATAATTTAATTTTCTTGCTATCATATTATTAGGATTTATTAACAATTTTGGAGAGAATAAATATGTTTGGATTAGGCATCGGTCTTTTGTCTTTTGTTATCTTTTTTATGTTAGAGGATATTTTGACTTACGTGAAAGATGATAAAACAATGATTCGTCCACTTACACTCCTGAGTCTTGCTGGAGCTTCTATTGTTATCGGTTTTATATGCGAGTTCGGTTTGCGTAAGGCCATCGTAGACGTGGTTTTAAAAAGCGTAGTCCAGTAGTCGAGCTTTGCTCGGCTTTTTTATAAGTTTTTTTGTCTTATAATTTTCAAGAACATTTCAGTGTGTTTTTGCCAGGTATATTTTTCAAGTATGCCGGGAGCGTTTGCGATTATTTCTTGGCGCATTGACTCATCATTTAGTGCTTTTTTTATTGTTCCGGCAATTGATTCTGGACTTTCCGGATCTCTGACTAGAAAGGCGTTGCCTTCATAAATTTCATTGTTTAATTCCGAATCCGCGACTACTGGCGGTATTCCATAGCTGAGGGCCTCGAGTGGTGGCAGGCCAAATGCTTCTTTTGACGAAACATATATTAGCAGCCTTGCTTTTGTGTACAGAACGTGCAGCTCGTCCTCTCCCACGTAATCTCTATATATTATCGCCTCTCGGCCCAGTCGTCTATTTATGTCTTGAGACAATTTTTCCAAAATTGGCGGGGTATATTTATCTTTGCCTATGGCTATAAGTTGTAAGTCACTTTGTTCTGAGGCAATGATTTCGAAAGCTAGCATTGTTTCTTTGAGGCGGCGGCGCGGGAATGCTTGGCCGACATACAAAATATAGTTATTGGGTAAGGCTTGGTTGTTTGTGGTGGGTTTCTGTGGAGGGTCAATTCCAAGGGTATTAACAAAAATTCTTTCAGGATCTATCTTAAATAATCTCGCGACCTCTTTTTTGGATGTTTCTGATATGGTCATAACCTTGGTTGCGTGATTGGTGGCCCACCATCCGGAGAATATTTGGTAAGCCATTTTGTACCTAAACGGTAATGTGCCGGAATTTATCTCGTAATATATATCCTCAGTTAGAACTACCAATGATTTGCCCTTGAATAAAATTGGGAGCATATAGTTTGGGAAGAACATGATATCGTTTTTTTGAAACCAAAGCTTGATAGGCAACAACAGATAATAGTATAGGCTGAATGATTTGGTGCCTATTATTTTTTTTACAAAGATTGAATTATTTAGAAATGGTAGTTCTGGTATATGTGATTTAAAAAATAAAAAAAATTTGAACTCTTGGGCAAGTTCTGGTTGCGAGGCTATGTTTTCTAGTATTTTTTTTACGACCCTACCGACTCCCCAGCTTTCCGGGCCTTCGATTGATTCGCACTCGATGCCGACGTTTAACATGGTAGCAAATGAGTTAGTTAGGTACTAATCTGGCCGAACTTGCCCTTATAGAAATCACAAACCCCGGCCAATATTGCTTTTGATATTTGACGCTTTTGCGGTGCAAAAACTATTTTTAGCAGCTGTTTAAATATAATAAAAATTGACCAAAACGGCAAGGATAATTTTATATACCATGGGCCATTTTTGGCGTTAAATAAATGAGCGTTTCGGTAGTGATAATGGAGTAGTTTTGCAGAACCCATTTTGCTTGTGGATGATGATACGGAATGGCTAACTATGGCACGGTTGGCTATCGCGAGTTTAAAGCCTTTTCTGACTGCTCTCGTGCAAAAATCCGCATCCTCAAAATACAAAAAATACCTTTCGTCCAGCATGCCTATTTTTTTTACCACCTCTTTTTTTATCAGCATGGCTGCGCCTGCAATGTAGTAATGTTTTGTTTTTTGCTCGTGTTTTAATTCCGGTTTTAACCACTCAATTTTGCCGCAATTAATTTTTCTATTTCCTTCATCGATGTTGGCCCCCACTATGCCTATTTTGGGATCAGATTCGGCCAGGGTTATCATGTCGGAAAGACTATTTTTTTCAATTGTTGTATCGGGATTCAATATAAACACGTAGTCAGTGTTTTGCTCTAATGCCTCGTGCATGCCTATATTGTTGCCACCGGCATAACCTGTATTGTGCGTTGTGTCCCGTATTTTAAATATTGCTTTTGATAAATTTTTTGACACGAAAGCCTGAAGATTATTTTTGTGATTGACTTCTATAGAATTGTCTATTATAATAACTTCAAAGTTGGCATAGTCCAGTTCTTTAACAGATTCAAGGCACCGAATTGTATCTTCGGAGTTGTTGTACTGGACTATTATTATTGAAACAAGAGGAGGCATGTGGGTTTGTTGTTGTGGTTAGGTATCGGCTTTATAACAGTGCTTTTTTTAAATCACGTTTACCATGAAATTGACGGCAAGGGTCTCGGTTTAGCCGAAACTCTTCTGTGGACTATTCTTTGGCCATTTATTTGGTTTATATTTGTAACAATCATATTCTTGCATGGCTCATTGCCAGATATAGCAAGATTTAGACTTAGGTTAGAAGGCCTTCTAAAAAAGTAATAATTTCCGACCTGAACCTTTCTTCAGAAAACCGCTTTGCGGTTTCTTTTATTTTTTCGGTATCGTATAACGACTTATTTATGTTTTCCTTCAGTCGCCTTACTCCATCAGCCAAAATCTCTTCTGTTGGATATTCAAATAATTCACCATTTATTCCTGGCTGTATATATTCTAACGCTCCGCCATGGCCTAATGCCAGTACGGGTTTGCCGTAACCCATAGACTCAATCGGCGTAATACCAAAATCTTCCTCTTGCGGCATTATGAAGGCAAGCGAATTGGCATAGTGTTCGTAGACTACATTGTCTGGCTGATAACCCAGAAACTTTACGTTGGTGCCAGCCATTTTTTTGAGATTTTTATATTCAGGACCGTCCCCTATTATGACAAGCGGCCAGCCCAGTTTATTAAATGCCTTAACTGCTGTGTCGACATTTTTGTGTTTGTACAGGCGACTGACTATAAGGAAGTATTTTGTATCTGATGTTTTGCTTTTAGTGTTTATATTTAAAATCGGCTGGCATACCGGAGGATAGATCACAGTCGAGTTTCTATCATAATACTTTTTAATTCTTTGATGGACATTTTCTGAGATAGAAATAAAATCGTCTACTCTGGTTGATGCGTGGCGATCCCAAATTCTCAAAAAATGCTGCACCAGAGAAGTTGTCCATTTTGGGCTTTTGCCTGATTCTGTTTTATATTCGGCATGCCAGTCCCATAGCTGTCTTGTGGGACTATAACAATAACATATGTGTTTGGTTTTTGGTTTAAGTATCAATCCCTTCGAGAACGCAACGGATGAAGAAATAACCAGATCAAATTCTCCAAGATCAAATGACTCAATTGCTGACGGCATGAGCGGGGTAAGTATTTTGTGTTTATTAAAAATAGAGTAAGGTTTTTGTAAAAAGCTTGGTCTGATTTCAGCACCCGGAATGAACTTATTTGTAAATTCTGGATTATGAAAAAGAGTATAAATCGGGGCTGATGGGAACACGTCATGCAGAGCCTTAAGTGTTTTTTCTGCTCCACCCATACCTAAAAGCCAATCATGAATTAATGCAATTTTGGGGTTGTGATCAAATATTGACAATTGTTTAAATATTTGTTAGATTAGTAATAGTTGGTTTTTAAGAAATAGGAGTTATTTATGGATAGTCTTACCCCTGTACTTAAGGTTGTTGCTTGGTTATTTTCCGGGATACTTACTTGGGCCTGGATCAGTTACTGTGTTTCTAAACAAAGACCAGAGAGACTGAATGTTGTTGAGCGTTGGCATGTGCTTGTAATATCTTTGGTGACCGGTCCGTTCACCATAATTATTGCATCTTTGGCCCTTATCTTAACCGGGCTTAAGCCCATGTTTGGCTTTAAATTTACCTCTTTGCCATTATATTCTTTTTATACACCTCCAAATTATCCAATACAATGCCTGTTCCCTTCGCGACACACAAAAGCGGATCATCAGCTATTCGTGCCGAAACACCAGTAATCCTGGTAATTAGGATGTCTATGTTTTTGAGTAGTGCTCCACCACCGGATATGACTATGCCCCGATCCATTATGTCCGAGCAGAGTTCGGGTGGAGTTTCTTGAAGGACGTTTTTAACAGTCTGGACTATTTCTCTCAGTTGTTCTTGCATTGATTCGGTTATCTCATTAGATGATAATTCTATGGTTTTAGGATAGCCGGTTGTCAGGTCTCTTCCGCGTATATTTATTTTTTCTTCGTTGGTTTGTTTGACAGCGTTTCCAATGGCTATCTTGATTAATTCAGCTGTGCGCTCTCCTATGGCAAGACCATGTTTTTTCTTAACATATTCTACTATGGCCTGATCTATCTTATTGCCACCGACACGAGCGGATGACCAGCTTACAATGCCCCCCAAACTAATTACAGCAACATCTGATGTGCCGCCACCGATGTTCAATATCAAATTACCCATTGGACTGTTGATTGGAATTTTAGCGCCTATGGCGGCAAGCACGGGCTCTTTTACTAGATAGGCTGCCTTGGCTCCGGCGTTGATTGTCGCTTCAATTACTGCTCTGCGTTCAGTGGATGTCACACCAGCCGGAACTGATATCAGTATCTCAGGTTTGTAGATTCCAAAACGCCCCACAGCCTTATTGATAAAATATTTCAACATGGCCTCAGTTATACGATAATCAGCTATTACCCCGTCCTTTAGAGGCCTAGATACTATTATACTGTCAGGTGCGCGTCCGATCATATCTTTGGCAGCATTGCCTACAGCAATTATCTTGTTGTCTATTATGGATATGGCAACAACAGAGGGCTCGTTTATTACAAGTCCTTTGCCAGGAACAAAAACTAGTGTGTTGGTTGTCCCTAGATCTATGCCTATTTTCTTTACAAACAAAGTTAATTAATTTCTTCAAGATGATCTTTTACAAGATTTATAAAATATCATCATGAAGCCTAAGGTTAAACAAAAATAATAGAGTCTTTAAGCATTTTATCAAGGTTTACAATATGTTTAATTTGATATATAATACTATCCAATGACCAAGAAGACTAAGAGATATCTTTTTTTTGTGGCAGTATTCCTTTTTTTTGTAATCGGTTGCAGCGCCGTATTTTTTGCTTTGGGTTATCAATATGATTTTGTTCAGCGAAAAATTCTTAAAACTGGATCGATTGAGATAAAATCCAATGTTGATTTCGAGGTTTATATAAATGAAAAATTGGCCGGAAGCACTTCTTTTTTAAGTAATTCTTTTTCAAGGGGTCGGCTTTTGCCACGCACGTACAAGGTTCGTGTAGAGAAAGAAGGATATCAGTCTTGGGAGAAATTGATAAAGGTAGAGGCAGGTTTTTTATCAAGTTTCCCAAAAGTGTTTTTAGTTCCTGAAGTTTTTAATGAAGAATTAGTAGCTTCCAGTTCAATGACTAAAGTTTCCTTAAGGGAATTTGATCCAGAAAATGGAGTAGCCGTTATTGGGAGCACGGTAGGCAATAAACAAAAATTAGACTATATAAATCTAAAAACCGGCCAGAAGGAATCTGTAACCAGTATAGTCTCAGCTGATAAAAATAAACAGGTGGCCGTGCCTACTGGTTCAACTATGCCGAGGCTTGTAACTTCTCCTGATAAATCTAAAAATGCCATTTTCTATGATTATGAAATTTGGGCTGAGTGGTCGAAAGACTCTAATTTCCAGCCCTATCACGTAGTTGGAGATAAGAAATTTGTAATGCGCTCTAGTCAAAAAATAAGCGATATTCAATGGTACAAAGATTCTGAACACTTGCTCGTAAGTGTTGGCGGAATTTTGAAAATGGTAGAAATTGATAGCCGAGACGGGGTTAATATTTTTGAAATAACTGATCTTGACGGTCCTTTTTACTATGATAAGGAGCTTGGCTTCATTTTTAAGTTCGAGGGTAATAATTTGTTTAAACTCGCAATTTAAAAAGTTGATGTGACCCTCTGACAATAATAAAACCCGCCTATAGCGGGTTTTATTATTGTCAGAGGGTTCTCTCCTATCTTTTCGCCCATTGTGGTGCTTTTCTTGCCTTTTTGAGACCGTACTTGCGACGTTCTTTAGCTCGGGAGTCTCTTGTGAGGAATCCCGCTTTTCTGAGTTTTTTGGCAAAGTTAGCATCAAACAATACAAGAGCTCTACTTAGCCCGACCTTTATGGCATCAGCCTGACCGTGTATGCCACCACCTGAGGAAACAACAGTAGCCTTGAATCGGTTTATTGATTTAAGTTTCTTTAATGGAGACTCAACTATGTTTTGCAACGGGATTGTTTTAAAGTATTCGTAATAAGGTTTACCGTTGACTGTTATTATGGCCTTGTCTTCAGACACTTGTGCGTCTGTCGATTTTTTGGTTAAAACTCTAACCCTAGCAGTAGCCTCTTTGCGTCTGCCGACCGCCTCAAAGTACTTTTCTGGCCCCTGTGGTTTGAGCGGTAAAGCATTCATCGCATCTGTGTCTTCTGCGATTGTAACCGACTCTTCAACTAAAACAGGCTCTGCTTTGGCCACAACCTTTTTTTCTTTTGTTTTTTTAGTTGTTGATTTTGCTGGTACCATAATAATTTTTGTACTAACTCACAAACTCTATTACTGCCATCTTAGAACCGTCACTTATGCGTGGGGGTAAATTGATTATTCTTGTATATCCACCGGGTCTTTGGCTAAATTTTTCGGTGGCTTCGCTGGTTAATTTTTTGGCATAAGTCTTGCCTACTTCTGATATCAATAATTTAGTTGAATGTAAAGTATTTATTCGGGCCTTGGTAACTAATTTCTCTATATACGGCCTAAGACTCTTGGCTTTTGCCTGAGTGGTCTTTATCTTGCCGCTTGTTATTAATGCTCGAGCTAAATCACGCATCAATTCCTTGCGTTGTTTTGTTTCTCTGCCAAATTTTCTATTTTTTTTGCCGTGATTCATTTATTTAATTTCTAAATTTTTCATTATTTTGCTTCTTAGTCTGTTGGGGGCGAGCATCTTGTATACTGCTGAATTTAAAACCTTCTTGGGATTAGAAGCAATAACATCTTTGAGTTTTCTAGTTTTCATGCCTCCTGGGTAGCCAGAATAGTGGTAATATTTTTTTTGTTCAAGCTTTTTGCCTGTGTATTTAATCTTATCTATATTGCTAACTATTACTTTGTCATCCGGGAGCTCATTGGGGCGATACTTAGGTGAAGTTTTGCCACGTAAAATCACAGCAATTCTGCTTGCAAGCCTTCCGAGTGATTGATTTGTTGCGTCAATTTGATGAAGCATGTTTTATGTTTATAGCCTATTCAGCTTTCTTTTTTTTGGCTTTTTTAATTTTGACAGTATCGCTTTCCGCTGGCGGTAATTCAATTTTAGTTATTATATTAAAATGATCTATTAAAATCTGTGCGGCTTTTGCTAGGGCTTCTTCAGGACTAACACTGCCATCCGTTTCTACGTCAAGTAAGACCTTGTTGTAATCAGTTCTTTGCCCTACTCGGATATTCTCAACAGTAAAGTTGACGTTCCTCACTGGTGTGAATATACCATCCACTGCTATTTCTCCAACACTGAGCTTTTCTTTTTTTATCTGATCAGCTGGAACATAACCGACTCCCTTTTCCACAGTGAGTTCCATTTCAAACTCACCCTTCTTGTCTGTTACGGTCGCTATGTGTGCATCTTTGTTGATGACTTCTGCATCTGCGCTCGCTTCTATATCGCCTGCTGTTACCTCTCCTTGGCCCTTGTGGTGAAGCTTGAGCATTACAGGCTCATCTTTAAAGACCCTAAACCTAACGCCTTTAATGTTCAACATAATCTGGATTACATCTTCCAAAACCCCTGATGCTGCAGAAAATTCATGTTCTACACCCTTAATTCGTATCGATGTTATAGCCGCTCCGTCCAGAGATGATATCAATACTCTTCTAAGAGTGTTTCCTATCGTCATGCCATATCCAGGGTATAGTGGTTCGATCTCAAAAACTGCCTTGTTGCCGGTTTTGGAAATTATTTTGGGCTCTGTTGGTAGCTGGATCATATTCTTATCGATTAGGACTTAGTTATTAGGACTTAGTTAATTCTAAGGTCTAACGCCGAAGTTCTAACTGTATATTTTAACGTGAATAATATTCAATTAAGGATTGCATGTCTTTGGCCTCAATCCCGCTGTCTTGCATTGTCGGTACTCCCCCCACTTTAATAAGTAAGCTATCTTTATCTACCGTAATCCATTTTGGGGATTCATATTTCTTAATCCACTGTTGAACATTATTTGAAAAATAGGTGGATTTCATGCTACTTTCTCTTACTTTTATTACATCTCCGGTGCTTACCTCAAAGGATGCGATATCAACTCTGCGTCCATTTACCATAATATGTCCGTGGTTTACGAGTTGTCTTGCTTGATCTCTTGATTGGGCCAATCCGCCTCTATAAACAACATTGTCCAGTCGTTTTTCTAATTTTCTTGCTAACGCCTCACCGGTTTCTTTTCTTGATTTCATGGCATCTTGGACCATGTTCTCAAACTGCTTTTCCATTATTCTATAAGTATGTCTTATTCTCTGTTTTGACTGAAGTTGTTGGCCGAACTCAGAGGATCTCCTCCTGAAACTTTTGCCGTGAACACCTGGTGGATACATGCGCTTAACTGTGGCTGATTTAGGAGAAAGTGAACGCTCGCCCTTTAAGAAGAGCTTTGCGCCAAGTCTTCGTTCTATTTTTTCTCTTGGTCCTGTATAACGTGCCAATTTACTAGTAAAACTATTAAACAGAAGTTAGAAACCAGATCTTTGTTTCTCTATTTTCTAGCCTCTGCTTAATGAATTTTTATATTCTTCGTGGTTTTTTAGGCCGGACTCCATTGTGAGCCATGGGCGTTGCGTCTATGATTGAAACAACATTTATACCGCTCGCAGCTATGCCTCTTATTGCCGCTTCTCTTCCTGGGCCTATTCCTCTAACACATATTTTTGCCTCCTGGAAACCAAACTTCTTGGCCTTTTCAATGGCATCTTTACCCACAATTGTAGCCGCATATGGTGTGGACTTGCGTGCTCCCTTAAAGCCCATCATTCCAGAAGAAGAAAAAGCAAATACATTGCCGTTGGGGTCTGCTACTGATATCAGGGTGTTATTATAAGATGAGGATATGTATACTGTACCTCTCAGGATCTGTTTCTTAATTGATTTTTTGGGTGCAACAACATCAGTCTTCTTTGGAGCTGTAACGTTGTCACCTTCAGTTGTAGCTAATTTTTTTTGACCCAAAATGTCTAGAACAATTACTAGTAACTAGAAACTCCACAATGGAATATCCAGAAACTAGATGTTGTCATTTTCTATGTTTTCTGTGCCGACGGTTTTCTCCCTGAACCAGCTGTTCTTCTAATATTTCCCCTAAGAGTACGAGAATTGGTCTTGGTTCTACCGTGTATGGGCAAACGTCTCATGTGCCTAACTCCACGCCATGAGCCTACCTCTTTTAGTCTTTTAATATTTTCTGAGACTTCTCTGCGAAGATCACCTTCTACTTTGTAGTTGTGATCTAGTACACCTTGGATTCTGTTTATTTCTTCAGCCGTAAGGTCCTTAGCAAGCTTGTCATTAGGTACGTTAGCTGACTTTAAAATTACCCTGCTATTTGTTGGCCCCACCCCATAAATGTATGGCAATGCAAATTCTATTTTTTTGTTTTCAGGAATATTAATTCCAGCTATTCTAGGCATAAATTGACCCGTGGCCGCTGGTTTACCTGTCGTGGCAGTTCGGTGCCAGCCAGCGCATATAAACCATCAGCCGCAATCTATATTAAATTTAACCTTGTCTCTGTTTGTGCTTGGGATTAGAACAAATGCAGTAAAGCCTCCCCTTGCGGCGAACTAGTTTACATTTGTTACACATTTTTTTTACTGAAGCACGTACTTTCAATTTTTCGCTTCTACTAGCATAAACTACGAAGTGCAATGCATCTCCGAAGCCTTGGCGTAGAAGATCTATACTATCTTCTGAAAACTATTCTTCCTTTTGTACCATCCGGGCTCAACTCCAGGGTCACCTTATCACCAACAATGACCTTTATATAATTCATTCTCATCTTACCTGATAAATAGGCTAAAATTTCTCTTCCGTCAACAAGCTGGACCTTAAATTTTGTATCCGGTAGCGCTTCTATTACTGTCCCATCTTCTTTTAATTTTTGTTCGTTGTTACTCATTAAATTCTCTTCAAGCTGTTTTTACCTTTTTATCATGGCCTATTTAACAAAAAAACCAGATTTCTGTTGGAAATCAGGCCGATCCTTCACCTTCTTCCATTGCCCGTAATCTTAGCAAAATAGATAAACACTGTCAAATTGGCTATTCTTTCTCAATTATTATTTTGATTTTTGATAAGTCTTTGGGGATACTGCTTACCCAAAATGGAGAAAGTATCACCTTTGTTGATTCTATTTCTTTTATGTTTTGGAAATAGGAACGGATTGATTCTTCATTCATGCCCTGAATCTCCTTCTTGATATTTTCCGAATCAATATTGAGAACAGCGCCGCCAGTTATATGTGCATCAACGTTCATTGCTGAGTTGTCTTGGTTGTTCTTCGGCTCAGAATATATTATCGTCAAATTTCTTTCTGACAGTTCTAGCGTGCCATCGCCTTCTATTTTGTGACGTATGAGTCTTAAGACATCAGATTCTCGGAATGCTATCGTTACACCAGATCCGTTAATTGTCATGTTAAGATTTTCGGCGGCTTCACCTGACTTAACATTTGTGGAAGGCGGATCTATTATCAATTGAATAGAATCAATAATTTTTAAATCTCCTGCCTGATTTTTTATTCCTTTAATTATCTTTTCCTTTAACTTGTTTGTAAGATCTTCCTGCGCCTTAATAAAATCCTCCTCGGTTACAATTTTTGAAGGACCTACTATACCTCCTGTCATGGGTTGTGTAGATTTTGCGTAGAAATCGTTGGATTTTGGAGAACCCTCAAACCCGGGAATTGTAAAATTGGAAGGAGCTATATTGTACTCATCACCTGCTTTATCGGCATAGACGATAGATTCTATGCTTCCTTCCATTGTGTTGTCTCCTGTTCTCTTGGCAGCTGGAACTTCTATCGTTTGTGGAATTCTGTAAATTAAACCCGAGTTTGTCTGAAATCTTGTGGTGGCGACCAGTCTTTGTGGAGACGTGCCTTTGTTGTATATCGTTATCTTGCCGCTTGCCTTTTGAACTACATTTTTTTGGCCTGTAGCTGGGAATGTAGAACTTTCCTTATCTTTATAAGCAAATTTTTGTCCAGGGATTCGGTTAAAATCTAAACTAACTTCGGTTGCAGTGCTTGATGCAGAAATGTTCATCTTAAAATCGAGTGTTTCTTTTTGTGGTTTTATAACAACACGTGCGCTGCCGAGTGTGGTATACAGTATCAGCAACAAGACCAATACCACTAACGTAAAAAATATTATAGGTCCTCTCCTAGTTTTAAACGGTGACTTAAGTGAGGTGAATTTGGCACGGTTATTAAATATGTTTTTAATTTTTGGGGGTTCATCTTTTTGGCTGGCCCAAATTTTGGCTATATCGTTATCTGATTCTTCAATGTCAGTCTTAACCTCAATTTTAAAATCAGAAGATTTTTCAGTCTTTATTTTTATTGGTCGGTCACTTTCTGGTCTTATTATATCTCTTAGGATCTTGGCCGGCGCTGATGTTTTTGCGGCAGCAAGCCTAACATCAGGCTCGGAATATTCTTCCGCTGGTCTAGTTTCCATCGTTTTTGTAGTTTCTCGTTTCTTGGTCACATGCTGTTCGAGTACGCTGAAACCATAAGTTGAGGCAAATTTCACAACAGATGGATCGCTGGTCATGATGCTTATTTTTTTATTGGTCGAGTCAGCCTCAGTTTTTATTGATGAAAAATTTTGCTCTTTTTTGGCAAAGTTTGAGTTATTCGGGAATATAAAAATTATTTCTTGTGCTTCGGTGTTCTTAAGTGCATCAAAAACCTCTCTGAAGTCATCGTTCTTCTGTATATGTATGATGTTTGTTTTAGACACTGTTATTGTTAATTATAGCATAGAATTCTATAAAAATATCCACTAAAAATAAAAGACCCTAATTCGGGTCAACTTTTTAAAATTTTATATAGCATTATGCATCCAGCGATAATCACAACCGGCCAGAAAAGTATCTTGATAACAGAAATTACCAAACTTAGTAGAGATAAAACAAATAAAATGGCTATAGCCAGAAGAATGAATACCACGAGCTTCATTGTCGGGTTTAATTGATTATATTGTTTTACTCCGTTACTTAGGATTCCCACTCTGAACTCCTATTTTTAAAGAAAAAGGCTAACCTGCACATTATAGCTTATTATACTATCAGTGTCAACGTAGAAAATCATAATTCAACTGTGGCTCGTATTCTTCTAGTGCCAGCGGAGACGGCTTCTTCTTTTGCTATTTTAAACGTGCCTATTTCCCCGGTGTGGTTTACGTGTGGTCCGCCACACAATTCTTTGGAAAATGGTTGCCCTTCGGCTGGCTCAGGGCCAATAGTGTAAACCTTTACACTATTGGGGTATTTGAGTTTGAAAAATGCCAGAGCACCCGTTTTTATCGCCTCCTCATATGGCATTTCTTTTTTGTTTACCTCGTAGTTTTTTTTAATAGCTTCATTTACCAATTCTTCAACTTGTTTAATTTCTTCCGGGGTGACCTTGCGTGGAAATGTGAAATCAAACCGTAATCTTTCAGCGGTAATGTCTGATCCTGCCTGATGGACATCATCACCCAAAACCATACGCAATGAGGCGTGTAGCAAGTGTGTGGCTGTATGTAGACGCGTGACCTTTACCAGTTCTTCTTCGTTGCCTGCTTTTAGTTCGCCGGTATCGAGTATTAATCCATGCCCGCCAAATTTTTTCTCGGAACCTTCTCGAGATTTTGATTGATGTTTTTTAAATTCCTCGTCAAAGTCCTCACGGGTTAGTTTTTTTGTTTTTTCTGGTTCAGTGTCCTTGATTACCTCAAAAGGCATGCCAAAACTCTCATACAATCTAAATGCTTCTTTTGCATCAACTTCGCGGATTGTACCCAACTCTTTTCTAGCCTTATCAAGAGTTTTTTTAAATCTTTCGTACTCCTCTCTAAGCGTTAAAATAATTTCATCTTTTTTAGTAGTAAGGTCAGAATAATGATCGCCGTATACATCGATAATCGGTTGGATGTCAAATATACCAAATGCCAAGACTCTGCGCATTAATCTTCTTAAAACATAACCTTGATCTTTGTTTGATGGTTGTATGCCGTCTGCAATTAAAAACACTGAAGCTCTTAAATGGTCAGATACGATTCTTTTTTGTCTTTCAGACAAGCTTGTCGGTAAGTTAGATGTTGTTGGCTCAAAAAGATCAGTTTCGAATATGTTCTTTTTTTCCTGGACTATCATGGTCAGTCTCTCAAGCCCCATGCCGGTATCTATGCCTTTTTGTTCAGATGGTTTCAGTTTGGCCTCACCTTTTAATAGCTTATCTCTTGAGCCATCGCAAAAGAATTCGTTGAATACGATATTCCATATCTCCACATCCTTCCCATTCCCATTTTTGCAGTATATTTCAGTTGTTGGACCACAAGGTCCGGAGTTGCCAGTTGGTCCCCAAAAAACATCTTCCATTCCCTCTTCCCGAACATCAGTTATGCCAAGTGACTGCCATATTTTTTTAGATTCCTCATCTTTGGGTACGGCGGAAGATCCCTCAAATACGGTTACGTAAGAAATTTCAAGTTTAATTTCTTGAGTGATAAATTCATGCGCGTATTCAATCGCCTCTTTTTTCCAATAGCTTGTGCTGAGTTTTGTCGAGGCGCCTCCAAAAGAAAAATTACCCAACATTTCAAAAAAAGTCAGATGTGATTCGTCCCCAACCTCATCAATATCAGAAGTACGAATGCATTTTTGAATTGTGACGGTATTTAGAGAGCCGAAATCCTTAATTGGATCAGCTTCGCCGGTATAATAAGGCTTGAATTGTTGCATGCCGGCGGTCGTAAAAAGAACCGACGGATCTGTCGGAAGCAGGGAGCTTGATGGCACAATTTTGTGTCCACGCTTCTCGAAAAACTTTAGGAATTTTTGACGTATGTCCGAATGAGTCATAAGATAATTCTAGAATAAAAAAAACACGCTTTCAATGCGCGTTTAACTTTTCAATACTTTTTGAGCATAAAATAAGCAGAAGTGAATAGCACTGCTGCGGCAATTGGAGTCGCAAGCTTGCCTATTAGTGAAATGTAAGCATTTTTGAGATCTTCCGGTCTTGGATTGCCTTGCGCTGCCTCTTTGTTGAGTTCCATGATAATTATTATATCTGGCCAGAGACTAATCTTGCTCCACAAAATGATTATAATGAATAAGACTAATGTTATGGTTGGTGCCAAATAATGACTCCTTTTTTGGTTTAATATGACTATCTTTTGGATTGCCACTTTTTAAGCAACTTGCTCGCTAGTTTAACCAAAAACAAAATTATTGCAACTATCAAGAACAGCCATATAAGCCAGAGGATTAAAGTTATGGCTAATCCTAATAAAGAAAAAACCAAGGAAAATAATTATTAGAGACTCAATTAATTTCATGTGCCTATTTTAGTACTCAAAAAACAAAAAGTAAAATTTAAAACAAAAAAGCGGCTTAGCCGCTAGGAATCGATATCTGGTTGAAGTTGTCTTCTGAGGTTTTCAGTGTAGCGACGCCAGAAACACAATGAGGAACACCCAATGAGAATGCTTATTGGTCCTAATATAATAAGCAAAAAGAAGCTTATTTTTGGTGCATCCAAAACGTAAAACTTACCATAACACAGTTTTGCATTCGTAGCTGTATCACAGTGCCACATCATGACATATGCGGCGATGCCTCCCAGGACCCACAACGTAAAAATTACAAGTAGCAAAAAATTTATTAACACAAAGACTCCTCTTGTGAATATCTTTTTAAATTTTAGCAGATATTTATAAATTGTCAATACCAACTAAACTCAGAGACGAGGATAACTATTTTTGAGAATGTATCTTTTTTATGAACTTTTTGACTAGTTTTATAATAAATAAAACTATGGCTACTATCAAGAACAGCCACATGAGCCAGATGGTGAGGCTTATAACTAGCCCGAGCAGGAATAGGGCAATAAATACGATGATTAGCGTTTCTAAAAATCCCATTACCAATATAATAGCACTTTGTTTAATAAAAAACCACTACTGATGTAGTGGGGTATGTGAATATTCTACGGGGGTGTCTTCTTGTCCTTCTGTTCTCACGTCTGTGAAAAGAATTATGGCCCAGCTTGGTAATCTCGAATCATCTTTTTTTAAAAAACCAAAAAGAAAATAGCACACTGGTGATATTTTGTCCAATGAATGGTATCGTCGATGTGGGTGGCCAGAGGGATTCGGCTTTGACTCTCGTCGCCTTCCGGCAGCTCGGTCTAGCCACCACCTCGCGGTTCCGACTAGCTCAATGCTCTCGGAACATCGCTCCGGTGTTCGAATCCCTACACGAGCCAAACTTTTGTCTCGCTTGGGTGGCCAGAGGGATTCGAACCCTCGGTCCCTGCTGCCACAGAGCAGTGCTTTACCGCTAAGCTATGGCCACCATGCGGATTATTTTACTATAATGTCACTGTTGCGTCAAAAAAAGCTCATTTTGGCGGTTTTAATTAATTTGTACCTATATCAATCTGGGCGCCGAGAGTTCTCAGTTTCTCAGGAACATGGGCATAGCCTCTTTCCAAATATTCAATACCAGTTACTGTGCTTTCACCATCGGAAATTAAGGCGGCAATAACATATGCGAACCCGGCTCTCAGATCCGGTATGTTAATTATTGATCCTGAGAATTTACTCGGACCTTTGATTACACAGCTGTGCAGATGTCTTTTGCTCTGGAAACGGCACGGCGTTCCTAGGCAAAAAGGTGCTAAGTCTATATCCGCCCCCATTTTTTTTAGTGACTCTGTGTACCCAAAACGATTTTCATACACGGTATCATGTATTACAGAAAGTCCTTCGGCCTTGGTAAGAGCAACGGCCATCGGTTGTTGCCAGTCTGTCATGAATCCCGGATGTACATCAGTTTCAATGTGTATGGGCTGTATGTTTTTTGAACTTCTGAAAAACATCATGCCATCAGCATAAGGTTCATAACCTCCTCCAATAGAACGGAACACTTTTAAGAAAGAAATCAGGTCATCCTCTACAGCATTTTTAATAAAAATACGTCCGTTTGTGGCAATGGCCAGTGATGCAAATGATGCGGTCTCTATTCTATCGGGAATAGTATGGTGTTCTGCGCCACGCAAAGAAGCAACTCCGGATACAGCGATGTTTCGTTCGCCTTCCTTGATTATTTTCGCCCCCATTTTTTTAAGAAACGATATTGTGTCCCAAATTTCTGGTTCGGTAGCCGCATTTGATATAACGGTGGTGCCCTGTGCAAGAACTGCACTCAAGATAATATTTTCGGTGGCTCCTACGCTGGGATAAGGTAGATTAATATGAACCAGATTGGGGCCGTTGCCTTTTGCATGAGGTATTTCAAGTCCAAAGCCGGAGGGAGAATTACTAGATGCTTCGTAATACTGTTCATTGGAATCTATGTTTGCACCCATGCTTTTTAGCGCATTTATGTGAAAATCAACCGGTCGCGAACCAATCTTACAGCCACCCGGTATGGGAACATGCGCTCTGCCGGCGCGGTGCAGTAGTGGACCTATGAGTAGAATGGGTATCCTATTGTAATGCTGGAAATCTTGGCTAATGCGCGTATTAATTATCTTGTTAGTCCGAACCTTTAGTGTAGATCGACTTAACCATTCATAAGATGTGCCGATTTCAGTAAGTATATTCAACACTGTTTCTACTTCACTTATTTTTGGAACGTTATGAAATATACACGGTTCCGAAGTAAGCACGGAAGCCACAAGTTGTTTAGTTATTGCGTTTTTTGCGCCAGACACGCTTATTTCACCATTTAAGGGTTTGCCACCGTTAATTCGGTAATATTTCTCTTTGGAACTCATTTCCGCCTCATTAACTTTTGAATGTTCTATATGGGGCAAACAATAAACCAACCCAGGTTTACTTACAAGCCAAAATGAGATATAATTCGGTTCTTATGCCGTTTTTAGTTGAAGAGATAGAAGTGGGTTTCAGGGGTTAGAATTTTGTGGTATAACCCCAATATGCCATACAAAAACAGAGAGGATCTTTATCGAGCTCAAAAACAGCACAGATTAAGAATTAGAAAAAAATTAATCCTTCTTTTATCAAAAAATGAATGTATTGATTGCGGTGAAAAAGATTACAGGGTTCTTGATTTTGATCATATTAGGAGGAGAAATAAATTCAAATCTGTTTCGGAAATGAGATCGGGGCACTATTCTTGGAAGTCTGTATGTGCCGAAATAGCTAAATGCGAAATAAGATGCGCGAACTGCCATAGGCGGAAAACTTATAAAGAAAATGAAAAAAATATATAAAAAATAACCCCTCGTAGCTTAATGGATAAAGCAGGACTCTTCTAAGGTCTTGATGGGGGTTCGATTCCCTCCGAGGGGACTGAGCAAGGTGAAGGTAACAAGAGACAAATTAAGCGCAAGGTTTTAGCGGGCTTGCCCGCCGAAACTTTAGTGAAGGCGGGCCGTAGTGTAACGGTAGCACGAGACGTTTGGGACGTTTTAGTCCGAGTTCGAATCTCGGCGGCCCGACCAGGTTAAACCTTTAAAATTATTTTTGTTTTAGGTCTTTTGTGCGACTGTATCTTGACGACCGAAACTTTAGTGAAACCTGCCTTCGCAGTCTAAACGGGCTTTGTCCGTCGTAACCTGCTACGGCAGGCGAAGACGGGCTGTAGTACACCGGTAGTACGCGCGATTCGGGTTCGTGAGAACCGAGTTCGATTCTCGGCAGCCCGACTGAGTAAAATGAAGGAGGGATGAAGCAAGTCGACTGCTCGGCTTGTGGCGAGAGGAGAACGGCGGAGCTTTGTTTGGGTCGCATGGGGCGATCCAAACAGCGAGCAGGTGGCTAGCCCGAGCCGCCGGAAGGCGGCGAGAGGCAAAGCCGATTCTCGGCAGCCCGACTGAGATGCAAAACACGCCATTCTGTGGCGTGTTTTGGTGAGAAGCCTTTATTTATTATTAAGATATCAATTTATGTCTAACGTTTGGAAAAAATTAAAGAAAGATTTAAACAGTAAGCCGATAATGGTTTTAGCACCCATGGCCAATGTGACTGATTCACCATTTAGGCGAATTGTTGCAAAATGCGGCAAACCGGATATTTTCTTTAATGAGTTTATTTCTTGCGATGGGTTGTTTTCTAGCGGCAGGGATAAATTGCTAAAATTTTTGCGATTCACCTCAGTGGAGCGCCCTTTGATAGTTCAGTTTTTTGGATCACGGCCGGATAATTTTTATAAATGTGCCCAACTAGCTCAGGAGTTTGGATTTGATGGAATAGATATAAATATGGGGTGTCCCGATAGAAGTGTCGAGAAACAAGGAGGTGGCGCGGCATTGATAAAGAATCCAAAATTAGCGCAGGAAATAATCAAAGAAACAAAACGCGGTGCTGGATCTCTGTCTGTTTCAGTAAAAACCAGGTTGGGTTACAACAAAATCGAGATTAAAGAATGGATTCCTCGTATTCTAGAAATGGATATCGAAGCCCTGTCTGTTCACGGGCGAACCAGAAAGGAGATGTCATCGGTTCCGGCGCATTGGGATTATCTTGGAGAGATTGCCGAAATGGTTCACGGAAGCAATGCATTAATAATTGGCAATGGTGATGTTGTAGATCTAGCCGATGCTTACTCTAAGGCCGATACATATGGATTGGATGGAATAATGATTGGTCGTGGAATATTTAAGAACCTTTGGTTTTTTAATAAAAAACAAAAAATCATAAGTCCGAAGGAGAAAATTAAAATTTTAAAAAAACATCTGGAACTATTTAGTCAATTTTGGGGTGAGGATCAAAATTTTGATGTCATGAAAAAGTTTTTTAAGGTGTATATTAACGGCTGGCCAGGAGCAAATGATCTTAGGGCTAGACTAATGAATACAAAAATTAAGAAAGATGCCGAATCAATAATAGATTCCATTTTTTAGAGTTTTTTGATATTCTTTAATGGATTAAATATCATGCGGGCATAGTACAGTGGTAGTACATTAGCCTTCCAAGCTAAGGACAGGGGTTCGAATCCCCTTGCCCGCTCCGAATAAATTAAAACCATCTTAATGAGATGGTTTTAATTTATCTCTGCGGGCAAAGCAAGCCAACTGCTTGGCTTGTGTGGGGATGAGAACGGCGGAGCGTTATCCCGCAAGCTTGCGGGATCGCGAGCAGGTGGCTAGACCAAGCCGAGCGACGGCGAGGCGAGAGGTAAAGCCGAATCCCCTTGCCCGGCTATAAAAAGATTTCCGGGATACTCAAATCCATAATATTGACTAATTATCCATAAACTTACATAATATGTTATAAGTTTGTTGAAAAGGAGCGGGAAGTGATATCAACAGAAGCTAGGGATTTGCCTGTCCCCGCTGGGGTAACCATACCTTTTGAAGGGTGTTATCCTCAAAAAAGTATTGAATTTCTTGAGCAAGCTTTGAAAGAAAAAAAGACTGTAATCTACGGTGGACTTTCTATTCTGGGCAATGAAGGGTATATGGCAAGGGTAGTTGCGATTTTTAAACCAGGACTAATCATTCCAAGTGGTTGGGGATATATCGATGGTGGACCTCCCGGAACTCCTCAGGGACTCTTTCGTGTCAACCTGTTGAGTTTACGAAGTTGGCCTCTCCTATCGCCTAATTACATGGTTTATGTTGCTGGAGAAGCACGTTCATCTATGAGCGATCGCTTCACACCGAAAGAAGATTTACATAATATTATTAGTTGGGCATTGTCCCATATTCACGACTAGTCACCTTTGGACCCCGATGGGTCCTTTTTAATTGACTTCAATCATTCTCTAAAATTAGGATATAAGATATATCAATGACCATCTCGCTCCAATAAATAAAAAGCGGCAAGATTGCCGCGGTAATTTGTTAAATATTATTAAGATCTAAGCCCAGTTCGTGGAGAGCTTTTTTTGCTGACCAATAACCTATTTGAGTGAGCATTTTTTTGATCTCTTCATCAAAGTCTAAAAAAAGAATGTAGGGCAAATCTGTCTCGGGTCTAATAAATACTATTTTGCAATTACCTCGTTTTTCTAGCGCAGATTCAAGGCGCAAGCGGGAGTGGTGATATATGTTTATCAGAGTTACCCTGCTTAAAAATCCTGGCCAGTTTGATTCTTTGGGGTCATTTTCGCTGAAAACTGGAGGGTATCCTCGATAGGCGTCTATTACAAAGATGAGATCGCAGCCGCTGTCTACTAATCTTTGGATGGCCATGTCGTTTGAGAATGCACCGTCAACTAGTACCTGACCATCTATTTTTTTTGGTTCAAAGAATGGAACGATGGCGGCTGAGGCCATACATATATCCAGAAGTCTGTTTTTGTTATCTAGCGAGTTTTGAAAAAATACCGTTTCTCCTGTTTTCAAATCCGTAGTAATTATTTCAAATGGTATTGTTGATGGGCTAAAGATATCATCTAGATTACGATTAAAATACTTTGTCATGTATCTTTTTAGTGGCTCTGAATCAAGCAGCGAGGATCTTTTGAAGGGGTGACTTATGGTTTGAATGGGATGAAATTTTGAAATATTCTTTGGAGTTAATCCCATCCAAGATTCCGAAACATCAGAAAATGCTCTTGCCGAAAATAGCGGAACAGCGAAAGATCCGGCCGAGCTGCCAATTATTCTGGTGATCGGTATATTGTGTGCATCTAGAGACTTAATTAGAACAGGTACGGCACCGCTACCTAGGCCAAGATTACCGAACCCACTTCTCAAAAAAATACCCGCCTTATTCATAAAAATAAACCTCTTTTTAAGGATCAACTTTCTATGATATAAATTTAAACACTTTTGTAAATTAAACAAGCAGGTTGTGAACAAAAAACACAACCCCGATATTATCGGGGTTGTGTTAAATTTAAATATTCCGGATCCGAAATACTAAATTTTATAGAACAGCTTCTTTTAAAGCTTTGGCTGGTGTGAACTTGGCCTTTTTTGAGGCTTTTACTTGCACCATCTCTCCAGTCCTTGGGTTACGGGCAGTTCTGGCTGGACGATCAACTACCTTAAAAACCCCAAAACCGCTCAAATTTAACTTCTTATCACCTGACTTCATGGCCTTAACTACTTCTTCCAAAAGACCATCAAGTGTCTCTCCTGCTTGTTTCTTGGAGACATTCCATTTCTCAGCCAAAGTCTGTACAAATTGATTTTTTTTAATTGGCATATAGCACCCCCTTTCTGCGTTAGAATCTAGAAGCTAGAATTTAGTAAAAACTATTCTCTACCTTCTACTTCCTAATTTATCTTGCATATTCTATTGCTCTTGTTTCTCTTATTACGTTAACCTTTATTTCTCCAGGATATTTCATTTCTGATTCAATTTTTTGTGCTACGTCTCTTGCTAATTTCAATGCGCTCAGATCATCTATTTTTGTAGGTGTAACGAAAATTCTCAATTCTCTTCCTGCTTGTATAGCATAAGATTTTTCTACTCCCTCAAATGAGTCAGCTATCCTCTCTAGGTCGCCAAGTCTTTTTATGTATATTTCTACAGTGTCTCTCCTTGCCCCTGGTCTAGCACCAGATATAGCATCAGCAGCCTGTACTATGCGTGATTCTGGAGTTGAGTAAGGATATTCCTCATGGTGTGCTTCCATTGCTGCCACGACCTTCTCATCTATACCGAATTTTTGTAGGATCTTGCGGCCTATCTCAACATGGGTACCCTGAACTTCATGATCAACTGCCTTCCCAATATCATGGAACAATGCTCCTTTTTTTGCAACCATCGAGTCTGCTCCAAGCTCTGATGCCAGCATCCCAGCAACGTGCGCCATTTCTATCGAGTGCAGTAATACATTTTGGCCGAAACTTGTCCTGAAAGCAAGACGACCGAGAAGATATGTCAGCTTGGGATCAACTGCTCCAACCCCCACTTCAAACAAAGCTGCTTCGCCTGCCTGTTTTATTTTATCATTTATTTCAAGGCGGGACTTCTCTACCGTCTCCTCTATCCTGGCTGGATGAATACGGCCATCAGCAATAAGTTTGTCTACGGTTAACTTGGCTATCTGTCTACGTACCGGATCAAAGCCTGATATTATAAGGACTTCTGGGGTGTCATCAATAATTATATCAACTCCAGTAAGTCTTTCAATGGTTTTTATGTTGCGACCCTCTTTTCCGATTATCTTTCCCTTGACTTCGTCTGACGGCAAAGAGACCACTGTGGTAGTTGCATCGGATATGTGTGAACCTGCATAACGCTGCACAGCGGTTGTTAGTATTTCTTTGGCCTTGCGATCCAATTCTTCTTTGTTAGATTGTTCAAACTTGCGCATCTTGTCGGCAAGTTCCTTCCTGTATTCATCTTCAAGATTTCTAAATAAAATCTCTTTGGCTTCATCTTTTTTTAAGGCTGCTATTTTTTCAAGTTCCTGATTCTGTTTTTGTAGCTTAACTTCAAGGTCTAATTTCAATGTTTCAGCTTCTTGGAGTCTTGATTCAACATTTTTTTTGTTAACGTCTATTTCTTTAGACCTGGAATCCAATTCTAACTCTCTTTTGCCGAGCATGCCCTCAATCCTGAGTAATTGCTGGTGTCTCTCTTGCTCTACTTTTTTAGAGTCCTCCAGTGTTTTTAAGGAGTTATTCTTAGCCTCGAGGATTATGTCCTGAGCCTTGTTTTTTGCATCAACGAGAAGGTTTTCAGCCTTATTTTTAGCTGAACTTATACGCTTATTGGTTAGAAACAGGTTGAGAAGGTATCCTATCACTAAGCCAGAAATTAAGGCTAAAATGCCCCCTATTATGGAGTATATTCCAATGTTCATTTATAAGATTAAGCATAAAAACCGATTTAATATCCTCTGCCTTCGGCAGACAATCATGTCAGCCGACACTGTTGTAGGCCAGAGAAGGTTAAGATTAGTTTGTGCTGTTTTAAGTTTGATTTATAAAACTAGACCTTCCTTAATATTAGTATTAAATGGCAAATAAGTCAATTTTAAGAAAAAACAAAGATTCGATACCATTAATTTCCCTTATTTGTTATATTTACTGTATGAACAATAAAAGAAAAACTTTTGTTTTGGCGATTCTGGACGGGTGGGGTTACAGTAAGAAAAAAATAGGTAATCCAATAGCTGCGGCCCAGACACCGAATATGGATATGTTTTCAAAAAAATACCCCATGGTTTTACTTCAGGCATCCGGTTTGGCAGTTGGCATGACCTGGGGAGAATCTGGTAATAGTGAAGTGGGGCATCTCAACATTGGGGCAGGCAGAATAGTTGAGCAGTATTTATCCAGAATTAATAGAGATATACAAGACAATTCTTTTTTTCAAAATTCAGCCCTCGTTGATTCTATCGCTCATGCCAAAAAAAATAATTCCAAGCTTCATTTGATCGGTCTTCTTACCTCTGGTACGGCACATGCCGACTTCTCTCATATTTTGGCATTGTTAGACCTTGCTTCTAGAAATGATTTAAAAAATGTATCCATGCACTTGTTTTTGGATGGTAAGGATTCTGGTCTCAATGAGGCGCCGGAACTACTCTTAAAACTAAAGGATGGTATTAGAAATTATGGTTATGAAAATATAATTACAACTTTAGCGGGTAGAAATTATGCAATGGATCGGGATAATAATTGGGATTTGACCAAGGAGGCATATGAATTAATAAGTGAGGGCAAGGGCTCAGTAGATTCAGATTTTATCTCTCTCATTTCCGCCAATTATTCCAGGGGTCTAAATGATTCAAACATGAAGCCCATTGTTGCTGACCATGATTTTAAGGGAATTAAGGATGCTGATTCTTTGGTGTTCTTCAATTTTAGAGAGGACAGCATGAGACAAATCATAAGGCCCTTTGTAGAAGATGGATTTTCATTATTTAAATCAAAGCAATTTAATGATTTATATGTGTGTACAATGACGGAATATTTGAGGGGCTCTAGATCCCATGTAGCATTTTTGCCTCCTTCGGTGCCTAACAATTTAGCAGAGGTCCTGCAGCTAAACGGCAAAACCCAGCTGCACATAGCTGAAACTGAAAAATATGCTCACGTTACCTATTTTTTTAATGGTTTGAGGGACGGTGAATTAGTTGGAGAGGTAGACGTGTTTATCGATTCAAACAAAGACCATAAATCTGCTCCAGAGATGAAAAGTGCTGAGATTGCAAATAGGGTCATAGATTATTTAGAAAGTTCGCTATATGATTTTATCGTTCTTAATTTGGCTAATGCTGATATGCTGGCTCACACTGGAAGTTATGATGTCACTCTAGCCGGTGTTGAAGCGGTAGACCGGGCGTTGGGAAGAATATTTTCTAAGTTAATTGAGAAGGAGGCGATTCTTATCGTCACCGCTGACCACGGAAATGCGGAATCCCTGGTTTATAGAGGTAGTGGTGAGGAGGAGACAAGGCATGATGATAGTCCGGTACCTCTTTATCTGATTGGTAGAGAATATGAAATTGAAAAAAGTAATTCTCGGATTACAGAAGAAACTTCCAGTGTCGCTGGTATACTGGGAGATGTAGCACCTACCATATTAGAATTAATGGGTATACCCAAACCTCCGGATATGACAGGTAAAAGTCTAATTGAACTACTTGTAAAAAATTAATTTATTATTCCCCCACCAATAACTTCCTGTCCTTTGTAGAATACTGCGGATTGGCCCGGTGTTATTGCTTTTGTGGGTTTTTGGAATTTTATCACGACATTTTTTTTATCTGATCGACTTAGGGTTGCTGCCTGGGCCTTATTTCTATAACGTGTTACAACATTCACATTGAGTGGGAATTTTGCATTTTTATTGATCCAATTGATCTCAGCAGCATGGCTTATTTTCAGGAAAAGATTAGTATCTTTTTCTGAGCCGGCTACATAAAGTATATTATTATCAAGATCTTTAGATGTAATAAAATGTGGTTTGTTGGAGCCGCTTATTTTAAATCCGTGTCGTTGTCCGATAGTATAATAGGCCGCTCCTTCATGCGTCCCTATTACTATTTTCGTTTTTGCCAATCTAACTTCTCCTTTTTTAGGTGCGATATAATTTTTTAGAAAATCGGTGATATCTAATTGTCCAACAAAACATATTCCCTGGCTGTCTTTTTTGCTGTGGTTTGGCAATCCAAATTTTTTGGCAATTTTTCTTACTTCTGGTTTGGTGTATTCACCAACTGGAAAAAGACAATACTTTAATTGTTCCTGAGTTAGGGTCCACAGGAAATAACTCTGATCTTTGTTTACATCCCTTGCTCTTAATAATTTAAAAATTTTAGAGCTTTTTGAAGATATCTCGGTTTTACGAACATAGTGCCCGGTCGCTATATAATCTGCTCCTTCAGAAAGAGCTTTTGTAAGAAATAGTCCGAACTTTATTTCTTTGTTACACATAACGTCAGGATTAGGTGTTATACCTTTTTTATATGAATTAATCATGTAGTCAGCTACTTTTTTGCCGTATTCTATTGAAAAGTCCCAAGTTTTAAATTTTATATCAAGTTTAGCAGCAACGCTCATGGCATCGAATCTATCCTCTCTCCAATTGCAGTAACTTATATTCTTATCCGGACTCCAGGGTTTAAAAAAAACTCCGACTACATTAAATCCCTGCTTCTTGATAAGCGCTGCTGCAACCGAGCTGTCTACGCCACCAGACATGGCAACGTAGATGGTCTTCTTACTTCTAGTCAGAGGAATCATTATTAATATTCTACAATTATTTTTTATTTTTGTCCATTTAAAAAACCAGGTATAATCCTGATTTAAACTTCGTTAACGTGTTAGTCTCTTTTCCCGTGGCACTGTATTTCGTGCAATGCTTTGAGGTTTATGATGATACGATTTCCGCACAATCTGCAGGTTGAACAGCACGCAACGACGTGTTTTTTGGGAACTCTTTCGGAATGGCATGAACATGTGCATTTGTGTGTGCATTTGACGGGCATTGTTAAATAGCTCCTTTTTATTAAACCTCGCTTATACTATTGTATATTGAAATTATTGTAAACTCATTGGCAGTGTGTTATAATCAAAAAGGTCGAAAGAGATTCTTTAGACAATCGCTTACGCGATTTGTTTTGTTAAAAAGTTGGAATGGCTACGTAATTATTTTGTACGTTGCTTTTGCTGCTTATTTATAAATTGAAAACATTAAAATGTGTTGATATTGATCCAAGTGTATCTTGCGACTTCGTGGCTTCTGGTGCCGATAATGCTCAAGTTATGAGCGATATGATGGCTCATGCCAAGGAAGCACATGCCGACAAGGTTGCTGGCATGTCAGATGACCAAGTGAACGAAATGATGATGCCGCATATCAAGGAAGAAGTTGAAGCTGCTATGTAGTTTCGAATCAAAAACCCCTGAGCTTGTCGAGGGGGTTTTTGATTGGCCGGGTTTATATAAAACAAGAGCCCGAGTTTGCTCGGGCTGGTTATGAAAGTAGCTCTTTGGTCTCGCGACGTAGCGCGACCTTATCTTTCCTTCTGTCATATCCAGTTTTTGGAATATGTACCCCGCCGGTTTTTTGGGGAAGCGGGATTCTCCACTTGGGAAAATCCTCCCGCTTGATAATAATCGTGTTCGGTTTTTTCATGGTTCCTCTCCCTTCCGAAATTTAAAATAATTAACTTTTAAACTTTGGAAGAAACCCCACGTTGCTGCGTGGGGTATAACCAATGACTGTACCTGGGAGGAGGAATACCAGATCCTTTCCTCGAGACGGCCGCTAAGCCGTACGCCCGAGTAATATCGCCTTGCCCCTTGGGCAAGGAGCCTCTACCCGCAATGATGCCAGTACCCGGTTTTCCACACCGAATACCGATACAGAACCAACGACCACGGGTTCAGCTTGCCGCTCCCCAGGGAGCCGGTGTCTTCGTCCGTTCGCTGCCGTTCTTCATCAGTCGGTATGTGGACCAGGCACAGTCAAGATTTGCTGCTTGCTTCTAGAGAGGTGGGCCGGACCGTTCCGACACAACATAGGATACCACCTTCACGCTGCAGTGATCAGCTGCTGTCACGTTTATCCCCCATACCCGAGGGTCTCTCCAACTTGTCCTTTTCAAGATTTATCGCCATCCAGCGCGTCTCGGTCAGGAGCCACACTGACCAAAGCTGGTCTTGACGTTGGTGTGGTCAGAAGCAAGCAGAACTTTTGTACTAAAGGTACATCTGAAGTTGCAATACTTGTACTAAATCTATCCAAGCGTTGTATCCTCAGATGTCCCTTCAGGGACATCTTCACCTCACAGCCCACGTTGGTGAAACATGTGCTAAGGGCTATCCTTAAGATTTGTAAAGCTTTGCCAAATTATACTTGGCATTGCGGGTTTTTCGCCGACCCGCGGATCCGTCTAGTTCGAATCCCGATCCTTGTTTCCAAAAAGCCGTTAATTATCCAGAACATTAGAGATCTTTTTAGAATCTCTTATAAAAATGTGTGGTGTTTGTGACAAAACAGGTTTTTAAGCCAGTAGTGCCGTTTTGCTCTGGTCTAACTTACTTTCCAGATGCCATTCCGGATGGCTGTTTCGCTTTTGGGCAAAACTTTTTAACAAAGAATAGTGCACTAGTTGGTTACCTTTGGGGTGGAATGTTTGTAACCAAGACATGTCATAACTTAAGCTTACATTACAAGTATAGCAGAGTCATTATAGTTTGTCAAGAGGCACTGACAGAATATCGCCTTAATGTCAAAAGAGCTTTATTTTTAAGTCTTTTTTGTGTATTTATCGTAAATAAGTTACCTGACAATAAATTTAAACAAGTTAAGTTGAGGTAGATTTTTTATAAAATAAATGGGGTACCGTGATGACGGGCTTGCCATTTAGGCTTTTGCCGCCACCAGGGTACCCCTGGTCTAAAAAGACTTTCTTTGCCCCTAGTATCAAACTGGGGCTGAACAAAGGAATCGTTGATTTAGCGCTCTATCCTCTATGCTATAACTAATTTTGACTTGCGCCTTACCACTGTCCCATCTATCCTTCCTACTCTTGGTCCCGCGGAGTGGGTCTGTGGCCCGGCCGTACACTCTTCGTCGTCTGACAAGTGTACGGCCGGAGCCTACCATCCTCCACCCATGGCAACCTCCAATCTGAAAAGAGTATAGCATATAGCCATACTAGTGTCAAGTGATTAGCCACGGAGAGTACCCCATTTATTTTAGTTAGAATTCCATATAAGGTAAAATATGGCTTTCATGGTTGCGGCAATATCCTTGTCTTCTATAACCACACCTACCGGCTTGGCTTTATAGGTTGCGATCGCAACCTTATTATCAAAAATAGAAATATCAGCAGTTATGGGAAAAGTATCTGAAGAGATATGTTTTGTGGATCTTAGTTTTGATGGATCATTCGCGCTTTGAATCGGACCGTCTTTACGTGTGTAGAGAACCATAGTTTCAATACCTGCGGCGACCCTTCTCTTGGTGTAATCCGTCTCATGTTTTGGGAAGATTTCGAGAAGTTTGTCTAGATTAGTAAATGCTTCTATTTTCTTATCGCCGGCGGTTAAGAAGTCTTCTTGCATTGCTTTTGCCCCTGCAAGACCTTCGAAGAATCTAACTTTTGGCCTATCCCCCGCTCCGGCAAAAATATCATTTAGCTGTGGCAGAATCCTGTTCATTTCCGTTTTTTTGAGATCCAAATCCTTTTCAATCATACTGAGCATATTGAGTAATCGGTTTGGAGATTCTGCAGAGTAAAACGTCTTTTTGCCTCTTTGAAATTCGCTCATTAATCCTTTTGACTTGAGAGATTCAATTTGGAGGTAAGCCGTAGGTCGATTTATGTCAGCTTTTTTAGCAATATTCTGAGCAGTTTCTGGGCCGGAATCTAAAACAGCCATGTAGACCTTGGATTCTTTTTCTGAGAGACCCAAATTTTGAAGTTCTTTTTCTAGCATGTTCTAATTATAACACGAGATAGCTAAATGTGTACAAACAGATCAAGGTTTTTTATCGCCTGAAATTTTCTAATATAGTCAAGAGTCTCTTGCCTGAATATGCGGCTTGCGCTGGATGTATTTAATTGGCTACTGAACCAAGCCAGACCTAATTTGTTTACCGAGTTGACTACCCTGCCTGGCCCGCCATTATATGCTGCTGCGAGCATTTCTTCAGTAATACCCAATGAATTAGTTATGTCCTTCCTCGTTATTTTTGATAGGATATCTTTTTTATGGCTGTCAAAAAATAAAACCATTGCTTGGATTGCGTTAACGTGATTGGCCATTCCTAAGTTGTAGTCTTTTATTAACTTTGCCTCCGGATATCTAGATACCATATTGTCGTATGTTGGTTCAATGAATTGGGCCAAGCCAGAAGCTCCTGCCGGTGAACCAGTGTATCTATAGGCTAACTCCTGATTAGCTCCTATTATGGCAAGTACTCTTTCGCCGAGAAACTGGCCATCATCAACGGAGTTTCTAAAACCATCCGGATCGATGTGTTCGACAACCATTATATTTCTCAATATATCCTTACTTATAACGTCAGTTATCAATAAATTTGATTCCACTTTTGATTTAACCTCTTTTTTTGTTAGTTCTGAAAACGCTTTATCAATATTTTCTTCCAGGTATGCCCTTCCTGCGTTTATTATCTCTTTTTTGTGAATGGCTGAAGAGTAGGGAGTATATATGATATCAGTATAGGGCGCGCTGGATTTTTCCGACAGCCCCGTTAGGTATTTGCTGGGGAATAAGTATTTATTTGCAATAACAATTAAATCGGGCATGTCTGTTATGGAATAGTCTGTATTGAAGCTGTTCCACCAGTTTATTTTGAGAGAGCTTCCGACGTCTACAATGTCATCATGAAAAATTGATTCTTCGGGTGGAGATACTGTTTGAATATTTATAATGCCTGTTTTTTTATAGTCCCGAGTATCCTGCTCACTAACCCAAAGCCTTGTTTCAAAGATTTCTCCTGTTTTTATGTTTAAAATAGCTAATGCAATTTGTTTGCTTGTTAACTCCCCCGCCCTAGTTCTATATAAAAGTGGCACAGAGTCTCTTAATAAATTTTGGCCCTCTCTTATTTTGTCTGATAGAGAATATTTTGGCATATTTTTTATTAATGAAAAATCGGCAGAATTTATTACCGCTAGTTCTTTGGTGTATGAAAAATCAGATCTTAAAAAAAGACCCACAATTATAAAACACATAACCAACAAAGAGATACTCCTGAATCTCAAAAAAGATAAAATTTTGTTTTCTCTGGGCCTAAGTAGGTTTATTTCTTTTTTCATATTCTACAAGCTATAAGTTTTGCTCTATGATCGCAGCCTTGTTTTGTACAGAATTAGCGTAAATATTGCAGGCTCGGTTTGTGCTGGTTGCACTTCCGCAATAATATCTTTTGGAGGCAGCTATTTCGCCTGCTTTTGTTTGGCTACCAGCTCCATCTTTTGAAAGCTTGGCCGCAGCTGCAGTGAAGGCATCTTCGATGTTCCAGGGGTCTGCCGGATTATGTCCTGTTTTTCTTGAAACCTCTTCCCTATAACCCATCCAAGTAGATGGTATGAATTGAGCAGGCCCCATGGCTCCACCCCAACCTGAGCCGCAAGAAATTGGCGTCTGGAATGGGTCTCTCCCTAGTTCTGCGGTGATAGTAAGAAATAAGTGCAGGTCTCTGGTTGGGTGTATCCCCTTGGTGTAGATTTGCCCATTTGAAGCACGGCGAGTGGCCCCGCTAGTTCCATCGACGATGTAGCATTTACCAACGTTGCTTCCCAAGGCGCTTTCCTGTTCAAGCTCAGCCAGTAAAAATGCCGGCCGTATACCATATGCAATTGCTGCTAATTGGCCGTACTTGATAGCGTCTTCTACGCTTACACCGTTTTGCTGCAAGTATGTTACCTGTTCACGAATGCGTTCAATATCTTGTTTGGATTGTTTTAGTAATTGTTGGAATTTTGACTCTTCACCCTTTGTTTCTTTTAGTATTTTATCTTTTTGTCCTTTTGTTCGATCCAAACTTTGTTTTTCAGATTGTTCTAGGTTTTTTAATTTTTCAAGTTCATTTTTTTTATCAAGTAAAACCTCCTCCTTTTGTTCAAGATCTCTTTTTAGTTCATTAACGCTTACAATTGTAGTTCTAAGTTTATCTTGAGTATCTTGAAGATCTTGAAGGTTATCAAAAAAATCAGATATCGTTTCATTTTTGAAAAGTATTTCAGTTAGATTTTCCTGATCAGCTTGATGTGTGAGGCGTATATATTTAGCCAAAGCCTCTTTCTGAAGATCTATTTGAGATTGAGCCAAAATTATCTGGTCCTGGGTTTGGCCGACCTCAAAGTTAGTTTGATCAATTGAAATCGCCAGACTTTTTATTTCAAGTTGTACTTTGTTTATCTGGGCGTTAAGACTCCAGATCTCGCCCGAAAGTGTTTTGGCTTTTTGACTATTTTCATCTATCTCCTGCTGATATATATCTATTTGTTGTTGGAGTTGTTCTATCTGTTGATTTCTAGCATTTATCTCTTCTTGTATATCAGCCCGTACATTAAAAGAAGGCCAGACAAAGACAAAAAAAGCTAACAAAAAAACTGGCGCAATAAATTTATTCATTACATCAATTATAACAAACTTAAGTCAAATTTTTTAGGGCTGTAAAATTGGCTCCACCCTATCGTTTATAGAAATTACAACTTCTTTTACTGTTGGGAATTGTTTGGCAGTGGTTTCTATTTGTTGTCTTATGGATGTCACAAGGCATGAGCCAGCAACGCCTTCGTCAAGTTTGCTGTCAAAATCAAGATAAGCGATATTATTTTCTATTTTGGCTGAATTTAGCTTAACACCAGAATTTATTGAAGTGTAAAAACCTGCTTCTAATTCTTCGTGTGCCGGTCCTTTCAGTAATTCTTCTATTGATGTTTTGAGTGGAGTTTGGGTTTTATTCGATGTCCTTGCTACGGAGTAAGTTTTTTGACAGGTTATTTCCGGGTCAAGATTATTGTTTAGATAATAAGAAAAAAATGAGGTTGAGTTTTGTTGTAAGTCTAATTCCCAAGTTGTCTTGTGAATATCCTCGCCATCTTTAGCTGAGATTTCCATAACAGCAAGAATTATTTTGTCCGGCACAGTAGACAGTATTTTAGTTAGATCAATTTCTTGATGGAAGTACCCAAATATGCCAGCATCAGGTGCGCTTGTCATAAATGAACCTACGTATAGTTGTTTACTGTTACCATCACTTACGCGATAATTTATCGTGTTTTCAAAGGCCCTTCCCTTGCCGTAAATGACAAACTTAGTGCCGATGATTTTAGTTTCCTGAGTTGGTAAAAATACTTCAATTTCTTTTTGTTTCTGGGCGGTATTTGGGGTCTGCACCTCGAAACCTTTCTGGGGGTCAATTGGATAAAAATACTGATTATAATAATAGAAAAAAACCTCAGCAATTACTGCAGTAATTCCTAAAATAATGATTATAATAAGGCGCCTACTCATCTTTCTATAAGTCTAACAATTCGCCCTGACCTAATGTACTTGACATTGTTTATCATGTATGTTTAAGTTAGTTATCTTTAACAATAGGGCATGGTACACCAATGGCCGAAGACGATCTAGTTTTAGAGCGCAGTGGAGCCAAAAATTTGCGAGAATACTTCAAGGAAACTCGCGAGATGAGGGATATGCTTGTTTGGATCTGGAAAGATCTTATGAGCCCCGAGGGTAAGAAGTTTATAGGGCACGTTAGTTGGGCCTTATTGATATCAGCAATAATTGAGATATTAAATCCCATTAGTGTAAGGATGGTTATCGACGGCTTAAGTCAGGGCGAGGGTGGAGAATCTCTGATCGTAAAAGGTTTTGTGTTCATGGCGATCCTCTATGTGATCAAGCGTTTAGCTGAATATTGTAAGGCCATATTTCGTGAATTCTTATTCGACAAAAATCTCAGAAAACTAAGTAATAAAACTTCTCTTTTATTTTTTGAGAAATCTCTAGGCGCTCATACTAGTGACAGTCCCTTACTTAATGAGTCTACCGTCAGAAAGGGTCATGATCGGGTTCAAGAATTACAAAACATGATGGCATATGAAGGACTCGAAACAATATTGAACTTATTGATTGCATTTATTGCAGTCTGGGTATTAGATGTCAAATTGGGGCTAACAGTAACTGCGATAGGTTTGATGCATGTGGCCTGGTCAACCTTCTTAAATCAGAGAATGCTCCGTGATTGCTCGCCAATTGAAAAACGTTGGCGTCACTTAACTAGACATCGAACCGAAAGGTGGAATCGAGTTGAAAGGGTCAAAATAAGTGGTCGTGTTGAAGCCGAACTGGACTACATGGAGAAATATTATCAAGAGACTGTTGTTCAAGATAGAAAATTCTGGATCTGGTTTATAAGGCATGCATCGATTCGAGGCACAATAGCCTACGCTATCGGTAATTTGGCGATCGTCGCTTATGGTGCTTATCTGGTTTACACGAATCAAATGTCTCTGGGTTGGATCTGGCCTTGGATTTCTTATAGCAAAAGTCTTGTAGATAATCTTTGGCGCATAGGAGATATAGAACAAAAACTTAATTTCTTCACGCCTTATATTATGGCGCTTAAGAATGCCCTGAGTTTCCCAATTGGCATAACTAGGGCTGCTAACCCTGTTGTGCTAACAACAGATAATCCTTGTAGGATAGAGTTCCATAATGTATCACATCGTTTTCCTAGCAAATCAAAGGACAACAAAGAAGCACCATCAGTGCTAAATAACATATCTTTTGTGATAGAGCCTGGTCAAAAGCTAGCCTTAATAGGACCGACTGGCGCTGGTAAATCTACTATTATGAAATTGTTGCTCAGATACATGGATCCAACCTCCGGGTTTATTACGATTGATGGAGTAGATCTAAGAGAGATTGATCTTAATTCATGGTGGTCAATTGTTGGTTATATTCCTCAAGAACCTCAAATAATGAATGGCACTATTCGGTACAACCTTACCTATGGTATGACCTCCGAAGATGCTGAGCAGATAGCCGAAGATGAACTGTTACGCACAATGAAGATGTTGCAGATAGATTTCGATGATCTAGATACAAACATAGGTTATGGAGGAGTTAAACTTTCTGGTGGCCAAAAACAAAGACTTATGATTGGCGCTGCTGCTATCAAGAAACCTAAGTTCATGGTTGTTGATGAGGCAACTAGTTCTCTTGATGCAACGACAGAAAGATTGGTTCAAGAAGGCTTGGAGATGGTTTTGAATAATCGAGGAGCGTTGATAGTGACCCACCGGCTCAATACCGTCAGGCGTATGTGTGATAAGTTTGTTATGGTAGACAGTGTTCAAGGATCAGGCGGTCACATTGTGGCAGAAGCCGAAAACTTTGAGGGTTTGGCGAAACAATCCACAAGATTTAGAGAGTTGGCCAAAGACCAAGGAATAAATCTGTTGACCGGTGCAGATGCTGAATTAGTAGAAATAGGACACCATGCCATACGCTCAGATTAAGCAAATCCCAAACCCCACATACGGGGTTTTTAATTAAAAATTTTGACGTTGATGTTTCTCTTTTGATTTTCAGAAACCAGGTTTTTTAATATTGGGGCTCGGTTAAATTTGTTGGTTACAATAAGGTCAAAAGTCGGATCATCATTTATAAAATATACCTGGACAGCACATTCAATCATGCCCTCTATTACGGATTGGTAATGTTTAACTTCTTGTGGTTTAACTGCTTCAAAGCTTTGCCACTCATATTCTTTACCTACTTTTTCAAAAGTCTCAGAAGGAAGAACATAAATAAAACCCTCATGATCGCCGCCCATAAAATCTTCAGCAGATGATCCCCAGATACATATATAAGCTATGCCTTGCTCGAAGCCTATACTAAAAATACTCCTGATCGGAGAACTGAACATAAATAGCGCCGCAAGATCTACGCGATCGGTTCCAAATACGGATGCACGAGTGTGCACATGATCAGGAGAATCCTGGTTTAGTATCGGTATTAGCAGGCCTTCTATTTTGCGAGAGCTTCCGTGATATAATTTTTCCGGTTTCATAAAATTAATTATAGTGCTAATCTTAGCTTTATGATAGCCAAGATTAAAACCTATCTATTCGGTTCTATTTTTAGGCGAGGGGCTACCATTTTGACAGTTCTCACATTCGGTAGTTATCTGCTTGGTCTTGTCAGGGACATGCTTTTTGCTCGTGTGTTCGGTGCCTCTAGACTTCTGGATGTATATAATGCTGCATTTATAATTCCCGATCTCCTGCTTAATGTATTCGTCGCAGGCGCGCTTACAGCCGCCTTTGTTCCTATTTTTACTCACCTTCATGCTCGCGATGAGGACAAGGAGGCTGAGAAGGTTGCGACTACAATGCTGGTGGCAGCACCTGTTATCCTGATAGTTATCGGCATTCCTGCTTTTATATTTATGCCCAAGTTGGCAGATATGGTTGCTCCGGGCTTCCAATTTTATGACAAAGATCTGCTTGTTTTGATGGCTCGTGTTCTCTTGCTATCACCACTTATTTTTGCCGTTTCAAACACATTAGGAAATGTACTGATTTCTTTTGAAAGGTTCTGGGGTTACGGTCTTGCCCCTATTTTTTATAACCTAGGCATTATAATTGGTATTCCATTGGCTAAAATTTTCGGTCCACTGGGTTTAATAGAGGGTGTTGTAATAGGTGCCTTAATGCATCTGGGAGTTAGGGCCATTGATATATCTAAGAGTAATTTCCGGTGGAGGTTTCCGGTCCAGTGGCGTCATCCGGAATTTCTTAAAATTTTGAAATTAATGATTCCAAGAATGGCTGGGCAGCCGGTTGAACAAATAACATTTTTTATTTTCACTAGTTTGGCCTCCACGTTGGCAGTGGGTTCAATAGTAGTCTTGAGCTTTGCCAGGAATTTCCAAAGCGTGCCGGTAAGTCTTTTCGGAATATCTTTTTCAACTGCAGTATTCGCTTCATTGTCCAAAAAAGCTGCGCTTGGCGACAAGGTTGGGTTTATGCATCATTTAAAAGAAACCTCCAAGATACTTGGAGTGGTTTCTGTTCTCTCTTCTGTTTTTTTATTTTTTTTCGGAGAGTGGTTTGTCGGCTTGCTTCTTGGTGGTGGTCGTTTCAATAGCGTTGATGTGATGAGGACTGGTAAACTTCTTGCCTTTTTTGCGTTTGCGATTCCGGCCGAGAGCTTTATGCATCTCATTGCACGTTCGTTCTATGCCCTAAAAGACACCTGGACTCCACTTTTTGTTACATTGCCTGGTCTTGTGGCAATTGGTTTATTAGCAAAGGCTCTTCTTCCAGCCATGTCTCTAAACGCTTTACCGTTTAGCTATTTTATAATACTAACTAGCGAAGTTGCTTTATTGGCCTTTATGCTTTCTAGGAAAGTTAAGAAGCTTTGAGGCACTAGTTTGGATACACAACTATCATGACCTTATCGCCGCTCTTAATATAATCTTCTTCACTCGCAAGTGGCCAACCATCTCCGCCCGTTGGTGCGTCATGTATGGCTTGGTATATAACCTGATCATCGTAGATATAGTTATGTCCCCTCTTTGTTCCGACATCATTTGTTATAAAATCCCCCTCCTCCGTAACGCCTTTTATTACAAGCATGTGATAAGCTGGACCCGGAGCAGTATAGTAGGGGTTTTTTAGATCACGCCCTGAAAAAGCCACAATCACTGGCCTGCCCGCAAATAATTGTTGTTTGATGTCGTCGCTGTTCTTGACTGGCAAAACTTCAACCTTCCGGTATCCAAAATATTCACGTAAAATTATTGCTGTCTCCTCAGAAGTGGTATGAAAGTAATATCCAAATCTCTTTTTCTCCCAAGTCACCAATTTTAATATAGCCTCTTCGGCTTCACTTGTTGTTAGGGTTTTATTTTTATAAAATCCATCAACCAATATTGCTGATGTTTCCTCGCATGCTTCTTGATAGGGCAACTCCCAATTGCCTGTTGGTGCTTGGGCCATAAATGGAACAGCAAGGTTTATGCTTCCCGAGGGTTTAGTTGTAGGTGGTGGATTTTGTGTTGCTCCGCTAGATTTACTTGGTGTGGGTGATTGAGAGTAGCCAATCTCAGGCGGCAACCCCTTTTTCCTCCATCCGAACACCAGGTTAACAATATCTGATCGTAAAAAAGTAAGGGTCCCTATAATTACTACGAAGGCTATAATAAAAAAAATAGGATAATTTTTATTGCGCACTATTTTGTTTTTTAAATTAAATTGTCCCGCTGTAGCGGGACAATTTAATAGATGTTGTTTAATAGACTGGCCGAGTTATCGGAATAATATTATTCTTTGGGTACAACTCAGGATCGATTACCCTTTCAAAGCAAGTATAACTATCTTCGTGATCCCAATTTTGTTGTTTGTACATGACCGGAGTTAAACTTTTATCTGATAAGACTGACTTGTTCTTTGTTTTGAAATAAGAGCATAAGCTGAAGGACAATTGGCCGCTCCTGATGTACTCATATGTTTTGTTTGTTTCTGGATCAGTAGGAGATATAAAACCTCTTATGCTGTCATTTAACTGGTTTAGGTTTGCTGGTAACGAGTTCTTGTTCTGCCAGTAATTTATTATTTCACTTTGGATTATGGAAAGATCATTTACTCTTTGTTCGTCAAACCTTCTTGCGCGCTGTGCCGTTGGAGAGCCTATCAGGATAAACCCATATACTATGCTAACCAGAATAATTGCCGAAACAATCCAAGCAAATAGTCTTGGTTTATTTGATTTGTGATCACGTTTACGTAGATCCCAAAGGTAATATCCAAATACCCCGGCTGCAACAATCAAGATTACCAATACCTTTAAGAAAAACTGGGTAGATAATTCCCCCTTTAAGAAATTAAATATCAAACTTATGAGATCTATTATAATTGTAACAGCAGAAGCAAAAAGAGTTATATACCAAAGCCATTTGCGCGATTTTATTTCTCTTTTTTCCGGGTCTTGCTTGAACTCGCGGCCAATGAGCCAGGATATCAATATGTATATGGGCCAGACAACTATGAGTGTGGACATAGCCCAACGTATTGGGTCATAGGCGTAAGTGTAGTAACTGCCGTAATAATTGTAGCCAAGCTGGTCGGGGAAAAGTACATTCACATACTGCCACCAGAGAGTGATAAAAGCGACCACGCTGACATAGAGCGTTATTGTGCTTAAAAGATGCAGAAACACATCCTTCGGGGTTCCTTTTTTAGTAATATTTTCCATAGGGTTATTATAGCACAGTTAGCGATTTTTTAAAATCTTGAATGTTTGAAATATCCTCGGGATCAAGTCCATAATATTCGGCGAGATAATATGATGTCCACATGGCTGTCGAAATTGCTATAAATGACTTGTGCCACAGGGACGGCCCGCTTAAGTCTATGCCTAGGACTGGAAAACCCTGATTTTGGAACATTTCCTTCGTGGCGACAAACCTAGTTTGTATTTTGGGTTGATCATCAGGATCATTGAGGAAAATATAGGCAAGTTTATCTTTGAGGTTACCTTCAAAAATTTTATCATTTATGCCAACCATTTCATTGTGATTAAGTTCCGGCAAGAAATTGTAAAATGCCGGCACCTTTGCGGTCTCGTTAAGACTTATTTTAAGATATCTAGCCAAACCACTGTTTTTACCGGAAGAATAAATTAAAACAATCCTATTTTGGAGTTGTTTTGCCAAGTTTTGGCCAACCTGTTCAGTTTTTTGAAAATCGCTATACCGAATTGCTCCGTCGATGTCGTTAAGCAGAGATACTTCAGCCATCGCCTTCACTGCTGCCTTAATATTGTATCCTATGGCAATACGTGGACTGTTGTTAATCTCAGGAAATTTTATAAAAGGTATACCATGTTTTTGGGCTAGCTCGATTAATTTCCCACCTGTACTTATGACAATGATTTGCAGCTTTCTGCCCAAGGCTTCTTCAAACGAAGATATGGCCTCTTCTGTGTTCCCGGAATAAGAACTACAAATAACAAGGTAATTTTTGAGTTCTAATTCATCTATCTCCGGTAGACCATAATCGCGGTGAATTATAATATCAAGCTTTGGTTTCCAGCTCATAATAATTCCGGCAGAAAGATTAGAGCCTCCAGTACCACAGAAGATGAATTTGTTTTTTTTATGAAAAGCGGTGGAGTTTTCTATTGTTGGCTCGTATTCTAGTTGTTTGGGGAAGTCTTGGATTAAGTCTTTAAACATAGCTTAATTCTAATCTTTTTGAATAAAATTACAAACCCAGCCCAAGTTCACAAATTTTTTCCCCTCGGCTCCGTATGTGTGTTTTGCTGGTCGCGACGATGCGCTCCTCTCGCAAAACACACATACCTACGCCGAATGACCCGTCCCGCTACTCCGGGACTCTTGTTTTATCTAGTAATTATCCTGTGATAAAAACCGCCCCGACAGATTACGTCGTAGCTTGAGGTTTGTAAGACATTAAAATAATAAGTCTATAAACTTATTCAAAAAAAACAAAACAACATTGTCTTTTAGACATTCCGTCGAATAAATTGCTTGGTTAATTTTTGTTATAATATTTCTTGAACAAAAATTAAATTTGTGAGACGAAATAGCGAAGCCGCCGCGGGAGTGGCGGAGCGGGTCTAAGGGATAATGTGGTTTTGGTTTTATAGAACAAAAATAATTTGAAAAAAATAAAAACGGGCGGGGATCGCTCCCCGCCCTATTGGGCTAGACCTTTTTCGGCGCAGCCCGCTTGTCGCTGCTGGCACTCGGTTTACCGGTGCCAGCGACCGGCGCCCCTCTCTGCGGGA
>DATDXQ010000026.1:0-12502 GCA_036517175.1 Minisyncoccota bacterium
GAGCGGGGTACGGGAGTCGAACCCGTTTCTCAACCTTGGGAAGGTCGTGTTAGACCGTTTAACTAACCCCGCTTTAATTAATTTTTTAAAACAAAACTTAGCCACATATTCAAATTTAATATAAAAAGATTATTGTCCCAAAATCCAGGAGAAGGTTCTGCTGGTTTCTTGACGGATTTGGAAACAGAATCATACACATACACAACCTTCTCATCCGGCTTCTTATAATTCAATTTTACTCTTGCCTGAAGTTCAAGATAGGCCGCGCTTTTGAAATATTCTCCAAGACGCTCATACTCAAGTTTAGATTTATCCGCTTCTTCAATTTTATTTTCCACATTGGCCAGCTCTTTCTTAACAGATACCAAGGCCGGTTGGAATCTTAAAACTGAAATAAGCAAAAAACCAACCAAAACAAACAAAGCCCCCGAAACAAACTTGGATTGTAATATTCTATGAAACAACGTTTATTTTTTTCTGTCTCAACTGATTTATAATATCAACGACCTGTTCAGGCTCAGACACCCTTTCTATCGTAACTTCATTTTCAGAAGCCGTCCTCAACTTCAAATCACCAAAGTTGTAAATAGAAGCGTTCAATCCATTCTTTTCATATGATATCTCTTTGATATCATCGAATAACAACTCGGTCACCAATTTATTAAAAATACCGCGCTGTTCATTTTCAATAATTCTCATATTGGTTATAACTAAACCATTGTTACGCCATATAAAAATTTTGTGCAAAATAATAATAAGTACGATTAAAATTATGAACACGAGGAACCACCACCAGTAACCAAAAAAATTAAAATCAGCGGCATACCTCAATATTATAAAGGCGACAATCAAAAACGGCCAACCCAAAAGCGATGATGTTAAGAACATCTTGTGCTGACGCACCATCTTGATCAACTCTTCATTTTGGCGTAGAATTATAGACATGTTTTCGAAAAAAGCTATTAAATATATTTCTATAGTAGTGGCAGTTCTCACAGTCATATCAATGATTGCATTTTTGCTTATTCCACTACTAGGATAATTGTATAATAACCTAGATTACAAAACTCAGCAAAAACAACTACTTTTCAAATTTTGAAAATTAAAACCCGCTTTTGCGGGTGATTTTTGGGATTATATTTTTTAAACCGAAAATCTGTCATCTTCTCTAGGATTTCCCGACGGATCCAATTTGTGAAGCCATGATATGTGGCCATACTGCTGCTCGAGTTGTTCGCCCTCAGGTGGCAATCCCCAATCTGCCAACACAGCCTGGTCATAACAGAGATGCTCACATGGATCAACCAAGTTACCAGATAGATTTACATGCCTAAGCTTAGGCACTGACTTAGAGTCTATCATATTTCTGATGCCATCCACGCCTATTTGATTATAAGATAGGTTAAGCCAACAAAGCTCATGCAGATCACTCGAATTTAAGAAGGTAGCAATATCTTGGTCATCAAGACCACACTGGCTTATAGACAAAGATCTAATTCTTCTTAACCAAGGCTGGCTGGCAATTTCCGGCAAATACTTCTTAGCTTCCAATATGTTCAGGTGCCTAATAGGAGCCAGTGAAAAAAGTTTTTGCGCATGATTCAAAAGATTTGATGCGGATATTGTTAAGAGTTCAACAAATCCCCGATTAAAATCAATGAATTTCAAAGAATTTGCAACTTCTTCTGGCCATCCGACAAGAACCCTTACTCTCTGTTCTGGGACCAACTTGGACACACGGTGCGCAATCCTAAAATAATCGGGATGCTCACAGCCAATACGCGACAAACTGATACTATAACGAATAAACTCGGAGAGATCGGAATCTACTTTTTGTATGGCCGAGGCATAATAAAGCCTTACCGAATCATCATCTGGATTCTCAATGATCCTGTTCATTAAATCATCTTTATCAAGGAGCATTACAGTCCTCTCTCAAGCACAACTATTGGTAAAATATTAACACATTATCCGCCAACTATCAAATTACACCCTAGAGGTCCGATCTAATACACCCTAGAGGTCCGACCTAATAGGTCGGACCTCTAGGGTCATCGGAATGCGCGAACATTACTTTTTTAGCATCTCCAAGAACACACCCTGGGGTATTTCAACTTTCCCACGCTCTTTCATTTTAGCCTTACCTCGTTTTTGCTTCTCCAGTAACTTCTTTTTGCGTGTAACATCACCCCCATAAAGATACCCTGTCACATCTTTGCGCAAAGCGCTTATGTCTTCACGAGCTAAAACCTTACCTCCTATTGCGGCCTGCAAAGTCACCACAAACCACTGACGAGGCAGTACGTCCTTAAGTTTTTCTACTATCCTGCGACCCTCAAACTGCGCTCTTTCTCTTGGAACTATCTTAGAAAAAGGCTCTACAACATCTCCTGCCACCAATATGTCTAAACGCACCAGATCAGCAACCTTGTACTCAGCCGGTTCATAAATCATAGACGCATAACCAGAACTTATACTTTTAAGCTTGTCGTAAAAATCAGTAACTATTTCGCCCAGTGGAATTTTGTATTTAAGTATTACGACTTCTTTAGATAAATATTCCGTTGCAATATATTCGCTTCTACATTCAGCAACCAGATTCATTAGTTGGCCAACATAGTCAACCGGTGTGATGATTTCTAAACTTACCAGAGGTTCTTCTATTTTATCCATTGTGCTCGGGTCAGGAAGCATCGCAGCCGATCTGATTTTTAAAATTTCATCTTTTTTTGAAGTAACGTGGTACTCGACAGATGGAGTAGATATAATCAGATTCAACTTGAACTCTCTTCTCAATCTCTCGCTTATTATTTCAATATGGAGCATGCCCAGAAAACCCAAACGAAATCCCCTGCCCAAAGCGGGGGATGACTCAGGTTCAAAAACCAAAGAAGCATCGGTTAATTTTAATTTTGATAAAGCATCTTTCAGTTCATCATAATTCTCACTGCTCTCAGGATAAAAACTAGCAAAAACCATTGGTCGAGGTTCCTTGTACCCAGCCAGTGGCTGTATTTGTGAGATGTCCTCAGACTTAAAAATAGTGTCTCCCACACGAACCTGACCTGGATTTTTAAGACCGGTGGCAATATAGCCTATCTCTCCAACTGAAATTTGCTTTTCTTTCTTAAGCTGTGGCACAAAAAAACCAACCTCCACAACATCAGATGCAGCCCCGGATGCAAAAAGTTTAATTTTATCACCAGAATTTATATTTCCGTTAAAAACCCTTACGTAAGCTACGACTCCTTTGTAAGTATCAAACGCCGAGTCAAATATTAGAGCTCTAAACGGTGTGTCTGATGCCTGCGGTGATGGAACAAGCCTAACCACGGACTCTAAAACAGCAGCCACACCCTCACCTGTTTTGGCAGAAATTTTTAAAATCTCAACCTTATCATCATCCATCAAATACCTTATCTCCTCTTCAACTTCAGCACTTCTGGCATTAGCCAAATCTACTTTATTAATTATGGGGATGATAACAAGGCCTTGTTTGCGAGCCAAATTTAAATTTGCAATTGTCTGGGCCTGCACACCCTTTGTAGCATCGACAAGTAGAATTGCACCTTCAACGGCAGCAAGAGAACGTGAAACTTCATAACTGAAATCAACATGCCCGGGAGTATCAATCAGATTCAAGGTGTAGTGCCTACCATCTAAAACATACTCCATGCGAACTGGCTGGAGTTTAATTGTGATACCACGCTCTCTCTCAAGATCCATCTGATCGAGAAATTGCTCCTGCATTTTACGTTTCTCAATCGTTCCTGTTATATCTAAAAACCTGTCGGCTAGAGTCGATTTACCATGGTCTATGTGAGCAATTATGCAGAAATTACGTATGTTTTGCATCACCTTAAATTAGCACGTCGAAGATAAATTAAAAAGCCGCTATGTGCGGCTTACCACCTCATTCAAGAACAAATATGTTACAGACATGTCACTGCTTAAACGTTATGTCAATAAGGTGATCTATCGACAAATCAGAGTCCATAACAATGTTGTCCCCAACTGGCTGCAAATCCGGGCTATGACTAATCAGTGTCAGACTATCGGGGATACTAAGCTTGAGCCCGGCCCTATCTCTGCCTGTCCCCGCCTGTTTCTGCCACAACAAAGAATACTTATCTCCGCCAGACATGCGGGCAGGTACCGAATACTTCAGAACAACACTTTTATCCTGTTTGGGTTTTGTTATGAGCCAAAATCCAAACACTGTTCTGCCAGTCTCTTCGAAAACATCCACTCCGGCAAATGGTCTGGTTATGGTTGATTCTATTTTTTGTAAGTCAGGATCACTTTTGAAACCAAAATCTTCATGACCGATAAGGGATCTGAAATCAGTTATTGATTGACCGCCAATTGACTGCAGAACAGATCCCGTCGGAACATATACTTTTACATAAGCCGAATTATCTCGGTTGTAAAAACCATATTTAGAATCGCCACCATGATGCGAACGGCTTATCTTAAGTGTGTGTTCTAGACTGGTTTTATCGACAAATTTCACATCAAGATTCATAGAGTTTTCAGTTACAAAATCAGTTTTTGAACCTTTTACATTAGAAAAAACAACCTGCAGGTAATCTTCTTCTGAATTTTTAATTTCTCCGCCAAGTCCGTTCTGAATCGCCACGTCCTCCAATTTTGAATCATTAAAATAGGCAAGGATGTGTTTTTGTTCTATTGCATCAGACAAAACCTTGAAAATTGAAACCCAATGATTCTTATCTTGTTCTGCAAGTTTTTGGAAAAATCTTGGCTGAAGATCAGTTAATATCTGTTTTGGTGCAGCCCTATCGGCTTCGTACTCGACTTCATTCTGGATTTCAGCAAGAAAATTATCGGCACCTAGCGTGAGGCCATATTCAGGCATCTCTATTGGACCTATAATATCAAAAACCTTTGCGATTATGTCAGGGTTAATCGTCAGAACACCGTCCACCTTAACACCCCCGCCCAATTGGTAAAGCTCGATTACCTTTCGTGCTGAGGTTGGAAAATCAGCAAACCAATTAGCATCTCTCATGCCCCAATTAGGCGTTATGTGCTGGAGTGGGATCGGTGGTATGATATTTGTTTTCAAGCCTGCATCCGCTAGATATATATCTTCGACAAATATTTTTTTAAGAGAACCGTTCTCAAAACTGATTAAAGCGTAGCTGCCAGGGAATCCACCGGTAGGCCGCAATTCACTGTTGTTTTGAAGTAAAATAATATAAGTCTTTGGCCCACTGCCACCAACAAAATTAAAAAGAAAATCAGAATAATTAAGCGCATCCCCTATGTAACTCTGAAATGTGGGGATCTGTTTTTTAAAATCCAGAAATAATGCCTGCTTATCATCTGGCAAAACCGCAACATCAATATCAGTCATAAGCTGTCCTGCCTTTTTTATGTTCTTATCTGCAAAAGTAAGTATATCCTTAAACTCAGACAATATATTTGATAAGGAGGGGGAAGTTGCTGCTTCCCCACCATCAACATCTAAAAAGGATAGGAGGTTTGTCTCATATATAGTAGCGAAGGCCAACGACAAGTTTTCTCCAGCCTTGGAAAGACTCTGCCCGGCCTCGACAAGATTATTTGCCGACTTAACCTTATTAAGCCCTGGTAAATCTCCAAAAACAGATAAAAAAGAAGCGCCTAATTGATGGAGGGTACCGGAAGCCTTATTTAAGTCATCGTAAGCAAGTGCAAAACTATTTGCTGCATCCATAAAGTTAAAATTATCAATCTCATTTTTTGCATTTTCAAAATTGGCAACCGCATTGCTTCCATTTTGTATAACATTTTGCTTAGCCGCTATGCCCTTATTACCAACAAGCATCCATGAAGAAATACTCAAAAAACCAAAACCTATTAGCCACATCATCGCCTTGCGATTAAACCTAAACCAAGATTGCCACTTAGGTTTAATCCTAAGTGGTTGAACTGGTCTTATGTATTCTCTGGGCAATGATGGCCTAGAGTGTTGATTATTTTTTAGATTATTAAGCCAAACATCAATTTCCCTCGATGCTGGTGAATGTATTTCTTTTGGTTGTTCGGACTCATAATTTTTCCAAAAACTAACAAGCTCCGGCTGACCTCCAACCTCGCCGGGCTGCACCTCAGCAAAATCCTCTTCGACAATATCAGGGTCAACATAAGCTGAAATACCTTCTACCTTAGATGCATCTCCCGCCACCTCATAAGTAGACAAAATTTGGGTTTCTTTTGGCAAAACCTTAGTCTCGTGAATTTCTCCTCCAATTGACACCAACTCGGCATTTAAATCTATTTGTTTATTTATAGTTGCTTCAAGCTCTTTCAATATTTCTTCTCTACTCAATTTTGATTTTCCATAATTGAATGGGAAATCAGGACGCTGAGGCAATTTCGCAACCAATTCTTCCCAGTAATCACCTCCTAAGATTTCTGGGGCTTTTTCTATCGGAGTTTTATTTTTCTTAATTGCCGCAATCGTCTTTGTTTTAATGTGTAGATCAATTTCTTTTTTTATTTGAGAAAAAAGCAAAACAGCCGATTTACCAACCGGTTTTATATCGAACATGGCCAACAAAATGTTGTCCTTTACCATTACCACTTAATTATACTCTCTTATAAGATTAACTACTGTGGATACAGGTCAAAGGCCAATAATGTCTATTATTTTTTTCTTAAAAACTTCTTTATCAAATTTGAGCGCATGTTGACGAATTGCCTTGGGATTCCAATCTATTCGATAATACTCGCCCAGGGCTTGAGCCAGGGCAATTTCGGTTTGGTCATCGAAAAATATTCCGGTTTTACCTTCTTCAATAGTCTCTAAGGCTCCACCGCCGCGATAAGCAATGACGGGTCTGCCAGATGCCATTGCTTCAAGCGGTACAATACCAAAATCTTCTTCCTGAGGAAAAATTAATGCTTGTGCTTGAGCGTAAATCTCAGGCATCTTGTAATCAGAAACTAAACCAAGAAATTCTATGTTTGAATCTGATATTTTTTCAAGATGTTTACGCTCCGGACCATCACCCACGATTTTTAATTTTTTGCCCATGGCGCTAAACGTACGCACTGCCAAATCAAATTTTTTATAAGGCACGAGCCTTCCAACCATTAAAAAATAATCATCTTGCTTATCCGAAATATAATACTTGTGAGACTCAACTGGAGGATAAATCAAATCTGACTCTTGATTATAATATTTTTTAATTCTTTCCCTTACAAAATTAGATATGCCGACAAATTTATCCACCCTCAAAGAAGCCTCTTTATCCCATAGACGCAAATAAGTTATAAAAAATGGGACAAGTTTTTTAATGGGCCAGGAATAACGAAACTCATCAATATATCTATGACTATCATCCCAAAGAAATCTGGTGGGTGTCAGGCAATAATTGATATGCTTAGTGTTCGGTTTTGTTATTACCCCTTTTATAAATGATGCTGATACAGATAAAACGACATCAAAATAAGAGAGATCAAATTGTTCAACTGCTAAAGGCATGAGGAGCGGGAATGCCCTGTGATGGCTTCTGGCAAATGGGAAATTCTGCAAAAAAGATGTGCGAACTTCTCGATACTTAAAAACTCCTCCTGTCATACGCTCATCATAGAGCAAAGTATAAATAGGCGCGTCAGGAAAAATTTCACACAAAACCTCCAGCACCCTTTCGGCACCACCATATTGGTTCAGGTAATCATGGACTAAAGCAATTCTCATAATATCAGACTGCCGATTTATCGCGGAATATTTTAAGTATTGTAAGAATTATTATTCTAACGTCCCTCCAAAAAGACCAGTTCTCGATGTAGAATGTATCGAGTGATACCTCTTTTTCAAATGGCAAATCCGAGCTGCCCGATATTTGCGCCAGACCACTTATACCAGCTTTCATTGCCAATACCCTGCGATGGTTCTTGTCGTATTGAGCTATTTCATCAGGCTGGTGAGGTCTTGGTCCGACAAGAGAAATCTCACCCCTTAGAGAATTCCATAGCTGAGGCAACTCGTCCAAGCGTCGACTTCGTATAAATCTCCCGACAGGAGTTATTCTTGGGTCGTTCTTCATTTTAAATAATGGGCTGTCAGATCTTTCATTCAATTCCGAGAGTTGGAACTTGTATCTTTCCGCATTATGAATCATCGACCGAAATTTATGAAGTTTGAATGCCTTGTTACCACTCACCCTATCAAGATGCACAAAAACAGGACCCTCCGTTTCCCACTTAATGCAGAACGCAACCACTGTCAAAACTGGAGAGAATATTATCAATCCGACAACAGAACCAACAATATCAATAAGACGCTTCATAACACGGCCCCAACCATCCAATGCAGTACGCCTAAGTTCTACAAGAGGGATACCAGCAAAAGCATCAAAAGCAAAATTAGCGGTAAGGGTTTGATAAATGTTTGGAACGAACTTGAAGACTAAATGATTCTCATGACAAAAATCTATAATTTCAAGAATCTTGGCTTCTGGGTAGTTTGGATTGGCAAGAATCACCTCGTCCACACCAGGGTTGTCGAAAGCATTTTTAATTTCCGCAACCTCTGGGTTATCAAGATGCTTAACGATACGATAACCCAGATTAGGATTTGCGCCTATTCCGTCTATTATCTTCCTACTTACTTCGTCATCGCCTATTACCATAACCCTATGCGCTCCAAAGTCATATTTTGAAACTACCAATTTTTGAATCTGACGCATAATCCATCGACCTAGAGATACAAACACAACTGCCAGCAACCAGGCACCCAGGACTAAAAACCTTGAATCAAAAAGCTCCTGCCTTAAAAATATGTAAACGATCACCGCCATAATTCCTGCCGACGAAGCCACAACAACCTTAAAAAATTCTTCAATTGTACTGCGCGTACTCTTGAGATTATAGAGACCAGAAATTGCGTATGTGATAATGAAAATTAAGGCTACCGCAACCACAAGTATAAGGTATTTTTCAAATGTCAGGTGAAATTCAAAAAGAACTGGCCTAAATTCAGAAATTATTTTGGTGCGTAAAAAGTAAGTTACCAAACCCGCAATTACCAGCATCACAAAATCAAGAGGCAAAAGCAGGACGCTAAAGAATATTTCGGCTCTTTTCATTGGCATAAATCTACTCTAGATTCCCTCTTTTTTCAACACATTTAAAAGATGGGCCCTCTTAACATATTTTAAATACACTATTGTCAAGCAAGCAATAACTTGCTATAATTATCATGCTTTGGAATGTCGGATAATTACTTTTTCTATTATTAGAGTGAGAGGAAAGTCCGGACACCCTTTAGTTAAATTTTTAGGATACAATCTTACAAATTTAGCAATTGAAAGTGGTAGTGGCTAACGGCCACCGAATATAAGATTCGCAATTCTTTCTCTTAAGAAAAGAGTGGCGAATTAAAATTTAGGGAAAGTGGCACAGAGACAATTCCGAGTCCCGCCTTTGGTGGGATCACGGGTGAAAAGGCCCCGAACGGGACCGCTCCGTGGCGACACGGATGCGCGCTAAACCCTACCTGGTGCAAGTACAGCGTTTCCGCCTCCTCGGCGGATTCGAAAAGTTAGTACGCTATAATCTCGCCAAAGCCCAAAAAGCGGAGGCGGGTAGAGCCGATCAGAAATGGTCGGCCCAGATAAATGATTATCATCCGCCGATGAGGCGGAACAGAATCCGGCTTACAGACATTCCAAGGCAATTAAAAAACTGCTCCCAAGAGCAGTTTTTTAATTTAATAGCTAAAGTAATTTATTGAGCTCCTTATCCAGCGCAGCATTTACCATCCTATCTGCTCCATGATTATCCTCACGTGGAATATGCTTAAAAATTACTTCGCCAAAATCAACCTTGAGATTCCACAATTCTAAAAAATGTTTCTGTATTGTGGGGTCCATTATTTTATAATGCCCGTTGACTTGGCGCTCTAGTAATTCACTATCTACATGCACCTCCACCACCGCTTTACCGGCATTATCCTTACCTATAAGCAGTTTGAGCTTCTTAAGAGCAAAGACAGCAGCTTGGTACTCAGCATCGTTGTTGGTAGTATCACCTATGTATTCGCCGTACTCCTTCTTAATCGAGCCATCAGAAGCTTCGATGACTACACCTATAGCAGCTGGTCCAGGATTACCCCTTGCACCACCGTCAGTATGAATTATGTATTTGTTAACCATTTTTATTTAAATATTCTATAATTTCTTCTACGATTTGCATAATCTCTTTTTTAGAACTGCGTTCCAACCCACCCACCGTTTTGTGCCCCCCACCACCATATTTTGACATTAACTTACTGATATCAGCTTGTCCCATTTTTTTAACCCAGCGATTAACACCGACTCCAAGTTTATACCCTACATCAACTTTTTTAATTATGATGGAGTATTTTGGCTTAGGGTACACCGCATAAACAAGCATATGAAAAACACTTCCTTTTATATTCGATGCGTCGACCACTGCGGCCAAATCACCATATAATTTAGAATTGTCTCTTACCGCCTTCAAGGTTATATTTGTATCCTTGATATATTTTGCGATTTTCTTCTTAAGAGATGGGCGACTTATTATTTCTGAAATCTTGTAATCAGCCAATGCTTTAACCAGATTGGCACCTTGGACCATATAGCCGGTATTATCCATGAGAGCAGTCAATTTTAGAATTGACTTACGACAACTAACTGCCTCTTTGGGATTTTTAAAATCAGCAGCATCGACAAAATCTACTTCCTTAGCCAATTCCAATATATATTTGGGTGGCCTATAAGAATAATTCTTCTTAAGGTGGTACACTATCATGCTGCAGCAAGATTTAAAAAGTGGGTTGCTCAAATGTGTCTTGTCGTTTTTGTAGGACTTCTTCCAATTCTTATCAGCTGGCTTATCAAAAGAGGTATCATGATGATCGAACCACCAGTCTGCCTTAGGATGATATCGGAAATCAACAAGAATGAATGGCTTTTTAAAAGCATAACGGATCCATTTGCGGCCAAGTTTAACATTGTATTCAAGTGGATTATACGATGCAATGTCTTCTCCGCGGCCACGCAAAAAATTGAGCATTACAGCTCCTGATGCAGCACCGTCTAGGTCTTCGTGGAAATACAAATGATACTTCATATGGTAAACGTGGGGCATGGTGCTTTTTGTGCCGCTGCGCTCGTCCAGCGACTCGCTCTGCTATTTCGTCTCACAAATTTGATTTTTGATGAAGAAATATTATATCAAAAATCAACCATGCAATTTGCTCGACGGAATGCCCAAAAAACACCATATCCCACCTTTTAATTTCTATATATTATGATTAGATAGAAGGAATCGCATAGCCAAATTTAATCATAATATCCTAGTGCTGCCAAACCCGGCAGTCTATTACCGGCAAGGAACTCCAGCATAGCACCACCACCTGTCGATACAAAACCATATTTGCCGAGCAGTCCAAACCCATCAACAGCAGCTATGGTATCGCCACCGCCTACTACTGATTTAGCAACCAAGGAAACTGATTCAGCGACCGCTCTGGTACCACCAGCAAAAGCCTCGACCTCCGACAGCCCCATGGGGCCATTCCAGATCACAATCTCAGCTGACTGTATGATCTTGGCGTAATATTTGGCAGTATCAGGTCCTATATCAAGAATCATGAAATCAGACTTTATATTTTTTATTTCGGTTGCTTCAGGAGCAATATCGCCTCTTTTATTATTAGCAATGAGTGCATCTTGAGGCAAAACTATTTTCTCACTTTGGATATCTGGCACAAAGTCCTTGTCCACAACCGAAGCTCCAACATTGATTCCCTGGGCAAGAAAAAAATCATTTGCCAATGCCCCGCCAATAAGTATTTTTTCAGCCTTATAAATGAAATTCTTTATCACCGGCATCTTCGTTGATATTTTAGCCCCTCCCAAAACCAAAACCTTTCCAATCGATGGAGCATCCACCGCAAACTGCAAATTATCGATTTCTTTTTTTATCAAGAAGCCTACATATGAAGGAAGGTATTTTGTAATCGCAACCACCGAAGCATGCTCACGATGAACCGTAGCAAAGTCATCATTAACATAATAGTCAAATCCTCTAGCCAATTCTCTAGCAAAATCATCACTGTTTTTAACCTCGCGCTGATCTTGTCTAGTATTATCCAGAAGCAAAATCTGACAACCTTTGAAAAGCAGGTCAACGCTTGATAATTCCGCGTGCGGTAATAGCGTCAGTGTCTCACCTAGTATTCCCCCGATTTGCTCGGTTATTGGCAAGAATGTTTTGCTTGGATCATCGTGCCCAAGGTGGCTAATTAACATTACTTTTGCTCCGTTATCGACAAGATAGTTCAGAGTTTGTTTGTGTGCCCTAATCCTAAAATCTTCGGTAATCTTGCCCTCGTTAACCGCAACATCAAAATTAACTCTGAGTATTACCTTCTTACCGTCTAGATTTTCTTTTTTTAGCTGGTTAAGATGTTTGATCATTTTAATTTTTAAATTAAAATGATCAAACATCTTAAAGATCG
>DATDXQ010000027.1:0-7884 GCA_036517175.1 Minisyncoccota bacterium
GCCATTCCGGAAAATCCTGTCCGTTATTGTCTTTAAAACGGATCTCCTGATTAAAGATTTTTTGTGTTATCCCTCTCTTATATCGAGATAAATGATTTATAGTCTTGCTGGTGATATTAATCTGCTCATCTAAAATAGAAAGAAAAGAGGATATTCGTTTTTGCTCAGCAACTGATGGCGTAAAAATTTTACCTTTTAGCACATGAGCGTTATTGATCTTCATGTCATTTTTTGCACCCTTCTTAACTAGGGGTCTCAAATAACGATTTGTATTTGTATTAAGCCAAAAGTAATAATCTAAAAATGGACCGAACGCAGTCTCTTCCTTTACTTTATAAACGGCATAAAGGGTAGATACTATTCCGGCTCCGCCTTTGTTGTGCTTAATAATCCCGTATGGATTAGCCTTTAGTGGACTTTTGGTATAAACGATATTGCCAGGCTCTACGACATGATAATTATGAACTGATTCGCCAGCGCAGGACCTTCCCAAATGTTCAATTTGATTAACAACGCCGGACTCACCAGACACGGACAATACCTTGTCTTTACCATATTTCAAATCAGTATTACGTTTTTTAGATTCAACTAATAACTCATTGAGACTTTTATATTCCCAATCATCTTTAAATTCAGGAAATCTAATTTGGGGTTTTCTATTTTTTGACTTGTCCATATCTAGAATGGTTTACTGATTTTTAACTCTTTGCAAAACTCATCGACCTTCTTTTGCATGCTAGCTTCATCAGCACTAAGTTTCCTTAATATTTCCGATTCCTTATTAATATCAACGAATACCTCCTCCTCAAAAGTATCAACATAGAGAGGAATGTTTAGGTTGTATTCATTTTGTTTAATCTCATTCAGTGAGGCATGATGTGAATATTTACTAATATCACTTCGATCTTTATAGGCATTAAAAATCTTAGCTATATTTTCATCGGTTAGTTGGTTTTGATTTTGACCCCTGATAAAATCTTTCGACGCATCTATAAATAAAACGTCTTCGTCGTCTTTACGACACTTTTTAAATACTAGAATTATTGTTGGAATTGGTGTCCCGTAAAATAGATTGGGCGGCAGACCAATAACTGCATCAAGATAGTTTTGTTTTTCAATTATATGTTTACGAATGTGCTCTTCGGCACCACCTCTGAACAAAGCGCCATGAGGAAGTACAACTGCCATCGTTCCGTTATCAGATAGATGGTAAAGCATGTGTGTAACAAAGGCATAATCAGCCGCACCCTTAGGAGCTAGTCTGCCATATTGAGAAAATCTATCATCGTGTACCAATTGCGGATCTGTATCACCCTTCCATTTGGTCGAGAATGGGGGGTTGGCTACGACCGCTTCGGCCTTAAGGTCCGGAAGCAAGTCTTCTGTGAGTGTATCTCCTTGTTTTATTTTGAAGTGATCAAAGTGAACTCCATGAAGAATCATATTCATGCGACCAAGGTTGTATGTTGTAGGATTTAGCTCTTGCCCGTAATAACTTGTCACCTCAACATAATCTTTAAGTCTAAGCAAAAGTGAGCCAGACCCGCAGGTTGGATCGTAAACTGTTTTTACACGCTTTTTTCCTACAGAAACAATTTGAGCAAGCAGACGAGATACTTGTGCAGGGGTATAAAACTCTCCGCCCTTTTTACCTGCTCCGGCCGCAAATTCACCAATGAGATATTCGTAAGCATCACCAAGCAGGTCACTCTTTGAATCCTCAAGTTTGAAATCAATACCACTGAGCAGTGCCAAGACTTCAATGATAACGTTATTCTTTTTCTGCTCTGTAGAGCCGAGTTTAGAAGAAGTCAGGTCAACATCATCAAACAATCCTTTGAAGTCGTCCTCACTAGCAGTACCCATCGAGGTTTGCTCAATTGAGTTCAAGATGTTTTTTAGATCTTCCAATATAAAAGTTTCCTCTCCCTTAACATTGCCCTTGCCCTTGTTTACTAAATATGAAAATAGTTGTGCCGGTTTAAGGAAAAACCCCAGATGGTCAATACAACTTTCTTTTATGTGATCAAGATACTTTTTACCATCCTTAGAATTTTCTTTTATTTCAGCAAACGTAAAGTCGTCTCTAGCGAGTAACTTATCGTTCACATAGCGTTCAAGTTTTTCAGAAAGATACTTATAGAAAATAAAACCAAGAATATAGTTCTTATACTCATCGGCGTTCATTTTACCCCGTAGCACATTTGCTACAGCCCACAATTGTTTTTCTAATAATCTTTTTTGTTCTTCAGACATATTATTTAGTGCTTGTATTCTTCAGAAAACGCTCAAACTCATCCTTTGCAATACGAAACTCCTTACCAATCTTATGCGCCTTAAGTTTACCAGCCTTGATGTAGCGGTATATGGTCATAATGTTGACCCCTAGCTTTTCTGCCAGGTCTTCGGCAGTAAAAAATTCTTTATTCATAGTCTAATTCTCCTATCCCAATTTTTTGAAAATAATCTTTCCCAAATTCATAAGCATCCTCTTTTGAATCAAAGGCATTTCTGAAATAAAGAGGCCCTTTCTGTAAAAGAGTCTGCCCGTTGTTAATTGGGATAAGAGGAAAATCTGCCCGTAGATAATATTTGCCATCTTCATTACTCTGGTCAACCGACAACTTTATTTTATTCATGATTGGCATAATTATACTTGACAATGCTTTACATTGCAAATCAAAAGGCGAGCAATCAAGCTCTAATATCAGGTGTTAAAAAACTGTGGATAAGTCCATTAGTTTCTCTACATAGGACTAGACTTTATAAGATTGTTTAGGTAAAAAGGCTCTATTTAAAAGTGTTTTCTGACTTATCCCCCATTCTGTAGACTACTTTTATCTTGACTTGGTTAATAGACTTCCTATATAATAAACCCCATCATGATCAATGCGCAAGAAGAAACCAGAAAGCAAATCACGCCTCCATACGTTAGTGTTGCGATCCTGGAGCGCATGTTTGAATTTGTTTCGACCCACAACTACCCATCTTACTCCTCCGATATTTTCAAAAAGCAGGAATTTAATGCCTCAGACGCAAGTTGGTCAGTCAATGCTCTGAAGTTTTTGGGCCTTATTAGCGATGACGGCACTGTTACCCCATTGATGGCTAAGTTACGCTTGCGAGGTGACGCTCGACAGGTTGAAGTCGAAAAAATAGTAAAGGCGGCCTATAAGCCACTATTTGATATAACCAACGAGCCCCACAATCTTCCTCCGGATAAACTCGTGAATGAGTTTATTACCTTATACGATATGAGTCGTCGGCTCGCAGAAAGTGCCGCCAGAGTTTTTATTAAGCTATGTGAGCACGGTGGATTGAGAGAGAAGAGCCAAACTGTTGCGGGGGTGATCAATCCTCGCACCGAGAAGAAGAAAAGAGGTGCAATAAAGCTCCTACGACAAGAGAAGAATATGGCAGAGAAAGGGAAATTTGAACAATTGGTTTTGCACGTGCACCCAATTGTTAAAGGTAGGATGACCATCTCTATCCCTGAAGAGCTTTTTTTGCGCTCAGCAACCGACGATGATCTAAACATAGCTTGGCGTAATGTTCTTAAGTCGGCACACAAGTTTGCCGAGGAGTACCTCAAAAAAACAGAATCCCCCGAGCTTAAAGATCCTGAAACGGGGTAAGATTTAGAAATTAGAACCTTGGGCTCTGGTATCGTGCGTAGCTTGGTCAGCTTAAAAAACATACGACACCAGAACTCAGTGCTCTAATTGCAAGTTAGGAAGTCAGATCTATGTCCAGGTGGCGGAACTGGTACACGCAGTAGTTTTGTAAACTACCATCCTGCACGGATTTACGGGTTCGAATCCCGTCCTGGACATATACTTGACCTTCTAACTTAAACGTAGTGTAGCATATTTCAATTATGCTGTCAATACTGTAAATACATTATATCGTATTCAAAGTCATTTCTTTTTACATTCAACTTTTTAGTGGATAACTTTGTATATAATTCCCTAACTAAAATGACCTCGCACTCATTCTTGCCGGTGTTACCACTGTCTAAATGCCTAAAACTACTTTAATTTCAGCACAAACCTTTTGAGCAAAACGGCCTAGGTCGTCGTACTCTTTTAAAACCACTTTTGTAACGCCTCTGGTGTAGGCCTGCTCATTCCACTTTGGCGTGGAAGAAATAGAGATAATCTTCTCTGGGCCAAATTTATCAATATCGAGAGTATGGAAAGAGCCGCCTAACTTGCAATCTCGGTCGAGGAGAATTACGTCAAATTCACTTGCGGGGATAGCATTAATGAGCTTCTCAACTTGTTCAAATGTCGAGAGAGCGGTAAATTCAAATTGTTTTGGCTCTATTTCACATTCGAGATTATAAAGTTCCTGAAACAACTTGCCAAGTGTTTCCAGGTCGTCCTCCAAAATAAGAACTTTATAATTATTGCTCATCTTTAGCCAAAACTTCACGGCGCAGGCCTGTTTGGGTAGGGCCAACTACTCCGTTCGCCTCTAACATATCAAGGAGATGAGAGGCGCGAGCGTAACCAATCTTGAGCGTTCTCTGAAGATAAGAAGTGGAAGCGAAACCAGCTTCAATAACAGCTTCTCTTGCTTCGTCATAAATATCGTCCTCCGTGCGGTTGCTCTCGATGGATAGCTTGTTTTTATCTTTAATATCCTTCAAAAACATCATTATCTCTGTGTATTGAGCATTCTGTCTTTCGGAAAGTGCTTTAATGCCGTCTTTGATTTCGGCTATCTCTAGTTTTAAGTCCTCATTTTCCATGAGGCAATTTTAGCACAAGATACAACGATTCGAGAGGTAATATTAACGTAATTTGACCCAGGCTCCTAGCCATTTGTAGCCCCCTATCTAGGGGTGCTATTATTAACATATACAACTGAATATAGCTCCGGAAGGAGCGGAGGCTAAACTTTCTCACGAAAGCATGTCTCTAAACCCCAACAAAGATAATGAACACCACGTTCAGCACTCTTTGTTGGGTCATGCTTCGAAAGATGCATGGGATCGCAAGGTCCAGCTGGCGTGGTGTTCAGTGTTTATACTGAATTCCGCTCCAGCCTTTATCAGTTAGGAGTTTTTTTATGGATAAAATACAGACAATAGAACCAACTTATTTAACTGAATCAGAAAAAGATTTTGCAGACGGGCTTTTGACTTTATGCGAGTCAATTCTTGGTGACGGGGATAAAACAAACATCACGACCTCTATATATTTTTTTCCACAGGCAATAGAAGCGATTACTGCCGCAAATCAGGCTGTACTAGAGGCAAATAATGGAGTTGAAGTAAAAGATAGGGACGATAACCCAATAGACGTTGACTACAACTTAACCCTTGAACAAATAAGTTTTGAAAAAGATATCCAAATTTTAAAGAGGAATTTGGATCTGGTAAAGACTCTTGATCAAATTTTGAATTTTCTTGTGGCTATCGTCCTGGGAAAAGAACCGAGTGGTTATCTAGAGAAAATAGCGGAACTCAAGGGGCGTTTTGAAGAATATGTTCGTCAGCTGCGGGATTTTATCGTCTCAGGTCAGGAAGTAATCGACGAGCTGAATTACGAGACTCTACACAGTAATGCGACTGGTAAAACGTGGCGACAAATAATGTAAGACTATTTAAAAATGGCTCAACAAGTTTGTTCAAAATGCGGAGTGGTAACTGACGAGATTGGCAACATACATTGTCGCAGAATTTTAATAAACGATACACGACAACTCTTGGAGTGCGGCAGAATAAGTGAAGCTAACGAATTGGTTCTTCACCCACAATACAACGAATTTGACGAAAAATGGAAACATAAAATGTTGCAAGATTTACTTAATGAACCAAAAATACGTCAAGAAATAGACAGGATTAATGAGCAAGAACGTAAAATGTTATTGAACGCTCAAGCTCCATTTATGGAATTAGCAAAAAAATATAACGTGGATATAAACAAGGTTGTGGACAACACTGGCCAAACACTTCTAGCTCAAATCCTGATCAAACTCGAAAAGGAAGGAGATCTCAGCGAACATGATAAGGGGTGGCTTAGGGATAATAATTTATTAGAATTATTAGCAAATTACTACTATCGAGCCTCAAAAATATTCCCCGGAAATAGTGCCTGGAGTCTCTCTAAGGCAAGTAGTTACTTTAGAAAAGCTGGAAAACCAGAAGAAGCCATTAGAATTACAGATGGTTTTTCAGAAAGACCAGTTATTGATCTTACGGCTGATGCAGCAGTATATACGAGCCGTGGGGCTGCGTTCCGCCAATTACGACAGCTTGATGAGGCAAAACAATGCGCAGATGTAGCAATTAATTTATCACCCAATAGCTACTATCCATACAATTTACTTGGGGGAATTTCTTATGACGAGAGAGATATTGATAGTGGCGATGAATATTTTTTAAAAGCAAGGTTTTTAGGTTCGCCCGTGACTGTTTGGGAAGATGAAATTGAAAAATTGCATCAGCACAATATGGTTTCTCAACATGCAGAACCTTGATACCACCAGTGTGGTAGTAGCTAAGTGTTTAAAAATAGATGAAAAGTAAAAAATCACAATGACAAATATAGATAAACTAGCACTCCATGTTACAAAATACGGAGAAAAAGGAATACTAATCCACACAATTCCAAAGACAAGCAATTGGCTTGTATGTCAAAAAATAAACGCAAATGAATGGGTTATAACACTGCTAAATCCAATGGGAAACGTAACATATAACCTTGGAACAATAACAACAGAACAACATCTTAACCTCTGGCAAGAACTAACCAGACTAGAAATAGAAGAAAGAGTCTCACAGATCAAGATGGCTAAGGAACTTAAAAAAGGTATCAATTAATATTAAATATTAAACAAAATAAATATGAAAAATAAAATCACACAAATCGCACTTGTCGCCACATTATTCTTTGCTCTCTCTATTAGTGTCGTTTCTGCTGCTAAAGGTACCAACCCTCTTGATTTAGTTTGGGCGGCTATCCACGATCTGGAACAACAATCTGACCAGAACGAGGCAAGATTTGTCGCATTAGAAGCTAGGGTTGCCCAACTTGAGGCATCACTTGATCAGTTCCAACAGGTGGTCCCATGCCTTCGTACTGACGGCGCAGATGTGTACTTCGAGGGGTGCAACGTCTATATCCAAAATGGTTCTGGTGTATCTGATAATTCAACCAATGGCCTAGGGAATCTAATAATCGGCTACAACGAAAACTACAATGATAATGCACGAGATGGTTCGCACAACTTAGTCATAGGTCCAAATCATACATACACAAGCACGGGTGGTATTGTCGCTGGACAAAGAAATACCATTGGTGCGCTGAGCGCATCGGTTTTAGGTGGATCAGGTAATATAGCATCTGGAATTTCATCCGTGATCATGGGTGGTGGTGGCAATATCACAAGGGGCAATGGTTCTGTGGTTCTTGGGGGCATGTTCAATACAACCAACGGGGATAACTCAGCAATAGTGAGTGGTAGCCAGAATGAGGCTAATGGCAACTCATCAGCTGTCGGAGCGGGTAAGGAGAACAGTGCCCAGATAGATTGGTCATACGTAAGTGGCGGTATCCACAATATTGCTGAGGGAGTTGCCTCTGTTGTGAGTGGCGGGTCATTCCGTACGGCTACAGGCGCTCGAGATTGGGTTGCAGGCAGTTTATTTCAAGATGAGTAATCTGCAAGGCCCTAGGGGTTTAAGTGTATATTTGGCCTCTAACCATTCCCAGATCGTTCAAGGGATGCTTGGTCATTTGAGATCTTAAATGCTCTGCACTGGCCGCTAGGTAGATTGTAGTGGTCTTTATGTCGCTATGGCCCATCATTTTAGACAAAGAGAAAATATCACACCCACCTTCGAGCATAAGCGTCGCAAAGGTATGCCTTAATTTA
>DATDXQ010000028.1:0-80992 GCA_036517175.1 Minisyncoccota bacterium
TGCTTATAATAAGCTTTCTTTAATATTCTGACCTCCTTTATTATTTTTTTAATTCCATTAAACATATTTTTAAAAAAGATAAACCTGATCGTATATGTCATTAAGTGGCCTCTGGTACATGCGGAAGTTCATGACCCTGCCTGGATCATCCATATATATAGTACGATGCAGACCCAGAAGAGGTTCAAAAATAAAATTGTAGAACAACGCTCCCCAAGTATTCTTATAATTTATCTTAGCAAGCATTTCTTTCCTCTTCGGGCCACAAATTGAATCAAAAGAAACTTTATTCAGAAAAAGGATCTTCTTGTTCCTCTTATAATACGACATAAAGCAGTCTTCTACAAAAGAGGTAAACGATGTTCCGATAAGAACATCTCCTGATTCAATGTCGAATTGTTTTATTAGTTTGGCCACTCTCAATGCCATTATAAGTTTGGCCGGCCTTAACGAATAAAAGGTTCTTGTAAAAATATCTATCGAGTCAAAATAAGGACGTAAATCTTCAAAATTCATAATATCCCAGCGGTGATGTCGGCAAACCAGCAATCCAACTTTTCGCTCAGGGAAGATAGATTTAACCAAATTAACCAAAGAAATAATTTCTGACAAAACACCAGGGGTTTCAGCAATAAAAAAAATCTTGCCGGAACCACTACCGATTTTATTTTTGAAATTATTTTCAAAAATCCCATCAACGACAGGTGTAATCTTATAGTCAACTAACCTAGAATTATAGTCAGAAATTAAAGCTTGCCTCGGCAGTGGCGAAAAATATTCACGATAGCCATCCACTGTATCTGGTCTAAGCATTGACTCAAACAATGGAATAAAAACAAAAGATGGGATGCCGAGCTTGTGCGCAGATATACAAGCAGCAGAAAGCGCAGAAAATGTATATTTTATGTTTTTAATATTCTGCAAGAGATAAAACTCCCCGACATTATCAGTACCGACAATCTCAAATCCATCCAAATTAACCATCTTGTACTCATCGGTTTCCGCTGGATGAAGTTTGTAAATTAGGTGGTAACCTGAACATTCTCTACGGACAAAATCTAAACACAAATTTGTACGCTTAATAAACTCTTCATTATCAATATCCGGCAAATCCTTAAAATTTGCTCCCCAAAAAATTACCCAATTTGTATCAGGATTGCCGCCCGCATCAGTATTCTCATTTTTCAGGTTATGATAAGGCAACTCTATTCTTAGTATGTTATTTTTTGCTTCATTCACAGCTGGTGGCATATTTTTTCTGGAAAAAATCATATAGATTGTATCGGACACGCCGAGCCGAGAAGCAATCTCTTTTGGCACCGTTGAAAGAGTGGATTGCATGGTCGCTGAGCAGTATAATTTTCTAACTGTGAAGCGAATCCACGCTTTCAACGGAGCGCAGCAAACTCGCTGGGTTTGCTAGCGGTGCTAAAAGGGATTGCTCCTCAGCTCAATAAAAAAGTCATCGTGTGCGTCCCAAATAAAAAATATTGGAAGTTATTTTTAATTCGGCCAGTTTTTTCTTATAAGCCGCATCCGTATCAGCCATGAACTTGCCAAGAGAATTTTTTATTTTTGGTTCAATATTTTGTCGAAACTTAATTTTTGGCTTAGACAGGCCCGAGATAGATGTTGGTTGCGGTTTGTCATTCATAATCCAGTTCATGTGATTAAATATATTATAGTCCTGGGTATGAAAAATATCGCCCCTGAATCCATTACCCGCCATGACCTTCTTTAAACTCGTCTCGGTAAAATACCAGGGATGAGATATATGATAAAAAAACTTAGAGTGATTTGGCAGGTCATAGGCGTACACAAGAGCGTCCCGTAAATTAGGGACCTCTATTGCAATCACTCCGCCAGGCTTAAGATATCTTTTGTATCTGGTCACAAAATCAACTGGATCATTTACGTGTTCGAGTATCTGGAATGCGCAAATCACATCAAAAGATCTCTCTCTTAGACCAGTTTTCTCAATGTCCGTATCGTAAGTTTTGCATCCGGATTTAAGAGAAGCAAACTTAGCCGAACGCCCATCATAATCTATGCCGACAGCTTCTTTTACATAGTTACGAACGTGCCACAAAAACATGCCGGCTGAACAGCCTACCTCTAATAGACGCTTATTTTTGCCAAAATGTTGCTTAAGCAATTTCAACCTATCCTCCTGGAACATGACCGCGGTTTCGAATAATTCCTTAGGATTAGTCGCCACCCCAAGCTTGGGTGAAGCAATTTTTCGGTACTTACCCGCATAGTATTTTTTGAGCTCATTGGATGAAACATTTTGACCCAACATACCAAGGTCACATTTCGCACAATAAAAAACCGGCACCTTCTCGCCACCTCTAAGTTTTTTGCTTAAAATTTCACTTATTTTTTCCTTACAAATTAGGCAAATCATAAATAAAAAAGAGACATTTAAGTCTCTTCAAGATAACACGCAAAAATACTTGTGGCAATATTTTAAAATTTAGGCCAAAGGGCAGGATCAACCTGCTCCGGATCGCTTATCGCCAGTTCGGAAAGTCTAAGACAAACCTCATCTGGTAATGGACCATACTCAGCAGCAAGTACGGCCTCATAAAGATGCTCTAACTTATTCGTACCGATCAAAGATGTCGAAATAGAAAAATCCTTAGACAATGCAAAACGAATAGCCAAAGAAGGCAAACTCATACTCAACTCCGTAGCTATTCTATTCGCCTCCAAAGAATTATTTTTTAATAAATTTAACTCCCTTGGTAGATCTACTGCGCAATCGCCCAATACACCCCTCAAAAGAATAGAACGGTTGATCACACCTACGTTTTCCATAAGGGCCATGGGAAGAAAAAGGTCCCCCAATCTCTGATCCAGAATACTGTATGCAATATTAACTACATCAAAAAAATCGCAACTAACTGCCGCCATCGCAGCAAGTTCACCACGAATTGAAATGCCTGAAAACTGTATCTTTCCTTCCTGTTTAAGTTTGCTCAACACCTCTATCAAATCTCCCCTTTTTATCTGTGCCCGACTACCTCCGTGCAATTGCAAAATGGTAAGAGAATCAACTTGCAAGTTACGTAAATTATCTTCAACCTCAGTTCTTATTCTTCTCTCCAATTCTACTCTCGGTGGATCTTCACCTTTTTCAAGAAAGTGGGCGCACTTAGTGGCAATGATTACGCCTGGCAATTTAGCTATGCCCGACTTAGCAATTCTTTCATCAGCGCGTTGGTGAATATGTGCCGTATCAAAAAGATTAATTCCCAAATCAACAGCCCCCCTGAGCAATTGAATGGCTTGTAGCTCAGTCGGCACTGTACGCAGCCCAATTCCGTAGGGCATACCTATTTCTGCGGTTCCTAAACCCAGACGCGAAACCCGCAATCCGGTTCGTCCCATTGTTTTGTATTGCATTTTATTTTCTCTATCATTTTAAATGAACTCTGGCAAAATAACATATTTTATTAAAAAAGTAAACCCCACTAAAATGCGGGGATAAAAATATCACAAAGAGGTCTGGCCGCCATCAACTATCAAATTCTGGCCAGTCATAAAAGAAGATGCATCGGAACAAAGAAACAACAGAGCACCCTGATAGTCGTTCGGCCTTGCCGGACGGCGAAGCATATTGCGCTCACCAAGCTTAGCAAGAAATTCCGGTTCAATTGAGCCGAAGTTTACCGCACCAGGAGATAAGGCATTACATCGAATATTAGGCGCTACCATTGCGAAATAAGCAGCCCAAGTCTTTGCCAGATGCACAACTGCAGCCTTTACTACGGGATAAGCAACTGACTTATATCTTCCAGGTTTGTACTTTCTATGATCTGGAACAGTTATCGCTGAGGTTGAACCAATATTTACAATGCATCCCATGTTTCTGGGTATCATATGTCTTGAAACCGCCTGCGTGCAATTCTGAGCTCCTATTAAACCAACCTCCAATTCTAACTTAAATTGCTCCAACGGGAATTCTTCGTAACGAGACCAGTCCGCATCCTCGGACAAATCGGCAACACCAGCATTAACCTTTGGATTGAGCGCAGCATTGTTTATCAAGACATCGACACTCCCAAACATACCCACAACAGAATCAACATTTGCTTTTGCAGATCTCGGCTTGGTTATATCAACATGTAGTTGAAGGACACCTAACGCTTCTAACTTATTTGAATGATCGGCAACATCAAACGACACAACCTTAGCTCCGGCGGCTTTGAGTATTTCCGCATGTCTAATCCCCAATCTGCCTGCTCCGCCGGTAATAATTGCTACCTTGCCTTCCAAGGAAAATAGATTCCCTATTTTTTGCTGATCCATCATTCTGTTCCTCCATACACGCTTGTTAACCAATATTTACAAAGTTCAAAATAAGTCTGGTTCAAAACAACGTCGTCCTTATTCTCTGATCGGGCACCCTGAATTATAAATGGCCTTACATAATCAACCCTTTCTAGAGCCTTGAAGGCGCCAAATATATCCGCACAGCCCATGCCAAGAGGAACAGTCTCCCCTCCATTAGGCATCCTGTCTTTTACATGAACTCCAACAATATGAGAACCCAGTAGCGAAATTTCTCCAGGAACATCAACTCCCACACTTGCCATGTTTCCAATGTCATAATAGACACCGATATGCGGATCGTTAAAAGAAGAAACAAAATCCAACAATTCAGAAGCCGGCATTTCAGATTCAATACCTATTTGGACGCCCGTATTTTTGCAAATACTTAGGACTCGTTTCAACAAAGTCCGCGCTGATTGTTTATCTTCTAAAGTTTTCAAGGTATTTTCTTTAAAGAAAGATACCAAAACAACTGAAGCCCCAATCTTGTGAGCTGAATTAATTATCGAACCCAAAACCATAGGATAGCCATCGCTCTTTTCATAAAATCCATGCACTGAAGGAAGATACAATCTATTACCGCCCGATAACCAGCTCAACTCAGAAATACCGCCATAATACCAGAGCGGGCTCTTTTTGTATTTCTTGGCCTTAACCAATAGTTCCACACAATCAAAGCCAATCTTTTTTGCGACAGGAAACTCTGCCTGCCAATCTTCTGGAAAAAACTGGATACTACCATCGGGAGAAGGCGTAAGTCGCCCCTGCAATATCCCAAGCAGAGGGATGTTTGCCATTAATTTACTCCTTAAAATTATTAAACAGCATCCCACTAAAATATCATTTATTTACAAAAGGTCAACCCATCAGATGATTCTACTCGTCTCTTTTACAGATTCCTCAAAAACACGAACACCTTCTTTGAGTGCGGCATCTGGTATGGTGAGTGGTGGCGCAAGCTTGATTGACTCACGCCCAGTGTGGACCAGTAACAAACCCTTCTGCATAGCAAGTTCACAAACACGGCTAGCAAAATCACCATCTGGCTCTCCGGTCCTTGATTTTTTGAATAACACCGCAGCCACAAGTCCTCGTCCGTTTATATGAGCAATGTGCTGAGGATATTTTTGCTTGATTTCGTTAAGCATGCCGAACAGAATCTCACCTTTTCTCGAAGACTCGCCGACCAAATTTCTTGATTCTATCTCTTCTAAATTAGCCAGCCCGGCGGCACACGCCAAAGCATTACCAGAATGAGTACTGTGTCCAACGTCAGCTAATTCCGCCAGATCAATCAGATCCCTTCTTCCAACAACCGCCGATAAGGGCAGGCTACTACTCAACCCCTTCCCAAGACAAATTAAATCCGGTTTTATTTTATAGTGTTCGAAGGCAAACAACTTACCAGTTCTGCCAAAACCGCTTTGTATTTCATCGACAGTAATCAAAAGTTTGTTAATTTTTGCGAACTTAATTAATTCGTCCAAATAAGGCTTGGGGTAAAATAATGCTCCCCAACCCTGATAGGCCTCAATCATGACCCCACACAAATTTTCTATTTTCAATCCTTTGCTAACAAGATCCTTTATATCACTCCTAAATTTCTCCGCCCAATCAATTTTTTTATTTTCCCAACTAAACGGGAAAGGTAACCGATGAATATTTGGATCAGAAAAACCAAAAACATTAATAAACTTGGCATTACCCTTTAGCGTTTGAGCAACACTTGAAACACCGTGCATATTCCCAAGAAAAGAAAGAACACCAATTTTGTTCTTATTCGTGAGTTGTCCGTTAACTCTCATTATCAAAACAGCACATTCAGCAACTTCTGTTCCAGAAGAAGCCAAGATAACTTTTTGGCAAAAATCTGGGGTCACATCAATAAGTTTTTTAGCAAATTTATTTTTTATATCAGTAGGATAATCGTAAGCATGCAGAAGATCATCATTAACCTGTCCAATTATTGCCTTTTTTATCTTCTTATTTGAATGTCCGCTATTCGCAACAAAAATAGTCGAGGTAAAATCAATCCATTTGTTACCGGCTCCGTCAAAAACGTTAAAATCGATTGCCCGATCCCAAGCCAGTGGTATCTGTCGTGGCGGCAGACCAACACCAAACCTACCGCCCCCTCTTATTATCTTGACTGTTTCTGGCGAAGGAATGGACGTTTTTATTATTCTGTATTTTGTCTTAACAAGAGTTACTTTTTTTGGTTTTAAGGAAAAATTATACATATATAATTATAATGACTATAAATTTATTTTAGTTTTCTTTTTTGAAATTAGCTTTTAAATAATCGTAAACAGAATTATCTTGTTTCTTTGTAAAGATGTATTCCAAATATTCAACATCCTCAGGCGTATCAATTTCGATCGTAAATGGGGTTTCAAAAGCCAGTGATTTCTGACCATAAAATAGGCCTGGGTTCTGTTTAATAAAATCAGGCCTGACAATATCAACATAGCCGTTTGGATGAAAAGCGGTAGGAAACGATTGCCTAGGCAAATTATAATACTCAGGCCTGGGATCATCAGGAAAAAAACCGGTCCAGTAGCCACCCTCTCCAATTTTAAACATCTTCTGCGGCGGTTCTGCTAGCTTGTGTGCTGAACGAAGAGAGGTCGCCCTTGGGTCTGCTCCCAGCTTCTCAATAGCAGAATCCATCATAATTGGATCACGGAGCGGCGTCGCCGGCCGTAGTTGAACTAACAGGTCAGGTAGATCGCCCTCATTTTCCTCAAGCCACTTTATTGCATGAGTAAAAACATCCAGGTCAGTAGAATTATCCTGGGCAAACTCTTCGGGTCTGATGAATGGCACTTCTGCACCATATTTTTTCGCAATTTCAGAAATTTCAGGCGAGTTGGTTGATACTATATTCCTACTAATCCTTTTGCTGAGTTTTGATGCAGCTATTGAGTATGCGATAACGGGATACCCACCCAAAAACTTGATGTTCTTACCGGGAACACCCTTTGATCCACCGCGAGCTTGGATTATAGAGTAGATTTTTTGACTCATGTTATTTAAGTAGACGATGATTCAAGGCGCTAAGTTCTTATCTGCTAAATTACAATAAAAATGGAAAAAAGGCAATAAAAAACCGCGCATGCGGTTTGTTAAAAGATCATCCTTTACGTCTTAATTTTCTCATTACTTCAACTTCTTGGGGGTAAATTTGCACCACGCCATCGCCCTTTGCGATTTCAAATTCACGAATCCAACGACATAATGTTCTCAATTCTTCGGGCTCTATTGAACTAGCCTGATCGCTGCCCCACATGGAACGCTCAAGGGTTATGTGTTTTTCTACAATACACGCCCCCATTGCAACAGCGGCAAAAGTCGGAACAATGCCACTATCATGACTAGAGAAACCAGTGTCTACGGAAAGTTGATTTCGAAGATTTTCAATACATCTCAAGTTAATCATTTCCAAAATCTCTGATCCAGCATTAAGGGTTTGCGGATAAACACTCGTACAGTGTAAAACAACTAAACTATTTGTGCCGCCTAAAACACTTATGGCGTGCCTTATCATATTCATGTTACTCATGCCCGTAGAAAGAATTATAGGCCTTCCCTTACTCCGAATATACCTGAGAAGACCATCGTCAGTCAGACAAGGTGAGGCAATTTTATGACAAGGCGGATTGAACTCTTCCAAAAAATCAACGCTTTCTTCATCCCAAGGAGAGGCAAACCACAATATTCCTTTCTCGCGACAGTACAGATCTATTTGACTGTACTCTTCACGAGTAAACTCTAGAGCCCATTTAAGATCACCGTTGGTTGAATTCTCAAAACTTGAACTCTCTAGACGATTAACTGATTCATCGGAAAGCACACCTCTTTTTACGGCATTCACAAGAACATCTTTGTTAACTTGTCGAGGTTTTGTCAGACTACCAGGATCATAATTTGCACTTGAAGAATAAACTATGGGTATCGTTCTCTTCTGAAATTTAACGGCATCACAGCCGGCCGACACGGCCACGTCTATCAACTTTTTGGCTATTTCAACACTGCCATTATGATTAATGCCTATTTCAGCAACTATAAATACCTTCTCATTGTGACCCACACGTCTCTTATCGATTACAAACACAGCAAACCCCTCTTTGATATTGCAAAGAACCTTTCGTTACATAATCAGATATTTTAAAATTAATCAATATTGACAACATTAACAGATGTCTTCCTCAATCAGTCTACAAAGTTCGTGAATGGCAAAAAGGTGCACCTCCTGGATTAACGAGGTTTTATCACTAGGTGCGATAATCATGGCATCAACCCCACCAAGAAGATAATCTGTTCCGGCACCAAAGAATCCTATTCTCTTGACTCCCCCCATTGCCTTCGCGGCGTTAAAACCCTCTATTATATTTCGCGATTGATTGTGTTTCTGATTAGGATCACTCGTAGTAAAACCGATTACCAAATCACCAGGCCTGGCAAGCGCTTCAATCTGTCTAGCGAAAACCATATGAAAACCGAAGTCATTGCTTTGGGCTGTGAGTATTGAGCTGTCTGTAGTCAATGCTATTGCGGCAATAGGCTTACGAACTTTCTCAAACTTACATACAAGTTCTGCAGCAAAATGTTGTGCCTCTGCCGCTGACCCCCCATTTCCGAAAAGCAAAATTTTACCACCAGAGTCTATGCATTCCTTTATTAACTGGTAAATCTCCAGAATACTAGTGACGAACTTGTCACTTAAAAGCACCGTGTATAAGTCGCGCCTACTATTTATTTCCATAATTATCTTGGCCTTAATAGTAACGACTGAATTTTTCATTACGCACCTCATTTTTAATCAACTAAACACAAACTAAAACAAAGATGGCCAAAAGTAAACTTGATTAGATTTGAAGTTCCAACATCTTTAGTGCTTGATTTTCCAAGGCAGGCAAAGAGATTCCCAGATGAGTTTATTGGAAATTTTGGATTGACCCTGGGTCCTATCCGAGACAACCACAGGATATTCAGATATTTTGTAGCCCGCACCTATTATTTTGTGCTTCAGCTCGATTCTAATCGCAGTACCAGCAGACCTAATTGAATCAAGATCTAAAGACACAAGAACACTCTTCTTGAGAACAAAGAAGGCGGACGCAACATCCTTCATTGGTATGCCCAATGTTAAGCGAAGATACAATGCGGCAAGACGACTCAAAAGAGTCCTCTTTAAGCCCCAGCCAGATGCACCCCCGCCCTTTACATATCTTGAACCGACAACTATATCGCATCCAGGCTGCGACAAACTCTCAACCATTCCAGGAATATACTTGGGATCATGAGACAGATCAGCATCCATCATAATTATCGTATCGTAGCGATTATCTGGAATCAGTCTTTTAAAACCATCGATATAAGACCTACCGAATCCCCTATCTGTCGTCCTTAACATAAAATCAAGATTAGGAAATTCTTTTTTAAGATTTGCCACCTCTTCGGTCGTCTTATCTGGGGAGTTGTCGTCAACAACCAACATAGAAGCACCGGGCAACGCATTAAAAAAGTCCCTCACCAAAAAGCCTATGGACTGACGTTCATTATAAGTAGGCACTATCGCTATCACCTTAGAATAAGTATCATCCATGTCCATGGCGCTTAAGACAACTGGTCCATCCTCCCGTCCTGGATATCACTTGCAGCGTTACGATGGGACGGATGTATTTCATCACTAGCAGAAACCTCTTGCAACGTCATCCACTCCGGCTTAAAAATATCATCATCTGACCGAACACGAGCAACCTCTTCCAACGTCAGTGTTGTCACCACCGTAACACCGTTCATGTGGCAACCCCTATCCTGTGGCGGCTGTTCACGCAATGACCAAAGCCAAGAATCTGACCTTACAAACCGAAACCTTGCTGGATCAACATTAAGCCCGGTGTTTTTCAGTGTGTGGCGCGCTGCTGTGTCTCCATAGCTTTCACCTGGAATTTGCCTGCCCCCAGGAAAAGCCCAACCATTTTTATAGGGCTCATTATGTCTTCGCGCCATCAATATCTTCCCGTCTGGAGATATAAGTGCCGCATCAACACAGTTAACGACAATGTTGTCCAGAATGATTGTATATTCTTCGTCGGTAACCCGCCGCGCGTTTTTGCGAAGCTTACTAACTGTTTCCAGGTTTCCCGCACTGAGCGCTTTCCCATCTATAAAGTATCTCTTATTTGTTTGAGTCATTTTTTTACCTCCTTGTTAAAATAATATAAAGATAATAATGCCCAAAAGTCAACGCCGGCTTTCTAACATCAACCTTACTAGTTTTCTGAAACTAGCCCTAGGTTGCCAACCCAATTTTCGTTTAATTTTAGAAATGTCGCCTACATAATATCCGCTCTCATTGCGATAAAAATTTGGGTTAATTTTTACAATAGTTCGTCCTGACTTATCCACTCCGACCTCATTAACTCCTTGGCCTTGCCATTTAACCACCGTGCCCAAAGATATCGCCGTAAGTTCCACCAACTCTCTGACCGTGTGCGCCTTACCGGTTGCAATTACAAAATCATCCGCCTTACGAGATTGGAGCATTTTCCACATTGCTTCAACATAATCACCAGCATAACCCCAATCCCTAATGGTTTCTAAATTACCTAGCTCCAAACAATCAAGTTTATCGACCTTAATTTTGACCAATGAACTGGTCACCTTATAAACAACCAAATCCTTCCGGCGTGGCGACTCATGATTAAACGAAAAACCGGAACAAACATAAAGTCCTTTTTTACGAAAAGGCAAAACATATTTTTGGTGAAGCTTTAGCTTAGATACGGCATACGGATTCTCCGGTTTAAATGCTGTGCGCTCACTCTGAGGCGGATGAGAACTGTCAAAAATCTGAGCCGATGACGCCATAAACATTTTTACATTGGGCAAAATCTTAAAAGCATCTGCAATCATTTTACCAGGGGCTTCACAATTAACTTCCATGGTTTTCTCCGGATTCTTAAATGAAGTTGCCAAATCTGAAATTGCCGCAAGATTATATATCTCGCCAGGATTAAACTCATTCAGGATTTCACGAACCAAGGAGCGATCTGACAAATCGCCAACAATTATTTCTATGTGTGATTTAATTTTAGGATCGCATCCATTAAATACTTTTTCGGCCGCCCTCTTATCTCTAACCAAACCGCAAACTACATAACCCTTGGAAACCAAAAGCTTTGACAGATAGTATCCGTCCTGTCCAGATATCCCAGTAATAAAGGCTCGCTTAGAAGTTTTGCCTTTCGTTTTGCTCTTTTTCATAGAAATATAACTTAAAACCATTCTGACACCATACCCCCAATAGATCAATTAAAATAACCAGAAAACCAAGCTTGTATTTGTATTTATTAAGAAAAAAGATTTATACTAATTTCATGACCAAAAAGAAGAAAATAGAGAAACTATCTAATGAAAGGATGGAAATATTTTACCCAACCTGCAACATCGACACAGTAAAGGACGGTCGTGGCGGAATTTTTACATGGGTTCCTCCAGATGTTATAAAAGAATTCAACCTACTATATTTTACACCGGGAGCAACAAGGGGCAATCATTTTCACCCTGAGTTCGTTGAATATTCCTTGATAGTCGAAGGTCAGGGGGTAGCTGTGACTCGGGACAAAAAAAGTAAAGAAGAAAGAATAATACACCTCAGTAAAGGATCTTGCGTAAGAACACCTCCGGGTGTTACCCACGCAATCTATGCCATAACAAACCTTACCGTAATGGCCCTGCTTACTAAACCATGGGATGATTGCAAGGTACCCATAGTTAGGGAGAGCATATTTGAAGATAAGAAATCAAAAAAATTGTACAAGAAAAGTCTCCTTATAAAATAATATGGACTCAGTGGCGATATTCGGAGCCAATGGTTTCGTTGGCAAAAAAATATATGAGGGCTTGGTTGCAACAGGCAAATACACCGTAACTCCAGTTACGCGTGATAATTACCAAGAAAATGTTGGTAAGTTTTATAACATTATCATCAACTCGGCTATGCCCGGCGCAAGATTTTGGGCACAAAACAATCCTGACAAAGATTTTATAGAAACGGTACAAAAAACGGCTAACTTGATTTACGGCTGCAAATTCGACAAATTTGTACAGATAAGTACTCTGTCTGCAAGATGCCAACTTGATACAATATACGGAAGACACAAGTTAGCTGCTGAAAAAATATCAGACTATGGTAGTAACCTAATCTTCAGACTCGGCGCTATGTTTGGCGACGGATTAAAAAAAGGTGTCTTGGTAGACATGCTAAAAGGCCAGAAGGTTTTTGTCAGCAAAGAAAGCCGTTATAATTTCTGTGATGTTGCCTTCATTGGCAGTTATATAGCCTCTCACTTGGATCTGGAGGGAATAATTGAGATTGGCGCTTTCAACACAGTATGTCTGGCTGATATAGCAGAATACCTTAATACAGAGAGTCAGTTCAGTGGTCAAACCGAAATTCAGGAAATTCAAAACCCAATCCAAGAAATGCCAGATGCAAAAAAGGTTTATGAATATTTAGATAAAGCAAAAAGTTACATCATTAAATAAATATGCAAACAGATAACAAAATCAAAAGCTGCCGATTCTGTGGGAACAAATCTCTAATCCCCTGCGTAGATCTTGGGGCACAATACCTGTCTTCCATTTTCCCTAAAGATTTAAATTACAGAGGAACACTCCAAAAAAAGCACTTGGATTTAGTTATGTGCGAGAAAAAAGACAACACATGCGGAGTGCCCCAACTAGGACACTCCTTCGACATGTCCAGCATGTATGACGAGTATCCCTTCACGAGCTCCACAAACTCTTCCATGCCCAAGATTTTAAAAGATGTTCTTGATGACGCTCTGACACGCGTTGATCTTAAGGATGGCGACCTTGTCCTTGACATAGGAGGAAACGACGGCACCCTCCTATCCTTCTTAAAAGATAGGAACCTTGACTTGCTATGCATTGATGCAGCCAAAAATGTTAAACAGGTTTTTAGTTCCGATAGGTTCAAAATAATCACAGATTTTTTTAACGAGAGGGCCTATAAATCAGCTACACCCAAAAAGGCAAAACTGGTATTCAGCATTGCCATGTTTTATCACCTGTCTGATCCCGTACAGTTCTCTAAAGACATCGCCTCATGCATGAGTGATGATGGTATCTGGGTAATACAGATGGCCTATCTCCCGGCCATGTTAAAAACAAACATGTACGACAATATCGTACATGAACATGCAGGATACTATGCCACCGACCACGTGCGTTGGGTAGTGGAAAAAGCTGGTCTGGAAATTTTTGACGTGTCTCTTAATGACGTTTATGGAGGCAGTTTCAGGTTATTTATAAAAAAGAAGGGAAACACATCGCATCCACAAACAGAACGTTACTTCGAAGAGATTGAGAGGGAAAAGGCATCAGGAATTTATGATCAGATAACCTACGCCAATTTTACAAAGAGGATAGAAAAAACGCGTGATGATTTAATCACCCTATGTAAAAAGATCAAATCACAAGGGAAAAAGATTTGGGTTTATGGCGCCTCAACTAAGGGCAATACAATTCTTCAATACTGCGGCATAGGCAATGACCTGATAGAAGCGGCCGCTGATTCAAATTCCTTTAAATTTAATAAATATATAATAGGTTCGGATATTCCCATTAAAAATGAGATGGAACTGAGACTTGCCCAACCAGATTATTTACTAGCATTGCCATACAGTTTCCTTGCCGGCTTTATGAAACGAGAAAAAGAACTATTGGCCGCAGGAACCAAATTCATAGTCCCCCTACCGGAAGTATCCATACCGTAAAATTAATTCGTGCTATTGCAAAAATTATAAAAAGTGTTACTATTTGAATGAATTTAGGAAAGAGTACGGGACATGACTTCACACGTTGTGTATTGTCCGGCATATTGCCTGACCAAAGATGGTTCACGTCTAACCTCAATGAACCAGGACTGTACCGAAGCAGCCATCAGAGAAATCTTGGCGGGAAGAGCAGACCATATCATATTTTCTACCGCGTACCCAAAAATCTGGGCAACAGAAGCGAGACTAAAAACGGAAATGGCAAAAAAGGAAGGAGTCAGTTCTTTTACCATAATCCCTGAAGTGACAAACACATACACCGAAACACAAGAAGCTTTGAAAATTATAAAGAAACTTGGATCGCCAACCCTTATCGTTGTAGCTGAAAAGTACCACATCAAACGCGTAGTTAAAATCTTCCACCAAGCGTTACCGGAAATTTCTATTATTCCGATACCGGTTCTCTGCAAGCACTTTGAGCAAGCGCTTGAGCCTTCGCTAATTAAAAGCATGAGGGCTGGATATAAACCCCTGTGGATTCTCTGGAACTATTTTTTTTACCTTTTAACACCCTTCCTGAGTCAAAATATAATAAGGTAAGTACTTTAAAAAATTAATACCCACCAAGCGGGTATTTTTGTTACAACGATTAAACACAATTACTTCTTTTCGAACACAAAGTATAAATCTCTGTAAAGCTTGGTTTTAAGTTTATATTTTTTAAGAAACTCACGGCCAGAGTTCATTGATTTACTTGAAATTATTACTTCGTCCGGGATACCAGAAGTCAAAAATTCTCTATCACCCAAATATCTATCCCCAGTTATGTGAAAAAACTGATAGTAGTTGTCACTCTGCAAAAAAGTCACGGCTTCGGCTGCCTCGTAAACAAATATAGACTTGTTTTTATCCAAATTACCAAGGTATTCTCGCAACTCCTTGGATCTAGTACTTTTGTAATCACCGGCGACCCAGGAACTGAACCCAATTTGATAAAATTGAAAAGCTATTATAACCGCAAAAATAATTGACCAGAAAAATTGCGGGGCCGCGCTTCTTAATAACTTATTATTTACAAAATCATAAACCCTTGAAAAAGCGGATGGGGAAAAAATTAATGCCAGCACTTGGCCCGGGAAGAGATATCTATACCACCCAGGGGTTTTCAAGTAAGCAATCGCAATCAGTATCGCAAACAGAATGGCAACATTTTCCGCAAGTCCAATGGCTTGTTTCTTTCTAATCCTTAATAAATAAGAACAGAGCCAAAATAACATTGTTAATGCAAAATAACCTGGCGTCGTCTCTTTAAAAAATCTCTCCAAATTATTGGGTATAGCCGCTAAAATATCACCCAAGCCGGCACTGTAATTATTTCCATAAAAAGACAAGACGCCAAAAACAGAATCTTTTTCTCCAAAGTAAGTTACAAAAAATAAAAGAACTAGAATCAAGAAAAATAGTCCAATAAAAAAGATATTATTACCAGTGAAATTAATTTTTTTTCTTCTGAGCCAGATGCAAATAAGGACAGCTGGAATAAGTAGAATAAATATAGGTTTTGTAACCACAACAAGACCACCAACAAGACCCAACAAAATACTTGGCACAATTTTTTTGTGACTTACTTCTTCAATTCGGTTCAACAACAACAAAAACAAAACCAAAAAAAACATACCGGGCACTTCACCCAGCACAAGCTTGCCATTACCATAAACAGGTGCAAAACTAGCGAGCAACAAAGTAGAAACAATGGCATGCTTATAACCAAATAATCTATATATTAAAAAGAAAACCACCACCAGCAGCAACAATATAAAAACAACCATGGGAATTCTGGCTTGCAACAGTCCAACACCAAAAAACTTAAACACCAAACCTATGGGATAGGTAACAGAGTACCCCGTTGTAACATACCCGGCAATCGACTCGTCTAACTCCCCCGGCGAAGATTGGACACCAAAGACACCGAAATGCGCAAAGTTCCTGGCAACTTGCATAAAAAGCCCATCATCATACCAAGTACGTGGAGATTCAGTGAGTTTATAGGTGGAAATAAAAATAACCACTAAAAGTATCGGAATCAAAACTAGTAGTTTTTTATAGGGAGTAGATATCGTTGCATGTTTTGGTTGTAATGCCTTATAGCACCGTCAAAAGGGTGGATTGTCCCGATTCTGCTCTGCAGAATCGAGGATCCTCGATTTTCATGAATGAAAATCGGGACATGGTCATCGAGCAGTATAATTATTATTCACTGTGAGATGAATCCACGCTTTTGACGGAATGCAGCAACTTCGCTGGAGTTGCAAATGGTGATAGAAGGCATTACACCAAAAACTTTTTATATGAATTTTATTTTTTTCATTGCAAAAGCAACCATTCTCAACAAAAGCCAACCGTGCTTCCAACGACTTATGTTTGTCGTACCATAGGTCCTCTCCCTGTAATGAACCGGCAAATCAACTATTTTTAAATTAAGCTTAGCTGCCCCAAAAATCAGATCAAAGTCTCCGAAAGGATCAAAGTCTCCAAAGAATTTGCGGCCATTTTTTATATCTTCATAATCAGTTCGCCACAAAACCTTAGTACCACAAAGGGTATCCTTAATCTTCTGCCCCAAAAGCCAACTAAACGCAAAACCAAAAAACTTGTTGCCCAAATAATTAAGGAAGCGCATTGACTCTTTTTCCATAGGATAAACCAGCCTTGATCCGTTTATGAATTCTCCACGTCCAGTCACGATCGCATCATAAAATTTGTGCAATTCATGAGGGGGCACAGTCATATCAGCGTCATAAATCATTAATATATCGTTGCTCGCCATATCAAAACCCTTCCTAACAGCGTCACCCTTTCCCCTTCCATCCTGGACGGCAAACTTGATATTTTTTGATCCCCTATATTTGGCGACAGAAATTTTTATTTTTTCAAGAGTACCGTCTGATGAACCACCCTCAACAAAAATAAGTTCTGTTCTACTCCCAAGATCAGGTAATTCTTTGATTATTTTGTCTATCATGCCAGCCTCATTTCTTGCGGCAACAACAATCGAAACCGATGGCGCGGTCTCAAAATTATTACGCAGAGGAACAGGCCTTGCAACCAAATAGTTTATTAAACCCAACTTGTTGAAAGGCCAGATATTTCCTAAAAAATTGTTCAGAAGATCGGAAACAAAAGGTATTCTCTTGGGCATTATCATTTTTTTCCCTTTCTTTATTATCTCAAAACCAGATAAATAAAATAGGTTTTCTATATCATTTTCTGATATCCAATTCTGGAGTTTCGAGGGCATTCTGACTCCAAGCTTGGAGCCAATATTCAAAATCGGCTCCCAAATCTGACTATATTGTGTTACCACTATTTTACTGCGTGGATAAACAACCGTGTGCAGTTTATTAAAAAGATCCTGTACATCATCCAAATAACCAACTAGGTCTGACATAACTATAAAATCAAATTTTTCCGCAATATGTTCAATTGCCACAGAACTAAATTCAAGTGGAGAATTGGGGTATTTTTGAGACGCCAACCTAACCATGACTTCACTAATGTCACTGCCCAAACCCCTGGATGGTATGAGTTTGGCGATAAGGTCTCCGATGCCACAACCTATCTCCAAAACCCTTTTGCCCGAAGGAATCAAAAATGGCAGAAGTTTGTCTTCTACATATCCATAATAATAACTATTCTTTTTTTTCCAGTATTCTCGTTTAGGAGCTACCTGATCAAAATATTCTTTAATTTTAGGCATCTTTATTATAATTGGTTAATTATTTTTATTCTGACAATCATAAATCTTTGCTGAAATTTTGACAGAATAATCTTCATAAATAACATCGCAAGTTAAAAAGTGTTCGAAGTAAGGGCTGCTCGGGCTAAGGTGGGGAATATCAATAACTAGGTAGTGGCCATTAAAGTTCTTCAAAATCTCCGTGTATGCTCTTTCAAACTTTGGGGCAGCATAAAGTCTTCGCTCATACTTACCGATGTTTGTAAGCTCATACGCCCCAATATCGTTGTAAGATATGACCTTATGTATCCTGTCTTCCCTCTCTATGAAATTAACCGCGTTTTTAAGTAGCGCATTTGGGTTTCCGTTAATTTTACCAAACAAGTACTCCTCAGAAAAAACCACGCTATAAGCCAATCCCACAAGCAAGATAACGCATGCGACCAACCTCATCAATCCCCTCCTAAACAGCGAGACAATTACCAATAATATAGACACTGCCCACGTTGTGGCAATAAATAACCAAGAGACATAAAAGCCAAGAGGACCAGAACCACCCGTAAAAGGAAAAACAAAATTCCACCTTAACTTAATGATACGTCCAATCCACTCTTCCTTTGGATACAGGGCCGGAGCAAAGTGAGGAATAAACTGTAGCACCGAAATAATGAACGCCACCACTAACCCAAAAAAGACGAGTTCACCCAACCGAGTCAGTGACCTGGAATCTTTCTCTCCAAAAATACCAGACATGAGCGTACCTGATATTATTGAGAGCGGTACAATTATGTAAGCAAGGTATTTATCCAGCGCGGATCTGGAAAAATCAAAAACAACTAAATAGAAAACTCCGCCCAATAACAAAAATATCCACAATACCCTGAACCTTTTCCAATCGCTCCTGGACAACCAAAACAGCGGCACCAACAAAAGAGGAGAAGCGTACATAACTGCTTTGGCAACCTGTATCGCTATCTGGAGGTAAGCTCTGCCAGACAATTTAATAAAATCTTTGACGTGATTAATCGTCATCGTCAAATCATAGGATTTAAAAAAGAACTTGGCGTTCAACAAAATAACACCCAATAAAACAATAAGGCCGAGAGCGGCACCTAAATACTTGAACATCAGTTTTCTATTCACCGGCCCGGTTTTTTTATCAATCAAAAAATCTATAATAAAAGCACCAACGGCAATAATATAGTTCAGCTTAGTCAAAAACCCCAGAGTGATCGCCAGAAGAAAAACCAGCCCCCAAATAATCCTTTTTTTGGTCACTTCGGCATCCTTCCAATTGAAGTATGATATAAGTGAGAGCAGGAAAAAAAATGGCAAAACCTGACCATCCATTTCCGTCATCAAAGAACCAAGAACCGAATAAAATGATACTGAGAAAAAGACAGTAGACCAGACAGCCGCCTTTTCACCAAACCTCTTCCTCATGAAGTAAAAAATCAGGACCAGATTTGCTACGCCGAAAACCATTGGCATGGCACGAAAGTTATCCCTTCCGAATATTGATGCATCCAGAGCAAAAATCGCTCGTGTGAGAGGCGGATGCGGTGTTCCCGATGACCAAGAACTATAACCTACCACCGCCTTTCTTTCATCTTGATGGTAAGGTAAATGCAACCCTGGCAGCCTTAAGGCCAAAAACAAAAGAAAAAGACATAAAAGTATGATTTTTTGTTTCTTGAAAAAATTAAACATGCAATAAGTGGTCCCGGATTTTATGTTTCATCTTCTTCTTTTAAAAAATAAAAATGCTAAAAACGAACCCAGGATATCAATGACCAAATCTTTCAGAGTATCAAAAAGATTCCCCCCGCGAAATATACTGAAGTATGACGGCAGGATGCGAGTTGATGAATATTCGAAAACTTCCCATGCCACTCCTATAAGCAAAGAGGCTCCCAGCACAATTATTATATCGTTGGTCACCGAACGCTCTGCCGCAATCGCCCTGCGCAAAAAACTTACAAAAAACATTGCCACGAAAAAACCGCCAAAAAAATGGAGTGGGACATCAATCCATGTCACATGCTTAAATATACCAGTGTAAACAATCAGCCATGTAAATAAAAATAAAAACACTAGAAAAATTAGTGCTTTTATTTCATTTTTTTTAGAATTAGTTATCGGCATTTATTAGAAATTTTTAATTATCTCTAAGTGTGCCCTAGTGACACGTTCCCAATTCTGACTTAGGTCAAATTTTCTTACAATATTTAAGGCATCACCATAAAAATCAACACTGAACATTTGTTCCATTTTTTCAATAAATTCTTTTTCATTTTGCGGATCAAAAAGAAACTCTTCTGGCAATTTTACAGAAAGACCATTCTCACGACTTAGCAACACTGGCCTTCCAAGAGACAAACACTCTAATATAAAATTTGGATTGAATTCTGTAAGTGCTGGCCCCACACCGAACCACGAAGATTGGATATATTCAAAAAGTTTCTCCTGACCAAGCTTGGGAATCACATCCACAGAGCTTGATAAGGAAAGTTCTTTTATCTTTTTTTCCAATTTATATTTGTCTGGACCCTCACCTATCATAACCAACCTACCACGCCTAGTTTTTTGTCTAACCTTATCAAAAACTCTAATCAATAGTTCTAGATTCTTATAGGCCACAAAGCGACCAGCAAACAAAACTGTGGGCTCTCCAGACCTCTCCACTCCAGAAGGTTCTCGATGGAAAACAGGATTCAAAATAATCCTAACTCTCTTAGGGTCGATATTGTAATATTTCTCATAAATGTCGGACAGGAAACGTGAATAAAAAACAATCAGATCAAACTTGGGTAAGACATACTTAGTAAATCGGAATAGCCACGGCCGATCTTTCACATAGAGACCTTGCTTATAGTAATTAACAAAGGAAACAAATCTGTCTCCCCTTTCAACCACTCTCTCCCAAATAGGATCGCCGGGTAAACGCATAATTATTTTTTTATGCAGCATCTTGCCAACAATAAAAACTGGAAACCCAGCAGTCGCAATATTAAAGGCGTAAAGCAAGCTTGCCTCATGAGATTCTTTTAAAACGACCACTAAGTATTTCAGTCGCCTGAGTAGGACCGGCAGCTTATTTGAAATTCTAATAACCTTGAATTGGAAATCATTCGGACCATCATAATCTCCGTAAGCTATGACCACAGGCCTATAGCCAGACGTTTCAAGTGTCTCAGCTATCTTTCTCACATGTATTGCGGGACCCCCAACATCAGGAAAAAATATTCCTGTAGCAAGAATAATTTTATTGGATTTTTTTGACATTTTGATTTATTATTGATATTACCATGAAAAATAATAAAAATGTAGCCCTGATTGGAGTTGGCAGGTGGGGCAAAAACCTACTAAGAGAGTTCTCCAAAATAGCCAGTGTAGATTATTGTTATTACCAAGGCAATCAAAAAACCTCAGATTGGCTGGCGTCCAATTATCCAAATATAAAAAGGGTTGACTCATATGATGATATTTTAAAAAATCCGGTCATAGATGCCGTGGTAATTGCCACTCCCATCAGGACCCATTTTGAATTGGCCAAATTGGCACTGGGAGCCGGGAAAAATGTATTCGTAGAAAAACCAATTTCTGAAACACCAGAGCAGGCGCAAGAACTTATAGATCTAGCGGACAAAAAAAAACTAATGCTTTTTGTAGGCTACACCTTCATATATCACCCTATTTTTCAAAAAATAAAAGATATAATTTCTGAGGAGGGTGCAGAATATATTAAAATGCAATGGGAAAAATTTGGACACTTCGGAGAAAACATAGAACTCAATCTCCTGTGTCATGAATTTTCTATAATTTATAGCCTTCTTGGCAGACCCTTAAAAATCACTGAGCTTAAACGCAGAAAAATTATAAGCGAGGCGGACATCATAAGCATACAAGCCAAATATCCCAAAACAACAGTCGACATAGACATAAATAGAGCTTCGCTGATTAAACGTAAAACGCTTTATCTTGTCACTGAGAAAAACACTTATCTCTGGGAAACAAGCACCTTATTTAAATTAGACCAGGGCTCAAAGGAGTTTGTTAAAATATTTGAATCTGCAGACACACCCCTTGAACTTGAGTGTATGGAATTCATCAAATGCCTTTCAGAATCAAAAAAGCCCAAGACAGATGGTGAGTTTGGTCTTGAAATAAACAATCTTCTCACCAAGATGGTCAAACTTAAAACATTTTAGATCTGTTTGATTTTTAACACAACTTCTTCTGCCGCCTCCACGCAATTGCCTATTTTCCCCGAAAAAATAGTAATTGTTTTTGGATCAACCATAGTTACAACGGTTGGTCTGGCATCAGTTTTTTCAAGTTTCGGTAAAACTGTACGGAAGGTAAACATTGAGCCAACATGCTTAGCCTTAGCGAGCCCTGGTATGAATTCCGAGCCGGATTCAATGATTTTTCTAAAATTAGTAACGGGTGGGTTTTTTATTATTCCCCTATTCAAAATTTTATTAAACTTTGGTGGTATGTACGGCTTCTTGCCAACATTCATACTGTGTATGGCATGAACAACATTTCCTAGAACAAAATTACCTGTCCTTCCCATAGGATCAATACACATAAAAGGACCGTCCATAACAACTAGGCACTGCTTATCGAACTCCCGAGGAAGCTTCACAACAGCTTTTTCACAAAGCTCAAATTGATAGTTTTTGCGCTTGGATACGGGCAGTAGTTCGTTGAGGTTAGCATATGTTGCAATTACTTTTAGATCGTATTTTTTTAATTCAGCAACTGTCGCCAGTTTTTTTAATTCAACGTTAACACCGGAAGATTTTAATTTACTCCAGCACAACTTTCTTAATTTGTCAGGATCTATCCTGCTTTCCTCGCCCTTAATTGACCTGCCTATCTTGTCGTAATTAACCAATGCCGGCCTTGCCTCAATAAAACTCAAGCCTACGTCACTGCAAACCTTAACATAATCGTCGTGATGTATTAGACTGCCTTCTTTAGCAATACAATAGTGGTGATCATCGCCAGTAATAACCGCTTGTCTGTATTCTTTTATAAAACCCGCCTCTGCCCTCATGCAATCTTGGATGGTTTCTCCACTGCGCGGATAATGATAGCCTTTGTGTAAACGAAATTGATTAGAGCCCGATGCGGCCATCAAAATATCGCCTTCCTTCTCAAAAAGGTCAACATTGTGGCCTACCCCAGCAAGCTTGATTGCAGTGGTTACCCCAAATATTCCCCCTCCGACAACGGCAATATACATGGCCGGACCATACCACAGCAAACCAATCTTGTTAACTAGACAAAACCTTCCAAAAATTTCGTTATTTTTTCTGCGACTACCGCGTGACTGAAGTTTGTGGCTACATATTCTCTCCCGAATTTGCCCATTTCTTTGGCCATATTTTCATCAGAGATTATTCTAAATAAAGCTTTTGATAATTCCTCCGGGTTACTTGCCTGAACCAAAAGACCACTTTTTTCATGAACCACAACCTCATCTATTGAACCCGTACGTGTGGCAACAACTGGCACACCACAAGCGCTGGCTTCGGCCATAGCATAACCAAACTGCTCTTCCCAACCTCCTTGTGGTACGCTTGGATAAACAAATACGTCGACGACATTAAGCAACGCTGGTAGCTGATCATTGGGCAACCAGTCCAGAATAGTAATTTTGTCATTAAGTTCTAGATTCTTAATTTTAGATTCTAGATTCTGTTTTTCCGGCCCAGTACCAACAAGAACCAATCTCGTATTAGAAATTGCGTTTTTATCAATAAGAAGCTTAAACGCATCAACAAGAATCTCAAGTCCCTTCCTTGTATCTAATGCTCCGTAAAACAACACGACCCTTTCTTCCATTTTAATTCCCAATTTATCACGCCAATCGCTTTCAATCCCTGGATGAAATCTTTCAACATCAACACCAGACAATGGACAAACTAGTGTCTTAGACACCAAATCATGATTTGTGAACATTTTCATAATTTCCTGAGATTTTTGATTGCCACAGATAATTCCATCAGCCAAATTTAAGTTCATTCTTATTAATTTTGAGTAGATCTTAAGCTTAAAACCCGCTAGATATTTTTTAGGTTCCACATTTTGCCAAGTAAAAAATATAAATTTCATACCGCAAAAATTTGCCATCAAACCATTGAATAACGTGGTTAAAAGATAAGGTTCAGAGCACGAATACAAAACCTTACTTCCATATTTAAGCTTCAGATAAGGCAATAAAAAAAATATGCCTGGTAAAAAACCCTTAAACAAGCCCGTGATCCCACGTCCGCCAAAAGAAGCCGCAGCCAAACCATAAATTTTAAAACCCGCCTTTGATTCTAATTTAATTCTGACCTTACCCTTCTTTGCCAACCACAATCTAGGCAAAAGAAAAACCAGGTCATCTCTGTTTTCCATCTTCTCAAAAACCTTGAAATAATAAGGATAGGCGTAAGGGTGTCCAGTGATGACAATTTTATTCATTTAGGAGAGTTGAGCTTATTTTTTTTATTAACCCTTCCAGATTGTGATTTTGAACAACTATATTTCTCAGATAATCCGACGCCGCAGCTCTCTCATCACCAGCAAGGTTCATAATATATTTTATACCGTCCGCCAATTTTCGATAGTCGCGCTTCGGGTACATAAGTTTTTCTCTGTATTCACCAAGTATATTTTCATATGCCTCATTACAAGTCAGCACAGGTAGACCACAAGACATCGCCTCAAGAACCGCCTTGTCCAGACTACCCGTATGACTCATATTTACAAACAGATCACCTGAGAGGAGAAAATCAGGAAGGTCCTTATTGGCAATTGGGCCAATGAATTTAATTACATCCCCCAAACCCTTACTTGAAATTGTATTCTTTAATTTTTCAAGATAATCAAAATCTAGTGGGTTTATGGCGCTTCCAGCAACTTCAACACGCAGTCCAACGCCTTCGTCAATTAAAGCACTGATGGCTCCGATCATTGTATCGTAATCTTTTGAGAGGGCTATTCTGCCAACTGAAACAATCTTAAAGACACCTTTTCCATCTCTTGTGTATCCATTTTTTGGTTTGAACTTTTCTACATCTATACCTTGTCCCACAATTCTAAGTTTCCTACTTGGCAAACGATAACCTTCTGGGGTTGATGCAAATGCGATATTGGTTAATCGGTCTGCAATCTTAAGTATAGTAGGCACATAGCCATGTGCATACCAAAGAGACATCTTTTTGCCAAGCAACTTCCACGCTGGCCAACCGAGGGGTATATATTGCGGATTCATGTGAGAAAAAACTGCATTGTAATCATGCCTATACGTCCAAATATATTTGTAGAATCTAAATAGATACTTTAATTTAACACCCGGCCCAAATCCACTATTTTTTTCTTTTCCAAGAGAGACAACTCTAACATTGCTAGGTAAGTCATAGTCACCAAGCTTCAAACATATTACCGTAACCTTGTCCCATCTTTTAGAAAACTCTCTTACCCACTCATGAAAAAATCCAAGAATGTCATTGTTATAGTCAATCTTTTGAGTTATTATTAGAATTCCTCGCATTTTATGATACTACAATAAAAGCCCCCCTGATTCAATTCACAAATTAAAAGACGTCCATGAGGTCGTCTTTTAAAAATCTAGATAGGATTATATTTCCGTCACATAATCTCCAGATACCCAACCAGTCGTGCCATTCGATAATTTAACCTTATACCAACCATTGCTTATTTCCCAAAAATCAATCTGCTGATCTGGAGATAGTTGTCCCAATATACTGCTGGATGTTGTGGCAGCTTGTCTAACCCTCAAGAAACTTATATTACTGAGAACCTTAAGAGTTCCCCCCACCCTCATTTTGGCAAATTCTTCTCCTGATATAATTTTTACATCCGCCCAATTATAACCGGCAGCGTTAAATTCGGCCAATGTTCTTATCCACCTCAACGTGCCATCTGAACCAACAACATATACCTTAGGATCATTAACTTTCCTGTAAAGCTGCGGCGAAGACATCTCTCCTGGCGCAAAGCTCATACTAGTGAATTCATTTACCGATATTATCTTAACGTCCGACCATTTATAATTAGAGGCATTAAATTCCTCAAGAGTCTTTACCCAATGAAGTCCGTCATCTTTTTGAACATAGACCTTTGGATCGCCATCTTTTCTGTACAATTTCATTATTCCTGTCGTGGCTTCTGATGTCGGTGTCGGCTCAGGAGTTGTTTGCGTGAAAACCTCAGGGGTTGCTGTAGGTGTTGGCGTGGGGGATGCGGCGTCCGCAATACTTCCGCCTCCACCGCTTGGAGCAGTCTTTGGAGGAGTAATGTCTGTAGAAACCTGGGCGTCTGAGTCGGATGTTCGATCAGTGTAGGTTACACTTGTAGTGTCGTATCCGGTCAAAACAAACTTAGCTGAGGTTCCCGTATTTGCAAGCGGCACAGAACAATACCAATTACCGTCTGAATTATTCGTACACGTTGTTCCAAAGCTGTCTCCGGCCGTTACAGTTCCTGTTGTAAATTTGTTGTTAGTAAAATCTCCACCAGATTCATAAACTCTAACTTTATGTCCAAAAGACAAACCACTTTCATCAACATCACTATCATCTCCAGTTCCGAAATCAATAGATTGAGAAGCAGTGCCGGATACTGTAAGAGTTCCGCTTGAAGTTGCCTTAACATAACCATCAGCCTCAGCGGTAACAGTGCCTCCACTAGTTGAACCGGCAATATACTTCTTACCACCTCTATAAGACTCTGACGCAGTTGTTCCATTGTAAGATGCCGAAGCGCTAGAACCATCAAGAGTAATGGCTGTACCAAGCTCATCATCTACACCGTTTATTACAATATTGAAATCCAAACTTGCATAAGTTGTAAATGGACTGGATGTGGAAGCGCCTGGAAAAGAAGCGTTAGTCCACTCTCTTACAACCCAACCGTCAATAGATGCAGAAGCTCTTAATGTTTCACTTTCTCCTATGGTACAGCTAGCAGCTGTCATTTCCGCAGATGCTGAAGCCACCTTTATTATACCATCACGCGCGTTGGTGCTTTCTGAAGCTGTGTTATCGTTAACTTGACCAAAACTGGAAGCGCCATCGCAGTACCACCTTATAGTCAATGTTCCGCCTTCGGACAAAAGATCGTTCAGTTCAGTGTCTATTCTAAACCAGACAAACTCTCCATCATCAGCGGCATGCGCTTTGTCTGAAAACAACAAAAAAGTCGCAAGTGTCGCGACAAAAACTGCAAATACAATAAAAACTCGACCTAGAGTTAAACTAGCATAAGATGAATTATTCATATGCTAGCATTATACAACATAATATATATATATATTAAAATATTGTGGATAACTCAACATTTAAGACGCTGCTGACCCCCCTTCGGTTGCAATAAGTTTTTGTAATTCTTGAAAAAGTTTTTTTATTGCTGATTTTTTTTCAAAATTTTTGGAAATTTTAATGCCCTCAACCCCATATTTAGTCAAAACGTCAGGATGTGACAATAAATCCGATATTTTAAAGGACAGGTCACGCCAATCCCAATCAGCTATACTACCGCTTTCTCCATCAATAATCACATCTGGCACTATACCGACCATTGTTGCCACAACTGGTACACCGCAGGCCATAGATTCTAACACAACCCTCGGACCACCTTCACTGTATGATGTCATCACCAAAATCTTAGATTTATTTATAAATTCAGCGACTTCTAGAGAATCCTTAGCCCAACCATACAGTACGACATTATCACCCAATTTTAAATTTTTAATTTTTGATTTTAGATTATGCCACTCTGGTCCTGTTCCGACAATTAGTAATTTGATATTTTGTATATTTATTTTTAGATTTTTAACAGCATCCAACAGGAGGTCAAGACCCTTGTTTTTATCCAAGCGACCAATAAAAATCAGATCATACTCCTTGATTAAAGCCATCGGCCTAAACACATCGAGATCTATATAGAAAGAAGGGATATGTACTATTTTCTTAAGAGGAACACCTGATTTTAGTAAAAATTCCTGGGTTTGCCTTTGATTAACGACCCTCACCGCCAATGCCCTTGAAGAGTCGTATCTTATAAACAATCTCGTGGCAAACTTGTAAATTAGATCTTTAAAATTAGCACTCTTTGGATACCCCGGAACATGGTGAGTCTCTAGAACATATGGGATCTTTATCTTGCCCCAAAGCAAGCGGGCCCCAATGCCATTGTAAAAGGGGGGGTACTCATGAACCATAATAATGTTAAATTTTTGTTCTAGAAATGTCTGTAAGCCCTTCTTGAATATCCATACAGGCTGTAACCACAAGGCCCAAGGAGATGGGTGGAGAAAAACATTGCCAAATAAAACTTCATTTTGTCTCTCGCCATTTACTGCTCTAGGAGATATTATGTCTATACGCTCCCAATACTTGTGAAATTCTTCCAGGGTATTATAAAATGCACCCTTCTTATCAAGAGATGTGGCACCATAACCGCTTATCATTAGTAGTTTCATATTATTTTTGCAATATCCTTGGCTGCTTCTCTTAACCTAGCCGACGTTTCAAGACCAGCTTCAACAAATTGGTCCCTTAATACAGCATTACGCCAAAGAGCCTTAACCGCCTCTAGTATATTGAATTCGTCATTATATCTTACAATAAAACCGTTCTCGCCCTGCCTGATTAACTCCGGATTAGCACCCACAGCAGTAGCCACTACTGGCACCCCAGCTGACATTGCGCGCAAAACAGTGCTGGAGGAAGGCTCATGACCACTGTTTAAAATAAGCAGGTCAGCAGCCAAGAAAAAACGACTCAATTCTTCTTCCTCTTTTATTTCGCCGACAAAAATCACCTTACCATTTAGACCAATGTTCTTTATCATAGATTCTAGAACCTTTTGCTCTGGGCCACTACCCATAATGACTAACCTAAAAAACTGGTTAATTTCTAGAAGCTGCGGCATAATTTTTACAAGCATTCTAAATCCCATCCAAGGCACAAGCGGGCCCTTAGAAACAATCAAGGCACCCGGAATACCTATTTTTTTTCTACATTCCTCTTTAGTCATGCCCGCAATATAAAAATCTGTTGGATAAATTAGTATTTTTATCTTAGTTGGATCTATACCCCACCCCAAAACTATTCTTGACATAAAAGAAGACGGAACCAATACAGAACCCGAAATTTCGCAGGATTTAATTTGTTTTTTGTTAATTGAAGAAGTGGTACCCTCTTTTTTTGATTTCTGGAAATCTCCAACAAGAAGATAATTGTCACCTCTTCTTATTGCCTCTCTCCAAGCGTAATCATCTTCAACCCAAACAACAAATCTTTTATTGGCTCTTTGCGCCGCCTTAGCAGCTAACGATCCTGTACCAACAGGACTCAAGGCCATAACAACATCTGCTTGGCGAGCCAATTTTAATATTTTTAAAAAAACCACCATATTTCTTAGGGGCTGGGGTAACCAATGGTCAAAAGACGCAACAACAACACTGCAACTGACCGACAAGTCTAAGGCCAAACGATTTGGATCTATTGTACCAACACCAGATCTGCGCCATTCAGGAATTATTAATAATTTTTTCATAATAAAGCCGGAGTTAGCTGCGCAAAATGTCACCGCAACTTTTAGCTATAATATCCCAGTCGTAATTTTCTAAAACTAAATTGCTGGCATTTTTGATAATAATCTCTTTCAACTTAGGTTCCTGGCTCAATTTAAAAATCTGCCCAGCCAAATCTTCGGCATCATTGATCTTACAAAACAAACCAGTTTTTTCATTTTCCAAAAAATCTGGTATTCCACCAACGTTGGTACCAATAACGGGGACACCAGCTGCCATTGCCTCTAGAAAGGCATTGCCCAAACCCTCTGATCGTGATGGCCTGACAAAAACTTCAGCGATCTTAAGATACTTAGGTAACTCGTCGTGTCCGACTGATCCAACAAATACAACCTTATCGCCTAGTCCCAAATTTTCAGCTCTAGATTCCAGACTGGGCCTTTCCTGACCGCTTCCCACGATGAGAAGTTTCATGTTTGTTATTTTATATTTTGTATTTAGGATACCCAGCGCCTCAATTAAAACATCTATAGCGTTCTTGGGCACTAGACGAGAAACACTTATAATTATCTTTTCTCCTGGCTCTATACCCAGAGTCTCTGCTAGACCAGAGAGTTCTCCATAACTATAGTCCCTTTTGAAATTAGCGATATCTACACCGTTTGGCACTCTTATAACCTTAGCTCTTTTATTTAAATCCTTGGCATAATTCTTTAGATAATTGCTTATGGCTATAACCACATCTGCTTTCTTTATGATAAGCCCTCTGAAAAAATTGAGTAAGAAACCTTGTTTATTAAAATCCTGGCCCTCCTGTAAATTAAGAATATAGCGAACTCTAGGATTAAAAAACTTAAATAACCAAGCAGCGCCCCCCCCCTGGGAGGCCTGCAAAGCATAAATCTTTTTATAAGGTCCCAATTTTTTTGACAGCTCCCTTCCCTTAAAATAGGCCATTATTGGATATAGAGCCTTAGGAATAAAGATCCTGGACAAGTTCAATCTAGATCCCACGCGGTATACAGTAGTGTTATTAATTTTTTCCTCAGTTGGAAGAAGTTTTTTGGGATTTGAGGGATCTGGCAACCGAGAAGCGATCAAGTCAAAAGTTATATCTGGAAGTCGAGTCGCAATTTCATGGAATGCCAGTTCGGCTCCACCAATGTTGGGCAAATAGTTGGTTGCAAAAACCAATATTCTTTGGGTTGTATTTTTATACATTTTACTATATAATAGTGTCACAAATGAACACTGGAATCAACCAGATAATCTTACCTAATAACAAGAACCCGATAAGGGTTTTGTTTATTATTACCCAATCAGAACTTGGAGGTGCTCAAAGATTTATTTCACAGTTGTTGCCCAATCTCAGCAAGAATAACTTTGAACTAACCGTGGCCACAGGACGTGATGGCAAAGAGGAGCTACAATCTCTATTGCCCGCCAATACAAAGTACATCAATACCAAGAACCTGCGTCGCAATCCAAACCTACTTTCAGACATATTGTCCCTGTTTGAAATAAAAAAAATAATCAAACAGCTCAGCCCCGATGTTTTGTTTTTAAACAGTTCCAAGGCAGGATTCATCGGCTCCCTATCAGCTCGCCTATTGAAACCAAAGCAAAGGCAACCCAAAGTAATTTACCGAATCGGCGGCTGGACATTCAATGACCCCTGGCCTTTGTGGAAAAAAATCCTATATCGATGGTTGGAAAAAATAAGCGCCAAATGGAAGGATTACATAATAGTAAACAACAAGCATGATTATGATCAAGCCATCAAATTTGGGATAAAACCGCGAAAAAAAGTCGAGCTTATATATAATGGCATCGACCCTTATAAACTTGATTTTCTGGAAAAGGATGAGGCTAAGATAAGATTGTATGAAAAGCTGCCACCATCAGAAAAACACGGCAGTTTTTTGCACAAAGGCCTGCTCATAGGCACAATTGCTAATTTTTATCCCGCAAAAGGCTTAGAGTATCTAATTGATGCATTCTCCAGCATTCAATCACCCACTGCTAATTTAATAATTATCGGGGATGGTCAAGGAAGGCAGGATCTTGAATCTAGAATTAAAAACCTAGGGTTAGAAAATAAGGTTTTTCTAGCCGGGCATATATTGAATGGGCACAAATACCTCAAGGCATTTGATATTTTTGTTTTGCCTTCAGTCAAAGAAGGATTCCCCTGGTCATTGCTTGAGGCGATGTCAGCCAAACTTGCAGTTGTAGCCACCAGCGTAGGAGCTATTCCAGAAATAATTGAAGATGGAAAAAATGGTTTTCTTGCACAACCAGCAAACGCACAAAGCCTAGCCAAGGCAATTAAGGAATTATATAGCAATGAGGATATGAGGCGCGAATTCGGCATCCAGGCTCATCAAACTATTATCCACAAATTTTCTCTCAACAAGATGGTCGAACAGACCAAAGAGATACTTCAGAAAGGCTTTTTGTGTTAATTAAAAACGACCCCCATGGGTCGCCTACGAACAAATTTGTCCAACTTCCTCAATGTATAGTTTTGTAGCTTGAGTATCCAACAAATCATTGTTGTCCCTGATTCCGCTTTCTGCATCTGTACTAAGATCAAATTCCTTAATAAGCTTAGCCACTGGACCTAAAGTTTTATGGCTTAATGCACCTGCGATACCCAAACCAACAGAAGAAATTTTCTCCCTGATCGCCAAGATATAATCTCTAGCAACTTGAGAAACAATAGGTACACCCAATCCACCGCTTGGATCAAGAAGAACATAATCTATAACATCCTCATACTCAGCTAGACGAGAGGCCAATTGCTCGGGAGAATTGTTGATTTCATCAAATGCCCGCTTGCCAACTTGCAAAACAATCTTGTTTGGCCACTCATTCTTGTGTTTTAAAACTTCCTTATACGGCGGCCAGGCAATGTTTAATTGGAATCCATCTAAAAATGGTCCGCCCAGTTCCGACATGTCGTTGAGTTGCGCCGCCAGGGTTTCAGGTTCATCGGTGTTATAGTGGATTAGATTTAAAAACCTGTCATCATCCAAAAATATATGGCTGATATGACTAATCCTTGGGTATCTATTCGGCCGTTTGTTCGGCTGATTTCTTAACTTCTTTAGACTCGAAAGTACTCCAACCATAAGCAATCTTTTTGAATTGCTTGGAATGCAATCTAAAGCTATGACAACATCAGTGCTTCTCATAAAACCAGTTACACCAATATACGGCTTAGGACGATCTCCCACAAAATTTCTCCTTTTTAAAACAGCCTATTTAACTTAATACAACATCCATCATATGTAAAGTTAAAATAAATCACTTAGTTGGGACAACTCTATAAATTAGGCCCGCAGAGTCGTCAGAGATATATAAGGCACCGTCAGGACCGAATTTGAGATCAACGGGTCTGCCGATTATAGCACCTTGCCCTGGACCAGCTTGTCCTGAGTCCGTCGAACGGGCCGAAGGGTCAAAAAATCCGGTTAAAAAATCCTCACCATCCTGATTTTTTGGCTGTTGCAGATTGCCATTTTTATCAAGATTAAACCTGACAATCTTATAACCTACGGGCTCACTCCTGTTCCATGAACCATGATAGGCAACTAGCAGATCACCAGCCCACCCACCAGGCCATTTATTTGAATCAATAAACGCCAGGCCCAGCGGCGCAGAATGTGCCGGTATTTCTATCAGGGGTGCTTCTGTCTGACTGCAATCGGCTGATATATCGACTCGGTCTACCTTGGTCGGATTGAATGTCTTGTCTCTAATCTTGTCGCCATAGCAAAAAGGCCAGCCATAACGACGAGCTCCGAACTTGTGCTCTTCGGTCGCAACCTTTACGATATTTATTTCATCAGGGGGCAGTTCATCACCAAGATTATCGCGCCCCATATCAGTCGCCCAAATCTCATCTGTTTCGGGATGGAATGCAAAAAATACAGAATTCCTTAATCCACCAGCAAATTCTGCCGTATACTTACCTTCCGGATCTGACTCTAAAATGCTTGCCCTCTTCCATGTTTCAGTTTCCACGCAAACATCACACGATGAGCCAACACTTATATAAAGCTTCATCGGAACCTGCGTATCCACCTCACTTTTGCCACCTATAATCTGTTCTTCACGAAAATTGCGCCCGAAAGCGATAGTCCTAGTAAAATGCATACCGTCAGCCGGTAGGTTAGCTATGTTCTTGCCAATCGTATTCATTAAGGTTCCCTTCGACACGTCATACTCAAAGCGTGAGACTTGATAAGTTTCAGCCACGTAAAGATAAACTTTTTTAGTCTTGGGATCAGTGTAAAAAGCCAATCCATGCGGAGACTTGCGGTTTTCCAGTATCACTGTTTTCTTTTCAGCCAAGCCGTCGTTATCAGCGTCTGTAAGGGATACGACCCGCCCAGCCTTAGTTTCACTTACAAACATTCTGCCCTTAGAATCAAAGGCGATGACCCTGGGATTGATAAGATTATCAGCAAAAACCGAGATGGAGAATCCAGGAGGAAGAGTCAGAAAATCAAGCTTACCATCCGCACTTGGAGACGGCGTAGATGTAGTCTTCGGAACATTATATCCGGCTATTTTTTTAAGAACCAGGGAGTCAGTCACGAAAAAATATGTTCCCACAATCAAAACCGCCAAAAACAAAACAGCATAAATCTTGTTAATCTTGATCTTCATATTAATATTTTAACTCCACAGGAATCTGGCCGGTACAGGAAGATTCTTTGATTTCTAGATTCCTATTTATAAAGACTCCGTAGGTAACCTTAGCGGTCAAAATATAGTTTTTGGATTTAGGACTATCCGGTAAACTCACCGTTAAGTCTTCCATGCCATCGGGCAACGGAAGATTAGCAAAAATATTCGGACCTACTGACAAATTATCATCGGGAGATATAGTCCAAAAAATAAGTCTGGCTATGCTGTCAATATTTTTATAAATAATATTGGCATCCTTATTCTCGTATAACTTGGGCGAAATGAACACAATACTGCCTGTCAATTGGCATTCTGCTGGTGGATATTTGTTCATGGCATCTGGTGTTTGAGTAACTTGAGAGGTCGGGAGCGGAGTCACTGTCACAGAAGTAGTCGCGCTAGGTTCTGCGGTAACGGTGGGGGTAGGGACCTCGCCAGGCTCTTGGACTCTCAGTTTTGAAAAATATAAAAACAAAACTAAAGCAGCGCCAACCGCCAAAACCACTAGCAATATTATAGTTTTTTTAGTAATCATATTAATCAAATTATTGACTATTTTAGTCTCTTAATCAAGTCTTCAATCAACCGTCCGGCTTCTGGATCATTCCCCACCACCTCAAGGCCCAGATTAAGATTTTCAATGGCAGATTTGTGATTATTTATAGCCAAATATAACAATGCGGCATTATAATAGACTCTCGGATCATTAGATCTCAGCCTTTTTAGAATCTCGGCGTATTCTATTGCTTTGGTTAAATCGCCTTGATTGGCATAAATAACCACCAAATTTTGATAGGAATAGTGGAAATTTGGATCAATCTCTATCGCCCTTTCAAATTCTTTGATGGCACCAAACATATCCCCCTCAGATTGGAGTATGCCTCCAATGTTGAAATGGGGCTGGGGGAAAACATCCTCCACCGCGGCTGATTTCATATAATACTTGCGTGCAAGTTCTTTATCTCCCTGATTGAAATACAAATTTCCCAAATTATTATTTACTCGAGCACTCTGTGGTTCATATTTCAAAATATCTTTAAAAAATTCAATCGGTTTGCCCCAAAGAATATTGCGCCTTATGGCTTGATAACCGAAAAATGAAAAATAAATAACCAACAAAGCAGAAAGTACGAAATAGAGAGTAGGAAGTTTTTTAGATTTTAATAAATCAAACATTTTTAGCAAATAAAATGAGATAACAAACCAGAATCCTACCATGGGCAGGTAGAGCCAATGTTCATACATGACGGCGTTGATCGGCACAATGCCGGAAACCGGACTAAGACCGACAAAAAACCAGCCTACCCCCAATAGCCAAATCTTATACGTCCTGTCCCCTGCCCTATACAATCGCCAAACTTGCCACATGATGCCCACGGTTATCATAACCCCAAACCAAACCGGCCATTGAAACAAAGAAGTATGCACTGTCACACTTCTTTCCATATGCAGACCGACTGGCACGAACAACAGCCGTATGTAATCAACAAGAACATGCATGAAAGTCATTATCCGATACCACAGATTTTCTGAATACAGATTCGGCGCGGTGTAAAAGTTGAGGGTATTCTGGAAATTAAGGACTGTGAGTCGCAGGATGCCGTAAATTATGACTACCCCGAAATACAACCACGCCTCTTTTAGGGCTTTTTTAATTGAGATTAAAAATTTATCAGTAGAAATAAACGCAATGTAAAAAACCACCAAAAGAAACGGAAATATAATACCAGTTTCCCTGCTTAATATACCGATAGCCGCTGAGGCCAAAGATATAAATTTGTATATCAAAGACTTAGACGGATTATCTTTTGATTTAATAAATAGAAACAGGGCCAAAAACATAAAAAACACGACCAGTGAATCACCCCGGCCGGCAATATATGTTACGGCTTCGGTTTGAAGAGGATGAATAGTAAAAATAAAAGCCGTCAGAAAAGCCACAAGATTAGACCTTTTTGAAGATCCGAGGTCGAATCTTTTAAGCAGAAAAAAAACTAAGACTGCGTTAGCTATATGTATTAAATTGCTTGTGAGGTGCCAAAATATGGGCTGTATTCCTGATGCTACATAATTGATGGCGAAAGTTAAAAATAGAAACGGCCGGTAGTAATTGCTATCCAAGCCCACTCCAGCGAGAGTATTATGACTGAACCAAAACTTAAGGTTATTCCAGGTTATATCATGTACAAAGACATTGTTTATTATCCAATCATCGTCATCCCAAAAAAGAGGATTGTCCAAATTAAAGGCGTAAATAAAAAATCCAGCGGCAGCGAGAACTAGAATTGGCCAAAAACGGCGGAATAAATGAGAAATAAACATAACTAAAATGTATCAAAAAAAGGCCTGCCAAGCAAACCAAAACCCCACCATTTGGTGGGGTTTTGTAATTTCTTGGCCAAGACCCGATGCAAGATCGGGAGTGCCAAATACTTGACTAAAGCCAGCTCAGCTGGTTAAACCTAGAAACCACTCGTGACAAAGGAGGTTCCGTTAAGCGGCAATGTCTTCAAGACATTTGCTACGTTTGCGGTTCCGATGTCAGTTACATCAGAGTTAGCTACCCAGTTAACCTGACTAGCCTCATCACGCAATACCAATTGGAAGTAGTCGCCGTTTGTAGCGAATCCTGCAAATGTAGTAGTCGCGTAAATTGTCTTAGATGAACCACCGGAGATCTCTAGATCCTGACCAGTGCCTGACGTACCGAAGCTCAACGAAGCCACCATATCAGTACCGGACTGTGCAGTCTCGAGAATATCTGTTCCATAGGTTACGTTGTCATCAGCACCTAAGAATGTCAATGTCATATTGGCATTCGTCTGACCAGAAGCCACTGTGTCGAATAGTATGGATCCGGAAGAATTGATAACGCCTCCGTCGAATAATAGCTTCGAGTCGGCAAGACCAACGGCCTCAATAGTAAACCTAAGTACTTCTTTATTACCACCGATGGCATTACCACCACTTGAAGCGCTCAAGTTGGTAAACTTAGGAAATACTCTATAGGCATACATATTGTTGCCTGCCCTGTTTACAATATCCGCGTCTGTTCCGCTCGTTACCGTTCCGGATTCACCGACTGACCTAAACTCGTTAGCTCCGCCACCAGAGAAGTCGATGGAGAAGTTCACGGCATTAGTCGCACCCTCTGCCTTGGTCTTCATATCGGCCTTAACTGTCACGTCCAATGAACTGTCAGCAGGTACATATGGTCGGTTATCTCCCGTCCATGCAAATGATACCGAAGCCTTAGTGTCAAATACACCTTCGCTCGTTATCGTGGCTCCCGCTTTGTTCTTGTAGGTCAAATAGACCTTCTCAACATTGGCAATCACATCAGCGATTGTATCGCCAGTTTGCAAAGTTACCTCTTCCAGATACTGACCCTCGTCAGTTGCTGTAAATCTGAATTTGGAAAACTCGGCACCGTTCTGGCCCCAATATACTCCAGCCTTGGCAGTAGTTGCCGGAGCGGCAGCCACCGTAAGATTACCAGAATTCTTAACAGTCAAGACAACTGTCGGCGTGACACCCCCGTTAGGACTGTTGTTGCCATTATTAACGGTGTTGTTGGAATCATCTATGGCCGTAACATCAGTTGCGCCATCGATATCGAAAGAATATCCGTCTCCCTCTGAACCTGATGCTGTGTTATTTGAGAGATTGGCCTTAACCAATAAGGTCCTTGTCTCACCAGCAGCAAGCATCCAGTTCAAATTACTGAACTTAATAGTACCAGTGTTGATTACGCTTAAATTATTGCTATTTGGGGTGTTGGAAATCAAAGCGCCAGTTCCACCGTCATAGATTGCTACGCTGCTAACAGCATTGGCAATAGATACCCCAGCATTGCTAGTATCAACACCTTCATTCTGAGTTCCTGTAAGAGCTCCGTCCGTACCGTCTTCAACATAACCAGTTAAGGTAATATCAGTAACTTTTAATCCAGAACCTTGAGCTGCGGCAAATGTTATGCCTACGAATTCAGCTCCGTTAGTTCCCTTGATATAGGTCCTGTCTGTCGGTGAAGCTGCTAGACCTAAGGTCAAAGATGAACCCTTTAAGGTAATGTTAGAACCGGATATATCTGAGTTAGGAACAACATCAGTAGTAGCAACCGCTGTGTTGGTTCCTGAGTACTTCATTACAGTTACGTCAGCTCCTGGATAAGAATCAAGAACCATTCTGACTACGCTGTTAGCGTCTAGGTCAGCGGTACCGGTATCATCAACGGCATCACCATCAAAGTCAGCTGTAACCTTGAAGTTGTATGTTTGGCCGGCAGACAAATCAATCACATCTGTAAATGTATTCTTAGCTCCGTCAACATTGTCCGGACATGAAACATCATCGGCTTCATTAAATGCAGATCCGTCAACCGGACCCATCACAACCTGGCCAGAGTCCTCATTAATAACTTTAACGTCAAGGACATCAGCACTCAAACCGTTGGTTGTATCTTCTACTGCTGCATAAGTTCCATTTCCATCATCGTCGGAACAGAATACCAATTCCGTCTTACGAACCTCAATGTTGCTTACGGCAGTCATTGAGAATCGGAGAAGGGTAACATCTGTAGAATTGGTGGCAATATTAGTGGCGTTCGGACCATTATAAGCGATTGTCAAAACTCCACCTTGTAGGGTTAGGTCAGTGACATCGCTAGCCGCATCTATATCCGTATCGGTAACAGCCATACCTTGGCCGTACTGATCTCCAACAGCATAGGTGTCGGCATCATTTTCAAAGTAAAAGTCAATTGTCTCAGACTTCTTGCCAGCTAGGTCAGCCCACACCTTGAATATGGCATTTCCTCCCTTGATAATGGTAAATCCTGAACCAAGATCAAACACGGCATAACCGTCAGAAGTCATACTACCAGACCATGTGCTGGTACCGCTTGTTAACTTAAGATTGGTCATATCGCTAGGCTTGATTGTTCCACCATTGATTAAAGTCAGTCTCTTCACGCTGGCAGCTTCTGTGTTGGCAGTAATTTTGAATTCAGAAACCTGCGCAGCTTTTTGACCAACAGTCGGGTTAGACAATGAACCTGACCTGACAAGTGTTACTCCACCAGATGAAGCTCCGGAACTGGAAACATTATTTCCATTCAAAGGTAAACCGGATACGGTGCCCGAAGCGGACACACTCAATAATTGCATGAAGTTAACATTGCCAGCTGTATTAGCGGCAGCCATGTCAGCGATAACTGAAAGGTCCTTCCATCCACTTACCGGAACATTCAGCAAGAATGTGACCTCACCATTTGAAGATGAGAACGTCTTACCAGAAACTAATCTCTTTGCGCCATCATATATGTAGACGTTGGCAAAGTCATCAGTTTGACCGGCACCCAGTCTCTTAACTGTCATACCAGTGATTGTTCCGCTACCGGAAAATCTAACTTTCAAGAACTCAACACCTGTTGCATTCAGTGTGATCGTCTTAGCTAATGGACTATCAGGAGCTAAAACAACAGACAATGGACCGGTTGCAACCGGAGTTGAACCTGGAGTCCTGGAATAGTTAGGGACCTGGTTTACTGAAGTGTAATTAGATCCTTTGGCATACCAATTGAACTCATTGTTGTTGATACAGAAAACTTTCTTGAAGAAATTGGCGTCATCAGCAACAGCCTGTGAGCCTGTTGTGTTAACCCAGTGGAGCATACCGACATCTTCACCGGTAGTCTCAACACCATAAACTTTCTCATCATTGGCTTCACAATTTCTGAACAAACCGGAAGTGCCGAAAGCATCTCTGGTTGCAGGTGAGACATTCTTAACAGCCGCGAAGCCGCCAAGGTGTCCATAGAAGCCGAATATTGCAGGGTTCAAGAACAATCTCTTGTAACCGTGCTCATTAACAATATATACATCTGGATCGTCAGAACCGGCGGCGCTTACAACGTCACCCTCTTTCAATCCATAATCGCTAGGAGCTACAGCTGAGGCATTATTCACACCAAAGAAGTAGACAAAACCTGCGACTAGCAACATCGCTGTTGCTATAGCAACAATCGTGGAAACATTTTTAAGTTCCCCGATGCCACCATAAGTCGTAGCTTTACTCATGTTTTAATTTATTTTGATTCACCAACGCCCTGTCTAAAGACCGGGAATTGATGAGTTATTAATTTTAGAAGCAGAAACAAATACGATAACCGAATCTTAATTTCCTAATGCAATTTGAATATTGCAACTCGAGAGATGCATTCGACCACAAGTCTCAAGTTACATTGCAAATACTCGACCCACATAAAATTCGCTTATCACAACATAACAATAATTAACAATAATATTTTCTAATATTCTTGCGGCAATTTAAATCTTCTTGAAGCAACATGTTTATTAATTTTCAAAGTCCATTCCTATTGCCTTCCAATGACAGAAGCCTAAACCCTTAAAAATAATGGCAAGCATCTAACATCAGAATACAATCAATCAATATGATAACACTCCTTCTCAAAAACAACAAAGCAACCAAAATGGCTATTTCCAAAAGGTTGCATAGTGATTCAAGAATATCATATTTTCCTGTTATTTTTATATAAAATTGACTCTCTAGTGACATCTAACAGGGTTGCACTAATCTTATCAAAAGTGGCCCTAAAGGTCAACTTATAACTAAAAATAATAGCCAACCAGCAGCTACCAATAATTTTTAAATTTAACTTATCTAAATGGTAATGCGCTAGTTCATTTACAATTATAAACGATACTTATTAAGTCACAAGCTTTTCTGTGGATAAATTAGCAATATTTTTATAATTTTAAACAACATTGCAGCAATAAAATAGGGTGTGTTAATGTACTAAAATAAAATATACATGCTGATATATACAAGAATAGCGATCAATATTGTTTAACAAAAATAGTATATGTAGTTATTCGGAATAAACTATAAAAATAGCCTGGAGATAAATACGTTACTTAAATTGAGCTAATTTAAGCACTAAAGCTATTTAATAGATAGTTAGATAGCTTTAGTAATTTAACTTAATTATCAATTTAATCATGCCACGATGGTGTCACGATGATGTCGTAAACATTGTCATCATGCTGACACCATTATCACCGTGACAAAAATTAAGCAACATCATTACTTTTAAAAAAAGATCGCTTAAATTAGCGACCTTGATACAGCTCAGTTATTACTTAGGACAAATATTTCCTGATTTGAGTCTTCATTCCTATTACTAGGATTTGATATTGATTGGAATACTATCTTATCGCCCCATCCATTCATTGATGGTAGCAATGTTCTAAGATTAACACTTACTTGTTGAATGACCTGTGTCTTAAAATTTATAATAAAAATATTTTCTAATGAGTGGTACATAAATAACGAACCGTCAAAAGATAGATCTATCGCCTGCGAACCTATAAAATTATTCGTCTTAAAAACATTTAGATATTCACCGTCTCCATTGTAAATAAATACCGAACCAGAATCAGAACCTGAGGTAGTTACTACAGTTGACCCGTCATCACTAATTGCTTGTGAATATATTTCATAATTATTAGGTTTTATTTCCCTAAAATTTGTTCCGTCTTTGTTTATTATTGCTAAACGCCTGGAAATAGAATCTGATGTTTTGGGAATACTCAACGCCCTTGAAAAAAGAAAGGTTATTTTATTTCCATCTCCACTTATTCCTGGAACAAATGATCCGTCACCAGAATTATTACAACAAAACTCAATAAGCATCTTCTGGTTGGCTCCGTCTGGATTAACAGTATAGATTCTTTTACTACCATAATATTCTGGGAAAGAAGTATAAACTATCGTAGAGCCGTCGCTAGACATAGCCACACCAGCAACTATTCCGAAGGTTGGTATTTGCCTTAAGTTGGTGCCATCTGTGTTGGAAATAAAAATTCCAGGCAAGTCAGAAAAGGATCTCTTGGCTATGAAAGCCACTTTCTTACCATAAGCATCTAGCTCTGGTGGTTGACCAACAAAATCAAATATGAGTTCCTCACCTATCCGGGTCAGTCCAGTTCCGTTAGATTTAATTACAAACAAAGCCCTCGCCATGGACTGATTGAGGCCTTGCAAGTTAGCATCTGAAACAAAGGCGACCCTACTACCATCCCTACTTATTGTAGGTGAAAAATTTTGAGAAGGCAGCTTGGTATCTGTTAATTGTAATATTTGGGGCTGTGGGTAACCAGTAATTTCAGCTATTATCTGGTCAAGAATTTTTGGTCCGCTTACAGGACCGGCTAGATATGAGTTAACAAACGAGTGGCACTCGACTGGCTTACCACAATCAAAATATGGAACATTGCTAACATTGGCAGGCATCGCCCTGATGTTTACGGGAAAAGAATTTATAACACCGTCCTCAATAATTGTAGTATGGGTATATGGAGAATTTGAGCCCGAAACATAACTCGAAGGTGACCCAACAGAAACGATGGAAAAGGTATTATCGTTTTCAGCACTTGGGGTTCCATATATATAACTGTAAGCTGCATTGGCATAGAAATTTCCCTGAGAATGAGCGACCACTATGCTTTTATTGCCGGCTCTTTTTTCTTTAACATAATGTAGTACGTGCTCTCTTAGATCGTTATCTACAATGTAAGAAAATTCATCATTTAATTTCGCCTGTTCAGATGCAAAATCCTGTAGAGCATCTGGGATTATCTGCAAGCTGGACAGCCATCGCCATAAAATTGACATGTCTTCACCAACAAGTTGGGCCATGGCTTCAAGTAAATCTAGTTTTACCTTTTCTTTTGAATTATATGCCAGGGCGAATTTTAGACATTCAAATTTTACAGGACTATGAATCTCCTCCAACCGAGACCTCAGCCTTGTCTCTAAACCATTGGGGCTTATTTCTCCCAATTCCTGTTCGCGAGCGTCCTCTCTGCTTACAAACATACCATTACCAAAGAAAATTGTTGTTACCTTGTCAGGACACTGGCAAAACAATGCTCCGCTGAAAATAAAAGAGGCCAAGAAAATGCCTCTGATTCTTGATGTCTTCGTCATGCAGACCTCTTAGTTCCCGACCAAATCTGGATCGAAAGCACACTGTTCTTTCTTTTTTAAAAACGGCACACCCTCAAAAACAACACCACTTAATTTTGAATCTGCCCTAATATAAGCAAGGCTTCTTTCCAAAGTGTTAAGTATCACTGATCTTACTTCGGGAATTATTTTGTAAGCATCTTGAGGCCTAATATAAAAAAGGCAATCTGAAGCCATGTCTTGATTAATGGCATTAGCAACAACTGTATTCTTATCTGTAGTCTGCACAATAAAATCCTGAGTTACTTTTGCATACCTATATAAGGCAGCTCTTGTTTTTGCAGAATCCTCAAAAAGAAAAGCTATATAACGCTGGACATCATCCCGAACTCCATCTTCATCAGAATCTATACCCCCCAAAGTTTGTTTACCTAAAACGCCTGGATCTGGAGGTAAGCCTATACGGATCCTCAATCGTAGTCTTTGTTCAACAAAAACAGGACCATCCAACAAATAAACCTCACCGGAAAGAACACCCATCCGTGAACTCTCTGGAACATGAAATGTAATAACAAGAGAGTCCACAGAACTAACATAGACTCTGTCTAAATAACTTTTGTTTAGTGAAATAACTCCCATCAGAGATCCCGTAACATATACATTTGCACGACCTAGATTTGATCTCCCAAATACCTGCACACTCTTAACAACGGTATCGCCAGGAAACAATGTTACATCAAGTACTGGCTTAGACCAGTAAATTTGATCATCCCCATGACTCCGTGAATATGAATTGAGAACACTTTGTTCCTTGGCATCATTTTGAGCATTGGACTGAAGTCCAAAAAATAGTCCAATAACAAAAAAGGCAATCAAAACTCTAGATACGATCATTACAACTCCTTTTTGTTTTCAAAAAACATAAAAAAACACTATCAGCTAGTGACATTACGCGTCAAGTAAAAAAATTAATTGCCATGAGGTTCAGGCCTATTTGCTAAGGAATAAAATACAATTTTGCCGTTAGCTGTTCTTTTGAGAAAACCGGCCTCTATCAGTTCGTGCAACTTGCGTTTAAGAGTTCGCTTAGATATTTCGGGAATCTTTTGAAAAATTTCTACATTTCTTACTTGTTCATGACCATTCATAAGCTGCATGATTCGATTATGACCCTGACCAATTGAGATTTGAACAGAAGCAGCCACGGGTTGCTGAACGATTTTAACCACTTCTTTCTCTACCTTTTGCTGTTTCTGATTTTTTACAGACAGAAGAAATAATTTTATTGAAAGCAGATCTCGCTCAAGCAAAAGGGGACAGGTCCGGTCTAAGTTTAAATTCAAATAATTACAAACTTTTACTAAAGTAATTATATTTTGAACACGAGAAAATAATCTTGCATTATATTGTGCGACATGATTATTCTGGGCAGGAGCCGTATTCCTCAAGAAAAATAAATAATCCGAAAATAAATTTTCAAATTCTTTATCTAAAATTTCTGAAAAAAATTTATCAGAAAGTCCGGCACTTAATTTGGCCAGCAATCTGAAACACCTAGAAAAGATTGTAATCACCTCTCGCCTGTCAATCACATCTTCACTCTTACTACAATCATTTGTGCTTAGTCAACACCGAACAGCTGTCTTGCCCTTTCCCAAAACTCAGGATGGTTCTGATTTTCTTTCATCCAATACCACCACTCGGCACCCCAAAGATATTGAGAAGAGAAACCAGATTCTTCAGCAAAATTGATAATTTCATTGAATTTATCAATGCCCATTCTGTCCAGTATAGTATCGATGTCAGCAGTTACTATTGGCTGAAGTAACCATGGCTCACTTGAAAGCTCAATTAAAATCTTGGTTTTTTTACCATAAAATATATCGACTAAACTTTGTTTTATTCTGAAAAATCCTGGAAATATGGGATATCTTATCGGACCAGTTTTCCACCAAACATAAAGATAGAGACTAGAGCCAAAAACATCACCCCGCTTGTAAGCCGGAAACCAGGAATCAAATTCTCCGGCCGCTGTAATTAATATGGGCCTTTCTGGATCAAGAGTTCTAATCAATTCAATCTCTTTTTCCAAAAGCTCCTCATCTAAATCTCCACACATTGACCGACTAAAAAAAGCCAAGTAGGGCTCGTTCTCAACTTGCCAATACAATATGTTGTTATAATCCTTGTATCTATTTACTACAGTTTCAATATATTTCAACAATTGTTCCCCCTTAAACTGTCGTTTCTTATCTTCCTCCGCGATCCCAGAAATTTTTTCTGCCAACCAGTCTGGTTCATGACATTCTGGCCAACCGGGAAGTCGACGGCCAACCGCAAGAATTACTGAAGCGCCCCGCTTACGCGCCTCATTCATTTGGAAATCGAGCTCTGAAAAATTAAAGCTGTTATCTTCTGGCTCTGTGTTTGGCCAGTGAGCACTAAATCTGAACTTGCGCACCTCAAGATCATCCAACAATGCCACATAAACCTCGCGCCAATCCACTTCCAACTCGTCAGAGTGAAATTTACTAAAAGATACACCGTATTCTATTTTGTCAGGAATTTTACGAAGAGAAAGAACAAATAAAATTAAGACAACTATTACACAAACCAGAATAAAAATCTTTATTTTCTTCATATAAACAAGAGAAAAAAACCTATAACAATAAGGGCAGTTGAGACAAATTTATGAAGAAAAATATTTTTTTCCGTAACTTTTTCAGAAAAATAGCGTGGTAATTTTTTTGTAAAAATAAAAGCAAAAATTAAAACAAAAATAAATTGCATGCCTGCCATGGCATTAACCAACGATACCTCTCCCAGTTTGATAGCAACCAAAATAAGCCAGAAAGCCGTCCCTGCTAGAGCCTTGTTGGCAACCACAAGAAATTTGGTATTAAAACTAGATTCTTTAATCGTTACTAGAAACGCCTTGAAATTAGATGGCCAGGCCAATAGAGCAAGCGCGCCAACAACATTAGCCATTCTTGACCAGAAAAAGCCAGTCAAAAAATCTGTTCCCAAAAACATTTTTTTAACATAAACAGAAGACAATCCAAACAAAACTCCAGCAATAACAACATACAGGACCGAACGGCTACTGAACCTAAAGTGCGACATAATCAGAGTTCCAACAACAAGAAAAACAAAACTCACAAAAAATCTAGAAGGAAGAGCATCTCCCAAAATTACAAGGCTGAATCCAAAGGTAGCAACTGCCGAAACGGCACCCATTACCGGTGCGACATCCGAGGCATCTGATATCTTTAATGACTTATACAAAAAGAATATTGAAAAAATATAAGTAAAGGCTATTACAAAAGAAAGTCCAACAATATTAACAGTAGGGTAAGTCACTAAGGGGAAAACCACGATAACAACGCCAGACAAAAGACCAACAAAAATAGTATAGACCGTGGGGTTAGAAATCGCACGAGAGGAAACCAAAAACTTATCAAGAAGTATAACTGCACCACTTAAAATTTGAGCAATAAAAGCAAGATATATCCAGATCATATTTATTGATAATTAATCACTAGGAATTAGGGAATTGGAAATGCAAATATTTTTGTACACATGGGCCGACTGACGCACAGTACGCCTCATGTTGTTGTAGTCTACCTCAATTAAACCAAATCTATACTTAAAACCTTCAGCCAATTCAAGATTATCTAACAGAGACCAGTAAAAATAACCACGAATATCTACCCCTTCCTGAATCGCGCACCAAACCCAGTACAAGTGATCCTCTATAAATTTAGCCCTCCTCGTATCTGAAGAATCAGCAATCCCATTTTCTGTAATATAAATCGGCCTCTTGTAACGTTTAATCTGGTTTAGAACTTTATGGATACCTTGTGGGTATATATCCCAATCCATGTCAGATTTTTGAAAATTAATTTTTGAACCATATTGAATAGGTCTGTAATAATTAACACCTATAAAATCCTGAGCTATTTTACTCAAAAACCTGCGGTTCCTGTACCAATTTAAAATCATTGACAAAACAATATTAAACGGGTTCTTATTATAAATATATAAAACTTGGTCTGCAGCTATACCAATATTTATGTTAGGTTTTACTTTCTTAATTTTTTTATATGCAACATTGTGCGACTCGATTAAGTTATCCACAACTCTCAGAACCTTAATAAAGCTTCTTTTAAATGGTGGCCATATACCGTGGGCATAGCTTTGGCCAACATAAACCATGGGTTCGTTAATAGTGATTAAAAAATTAGTTAAATCCCCCAACCTATCGGCCACATACTCGCAATAACGACTAAAATAAAAAGGGGCTTTCTTATTTTCAAAACCCCCAATATTTGAAAACCATAGTGGCAACGCAAAATGCCAAATGGTTACAAAGGGCTCTAGGCCTCGATTTTTTAAGGCCAATAATACTTGCCGATAATGCTCGACTTCAGCATTATTGAATTTCCCCTCCTCTGGCTCTATTCTTGACCACTCAATTGATAGCCTATGAGTATTCTGGCCTAATGATTTAGCAAAATCAAAATCCTCCTCGTAGAGGTTATAACTGTCGCAGGCTTTTCCAGCCGCCGGTATTTTGCCTTTTCTTGCAGCCTCAGCCCAATCATTGTTTTCTATTCCTCCCTCAACCTGGTAACTGGAGGTTGCACTCCCCCACAAAAACCCTTGAGGAAATATTTTTTTATCAACCTCTTGGATCACATATAAATTATAATTTAATCAATTCAAACAGACCATACTTCTATTTATTTTATAAAAGTGCTACTTTGCTGTATATAAAGTAGAACTTTAAAAAGAGGTCCCTTGAAAATCCATAGGATAATTTTACTGGCAGGCATTTTAAACATATCTATCATTTCTTCTTTTGGCCAAATATCAAGCAGCACAGAAAAGGCCGGGCAAGAGATGAAAGTCTCAGGCGATATTTTTTTGGATATGAATATTTTAAGCAAGAAACCCGTATTTATAAGGGGGCAATTACCTTATCAGAGCTGGTCAGCAGGACTAAACCTTCAACTAGAAAAAGGTGAACGAATAAAGATTAACTTGCTCACCGCAATAGGAGGTGGCACACCTTTTGATAATCCTGAGTTGTACGGGTATATTCTGACGACCCAATTCAATCTCAATAAAAAACTAGGAGTTGTTTGGGGAGCTGAAGCAAGCTACAACATAAACCAAATCCCAGTTCTTGATTATGCTGGCAGAATCCCACACACCGGTCTGAGTAACATGTACGCAGGACCTAAATTTATGCACACTTGGAACAAAAAAGGCTACATAAAAACAGAAACCTATGCTTACAAAACAATCAGAGGGAATACACCAGTTAACAACAATGGCTTTACTGCTCCGTATATTGGATGGCGTGTTGGCAACACCCTAATCTTGGGACGTACCCAAAACAAGAGGTCATTTGTTATGTATACCGACACTTACCTTGAAGGAAATAACGATAAATTTATCGGCCACTTTGAAGCTGTTGGTATTTCTTTAAAAATAGACTTCCTTGTCAGTAGACACTTCTCAATTCAGCAAGGCGCTTCAATAAGAAGAAACATCAGGGGTAGTCCTTATTCTGGTACACAGTCTAAATCCTTTAATCCCTCGATAGGTATTTCTGCCGCACCGATAAACAATGACGTATTCATGGTTTGGATAGGCCCACGTTTTGTATTTTAAAACCCCGCTATGCGGGGTTTATTTTTTAAATACAATTTTATTTTCCAGAAGAACCAAAACCTTGAGTACCTCTATCAGATTCGTTCAGCGTATCAACCTCCAGAAAATCAGCAACTTCAACTTTTTGAATCAACATTTGAGCAACTCTATCGCCCGCACTTACCACGTGTTCAGCAGTAGACAAATTGGTAAGTCCCACCATCACTTCACCTCGATAATTGGAGTCGATAACACCACCCATTGTTTTTAAACTACTTTTGATGGCCAGCCCGCTCCTGTCCCATATGAGACCAACATATCCTGGCGGTATAGCCACAGCCAAACCAGTGCTGATTGCAGTTGTACTTCCTGGTTTTATAACACAGGAACTTACTGCATAAAGATCAAATCCAGCATCACCAAAACGCATCATTTTAGGAACCATTGCGTTAGGAACAAGTTTTTTAATAGGAATTACCATTTACTTTTCTCCTCTAATCTTCAGTAAGCCGAATTAACAATATTATCTAGCAGCAATCACAAATTTTCAAGATTGACATATTAACTAAAAAACTTCAAAGTTAATCTCATTACAATAGGTCGCCCGTGGGGGGATCTTTAAAAATGAGGTATGAATTTATCAAAGCAGATATTGCAATAATAGGAGCCGGGGCTGTCGGCTGTGCTCTGGCTCGCAGAGCAAGCATGTCGTATCCAAATAAAAAAATAGTAGTTATAGAAAAAAGACACGCACCAGGTCAGGAAACAAGCCGACTAAACAGTAATGTCATACACTCTGGCCTGCATCAAAAACCAGATTCTCTAAAAGCACTTTTAGCTCGCCGCGGCAACAAACTTATCGTTGATTATGCCTTAGCCAGGAGGATAAACACACGCCAAACAGGAATGATCATAGCAATTCCGAGCCATGATTTACTATCTAATCCCATAAGCAAGCTGGCATCCCTTACTCACTTAATCAGACAGGGACATAAACAAAACATTAAATTTGAATTCCTTTCAAAATCTGGAATTAAAAGATATGAGCCCCAAATATCAGCCTTGGCCGGAATCTTTATCCCAAATGTATGGATTATTGATATCTACCAATTCATGAGATCTCTTTACCTTGACGCCAACTCAAATGGTGTTAACTTCCTTTTTCACAAGGAAGTTACTGGGATAGAAAAAACTTCTAATGGTTATCAAATCTCGGCTAATAAACTAAGAGTAAGCTCAGAAATAGTGATTAACGCGGCCGGCCTTTATGCTGACAAAATAGCGGCAATGGCGGGGTTCGAATATCAAACGGAATTCTGGCGTGGAGAATATTACGAAGTTTCACTGGAAAAAAGTAATTTAATACATCGCTTAGTCTATCCTGTTACATCAACCCAATCACCGTCCAAGGGTATACATTTCAGCCCACGCATAAACGGTCGACTATTTATAGGACCAAATGCAAAGCTAGTACCGACTAGAGATTACTACAACATGGACAAAACAGGAGCCGACTACTTCCTAGAAACAGCCTCTAGATTCTGTTCCAGAATAAGATCATCCGATCTACGCTGGGGATATTCTGGCATAAGACCAAAACTTAAAAATTGGCAAAAGGATTCAGATTTTGTCATCAACAAAGATAATGACAGACCAGTTTTTATAAATCTTGTAGGAATAGATTCCCCCGGCCTAACAGCCAGCATGGCAATAGCAGAAAAAGTTATGACTATGATTAGTTAAAAACCGAGCAAAGCTCGGTTTTGTTTTTAATTATCTCATTAATACTTCATCAAAATCTTTAATTAATTCATTCATGTTGCCGAGACTCACCGACAATCTAACTAATTGCGGTGGGATATTAACAACAGCAAGCTCTTCTAATGATAGCTTGCTATGCGTGGTAGACGCTGGATGAATTATAAGATTTTCATTTTCGTCACCTAGGTGAGGCGCCATTCTGGCGCTACGAACTGATTCAACCAAATTACGTGCTGCATCAAAACTGGGCATCTCAAACGATAACATTCCTCCCCCACCAGTCATTTGTCTTCGAGCCAGATTGTATTTTGGATTGCTTGATAAGAATGGGTAATTAACCCTACAAACTCTGGCATGATTTTCTAGAAAAACTGCAACTTTGAGTGCATTTTCAGAAAACAAAGCCATATCTCTCTCCAGTGTTGTACGATTAAGAAGTGTTAAATAAGCTGAGAGAGGATGCATTATGGCTCCAGTAGAAACATGATAATCATTTAGAACTTTTTCTGTTTTATCCAAAAATCTAGGCGAACCAATCAATGCTCCACCCAACCCAGTAGACTGCCTATTCAAGGCCTTAGTAACCGAGTAAAGAACCGCATCAGCACCAAGTTCAAGTGGTTTCTGCAAAACAGGCGTTAATGTATTATCGACCACCAGAAATGAGTCATACTTGTGAGTTATTTCAGCAACAGCACTAATGTCAAAAATATCAACCGTCGGATTTGCAGGAGTCTCCATAAACACAAAAGCGGCTCCAGGCCTTATCGCTTGCTCCCAAGCATCAAGATCAAAAGGATTGTCAACAAAAACAATCTCACAAGCATGATCTTTCTGCCAAAGCTGCAACTGGTGAAAACTGCCACCATATATATAAGAGGAGGTCACAACCCGTCTCCCTCTTCCAAGAGATAGAGAGGTCAAACCCCAAAACAAAAGAGCAAGAGCAGACAAACCACTACTTGTAGCCCAAACAGAACCCTCCCTAACTCTTTCTACTCCAGCAAGCCAATGCTCAAACGCAGTGACAGTCGGGTTGCCCATTCTACCGTAAGCATACCCGCAGGCAGGATCTTCAAAAATTTGTGCGCCTCGCTCTACGCTCTCGAAGCTAAAAGAAACCCCGAGGTGAAGCGGCGGAACAATTCCATTAAAATGATCTTTATCTTTCGACACATGAATCCTTTTTTAAAGTCCTACGATTTAAAAATCATATAACAAAAATAAAAAAACCGCTAATAAAAATAGCGGTAAAATTTAAGCTAAATAGGAATGGGTCGACTGTACAGCCATTGCTCCCTCACCCACTGAAGATGCGACTCTTTTAACAGAACTGAATCTAGCATCGCCTGCCGCGAAAACACCTGCTTGAGATGTCTCCATATGTACCGGCACAGAACCATCTAATCTATTATTAACAAACTGCCCAGTAAGAATATAACCATTCTTGTCTTTTTCAACACAACCATCAAGCCACAAAGTCTTTGGTCTTGCACCAATTAGTATAAATAACCTATCGGCTGGAACAATGCTTTCATCGTTATTAGTCTTCAATCTTATTTCTTCCAGATGCTCAACCCCTCTGCATTCCACAAGAGATGTATTTTCATGCACATGAACATTACCATAATCCACGATTCTTTTTATAAGATACTCGCTCATTTTGTCCTTGATGGAATCACCCCTAACTAACAGATGTATTTCACAACCTGTACATCTTGCCAAATGCACAACAGCCTGCCCGGCAGAATTAGCGCCACCCACAACATATAATTTCTTGTCATTATACACAGAACTAAGTGAGGGGGAACCATATGAAATCCCATTGCCAAGGAATCTAGCAAGACCCGAAACAGTAAGGGTCTGGTATTGAACTCCGAGTGCCAATATAACTGCCCGAGACACAATCACATCTCCCTCGTCGCTAATAATGGTCTTCCTGTCTCCATCACAAACTAGTCTATTGGCCCTGAATGGAGCCAAAAAATTAGTGTTAAATTTTGCGGCCTGCGCCACTGCCCGGCGAACTAAATCTTGACCAGTCAAACCATCTGGAAATCCAAGAAAATTTTCAATAAGTGTCGAGGTGCCTGCCTGACCTCCAAACTGAGTTTGTGCATCTATAAGGACGGTAGACAATCCCTCAGAAGAAGCGTTAACAGCAGCAGAAAGGCCCGCTGGTCCTCCACCGACTATGCATAAATCATATTCATTATTAGTCACCTTGATCACCTCTGTTTAAATTTTTAAAAATCTATCCTAATATAGTATAATGAAAAGTAATACATGTCAACAAGAAAACAAAAATAAAAACGGCTAATATTGCCGTTGTGCACCTGCTGGGTAAACCAGACAGGAATATTGTCCAGCCTTAAAATAAATGCATTCTTCGTCAACAATTCTAGCTACTTCAGCGATCCTCTCGAGAAGAGCAGGGATTCTATTCTTGCCCTCAAAAGAAACTTCATAAACCCTGTGACGATCTCTATAAACTACTCTCTGTTTATTTATCCAAAGGCCAAAATTAGCAACCACGGAGGAGGTAAATGCTCCAAACTCTCTGGACAAAAAATTCTGCAAATACTCCTCAACTGTCTCTCCTCCAATTATTATATTTAACTTGTTTTCCGGGATATAAAATACTGCTGGCCTACCAAGATCAACAAGTCTGTACTTAGATCTATCATTAAATTCCCGCCACCTACTTTTATTTTTCAAGGCTCACCTATCCAGAAACGGAATTTACATGAAAGTGGTCACCCTGTGAGACAACATTAAATCTCTGGCCACAGCGACAAATAAAAGCAGGTGAAGCTGATGTTCTCCGATCACCCACAAGAATAGAATGATGGAATCCAACCTCACCAGTGTTTTCATTTTTTAGACCATTCCTACCACAACCACAGGTAATATCTATGGCAACCATATTTTTGCTTATAGGCTCTATCCTAATACCCATGATACCCTTCATCCCTGTCCTCTCAGGTTTTCTACTCTATCCTTTTCATTTACATCCACCGCCATTCTTGTTCCGCCCCCGGCAAGACCCATATCACTTCCCAAAATCTCAAGGATTATATCCTCAGCCAATCCTTGCCTTCGACAACTAGCGATCGCGCCCGCAATCATAAGTTCCTGGAATTTTAGAGCCATCGCGTCAACAACCGGATCACCGCTCTGAGTATCTTGACGTTGTGCTCTTAAGGCGGCCAAATGTAGGATTAATGCACCCTTGGCCATGCCTGCCACAAATTCATTATCTCGTCCACTCATGTCATCTTCTCCAATTTTAAATAGCACTTTGATTATACTGCCCAATATAGTTTTTGTCAAATTAAGATAGCACTTCAAATATTAGTTTAGTGCATATCTTTGCAAATCAAAACCGCCAATAATGGCGGGTGGCAAGATACTCCTATAAATTTTTTTCTAGAAATAACCTAGCTTTCCTAAATGCTTCACCTCGATGAGATATTTTATTCTCATCCTCTGTCGTCATTTCAGCCAAAACTAAATTGGTACCTTCAGGAACAAATAGCCCACTGTAGGGCATCCCTGGTTGAAACTTTGCTCTAGGAGCTTCCAGTAATTGTCCATAGACTTTACCTGAAAAGAAATACTCATCGCCACTTGGTGCAACAACCACAAAGACCTTTCAGCAACGCCTTCATTGGATTCACTTTCCTTGAATAGCATGCGATACCTATTTGCCCGATCGTGTAATAAGATCCCTTCAAATTGAGTAAGGGCAAATCTTCCAAGTTTCTTCAGAATCACACAAACTTCTGGATTATTCCCGTTTACTTCAAGTTCTTTTTCAATTTCGCCAATAAATACTTGAATTGTGACTTCAACTGTAATTTTAGACAACATATCCATTGTCTAACTACTATTTTAAAGAATAAACCAACAATACCATAGAAATATTGTATTGTAAAGTACATTGCTGAGCTGGGACTTAGTTGGAAATCGATATTATTGAATATCCAAGAGATTTACGCTTTCGCAAATTAAAAAGCCGAGCATAACTCGGTCCTACATTTTATGATTAGGTTTTACTTTTAAAATGGTCGAACTTATACCAAAGATCATCAAAATACGCCTTACAAGATGTGCAATCAGCAAAATGCAGAAGATCTTCATATGTTAGTCCGCTAACACACATCTTATGAAATTGCCCCACAGTGAAGTGGGTTCCTAGAGGAATTTCTAATCCAGTTGGTTTTGGTTTCTTAAATCTCTTTAATAACCATACTAGCATTTTAGTCTCCTGTTATTAAGGAATAGGAAAAACAATACTTCTTCTTGTTAGCATTGTCAATCTATTGGGGAAGGTTACTTAAGGGAGTAAGAATTACTTTTTATTGTTCTGCAAAGGGTGGGATTTATTCTTCTCTACCCTTTCTATCATAAATTTTACAGCCTCGTTCGTATTGATAAATTGTAGCTTTATATCTGGAAGGTTGTTGTGAAATACCCTAAATATTTCATCCGCAAAAGCTTGTCCAATCATAGGAACCTTATCAAAATCAAATACGACAGATTTAAATTTATCTAAACCAGACAATACTCTACGTGCTTGGGAGCGAGAAACAAATACACCACCTATTGTATACAGCTTTATCTTAACTTCAGTTTTATCAAATCCTTGATAACCGTCCTCATTTTCTCCAGTATATTTTCTAAATATATCGTTTAGGTGCCTATCTGAATCTATCGAAATAGAAAAACTAACTTTAGTACCCTTTCTTATAGCTTTTGGTTTTTGTAAGAAAACATCATTAATTCTGTTGTTTACTATAACTAGTCTGTATCCAAAACTATCTAAATTAAACAGGTCGCCAGCCCTTGAAGTAAAGAAAATACCCTCACCAGAATGAGATTTAGGTTGTGTGGTTGTTTTTCCTTTCAATAAATCCTGAATGGCCTCGAGCTCCGATTTAAGAGTTCTTTTGACCATTATGTTTTTATATACTCCAATTCCAGAATCTATTACATCAAAGAAAAGCTTCTTATTTTCAATTCTGACCTCGACCGTAATATTCTTTGATTTTGAATGCTCAATAGCATTGTTGAGCATCTCAGAAAAAGCATAAGTAAAAATACTCCTAACATTTTCCTTGAGGGTCAAGATAAGGGGAAACTTATTCTCTAGTTCATTCAAAACCTTGTGCTCTTCCAGCCCCTTATTCTTTAACGTTTTTTTTATTTTGTTAGGAAAAAGTTCTAAGTGGTTCGCAGCGTATTTAGGATTTAGATATGAAGCCTTACTAGTTGAGCCGGTCTTTACTATTTTTCTCTCATTGACCAACTGTTTTAATAAAAAGCTTATATATTGCCTAGAAACGCCAAATATAGAGACTAGATCCCTAGTTTTTAATTGTTTTTTTTGCTCTAAAATATTTAGTATTGTTTCTTTAGACAACTTCATTGACTTAAGTATATCAGTTGTAAAGCGGTTGTCAAGTAGTCTGGGGACGGTTGTCAACTTGGTTGTAAAGTTAGTGGCCGAGCTAGGTCTTCGTTGCTTCGCTCCTCCGAAGCTTTAGCAAAGGAGGGGGCATTTATTGATACCGAATATCCGGGAGATTTACTATTTTGCTACAAATTAAAAAGCGCCCTTCGATAAACTCAGAGCACTTCTTAATCTCAGTTTACACTGAGCTTGTCGAAGTGTTGCGGGGACAATCAATCGTTGGAACTACTTCTAAGCGATTAGTTGAGAAAGTTTTTAGGTATTACTTAAAAATAAAACCTATCGATTAAGATAGGTGTTGGAAATATCATCTACGGCCAGACCAGTTTTTACCACAGTCATCGCACCAATAGGCAGTAAAATCATATTCAGATTTTGATTTTAGGTTTGGGTGTTGGCATCTTTTTTGCAGTTCTATCAATTCATTTTCTACTACAGTAAGTTGGGCTTGAACTCCCTTTTTTCGAGACTCAATTTTTTTTCGGAGCTCAATTACATTATTCTGGGTAGCCTGAACAGATTCCTTAAATTCTTGACATCGGCAAGCGTTACAGCTTGTCCCAACTTTAATATTTTCTGACAATCCAATGTGATTATGATAATTGCGTGGGTGGCCACATTCACAGATTAATTCTGGATTGTAACGGCCAAAGACAGAGTGTGATACTTCGCTCACGCTCAACTCTTTGTTGTAAATTATCTGCCTAGAGAATATCACCCAAAAACCTTTTAATCAATATCCCTGCTGTCCCTCGATTTCCTCGGGATAAATCATTCCTTCGATAGTTCGGCAGGCACTTCGGCCGTGAGCCCAGCACCGAATGGCTCACTACTTGATCAGGGCAAGACTGCAAGCGATTAGTTGAAAGGGTGTTTAAATATTACTTAGAAAATAAAAAAGAGGGATAAATCCCTCATCTTGGAATAGCAGCAATTCCTCTGATTTCTACCATCGTATCTTCCAAGGGGTACTCCCACGGCACTTCTGATACCCAAACCTGACACCTGGCAGGCATGTTTCCTTTTTCTCTTGTAATACCGTATTGAGCAAAAAATTCACAGTAGGCAGAATTATAATCTTCACGGGATTTCTTTCGGTCTTTACAATCTTTCAAAAATACATCCATTGCTACAAACGAGCTGGCATCACCGCCTGCCTCCTCAACGATAGCAAGCATATTTTTCAATACTTGAGCGGTCTGTGGCCCATAACCACCTTCAACAACTGGCTCGCCATCACGGCTTTTATCATTTCCTGTTTGCCCAGCAAGAAAAAGAATTTTGTGGTTCATCGGGTCTACTAATACACCCTGACTGTATGCACCTGGAGTGGGAGTCTTATCAGTAAAAATATTCTGCATTGTCTTTCTCCTTGTCAAAAATCAAAGTGATATTATCCTATCATATATTTACAATAAGTCTAGCCCGGCTGATTTATCAGAACAAAAAAGCCGAGGGTTAGTCGGCATTTTGGGTAGTGCCCAATTTGTAGGTGGATGGCGCAAGGGCTTCTTTATTCCACAATCCCAACAGTGACCACAATCGCTTATTAAATAATCGTGGTCGCAGGCCCACTTACCTACATCGTCAGCACTAATTCTTTTTTTGAGGCCACTCAAACGAATTCTTAACACAAGATATTTAGCATTAGGGGCACGTTCGTATTCTGCTTTCATTTTATTTCCAACCCAATACTTTCCAACCGTGTTCAGCATATAGGCCAAGGCCGTCTTTTCCTTCACAGCATTCAAGGAATGCATTTTCTGTATCAGACCAATAGAAATCGCCTGTAGAAACTTTTACACCAGGTCCTTCAAAGCGAAGCTTTACTGGTCTCGCCGTTCTCTTGGATGGTTCTGTGGTTTTCCAATTTCTATTTCTTGCTTTGGTAGCCATTCTCTTCCTCCGATAATTTCAATGAACCTGGAAACAAAATACACCTTATTGGTGTATTTTGCAAAATGCCAACCAGGTCTGGGACCCGGGAAAATTGTACTCGCCGCCTACTGGTGCTGGGCATACCACGACTTCTGTCTCTGGCATTTCGGAGCTCTCGCTCCTCAACTGTCACTCGCCAAAAGGTATGTACCACACCTGCTGGCTTTGGTGTTTGGGCAAATCAAAAAGCGGCTAATGCCGCTTTAAACAACTGTTCAATTAGTAAATAGCGAGGGTTTGTCCATTTATTACTATCGCCACATCCCTATCCAACGAAGTACATTCAGAATCTACAACAAAATCATCGTTTTTCGTCCGTATCAAAAGAACCAGATGTGCTGGAAATCCCTCCTTCACTACAAGATCAAAACTAATATCCCCGCTAGAAACATCGCGTAGTTTTTTTCTTGTTTCAAAAACCGCTTCTGAATTTTCTATTGTACGCCCAGTCTCCTCCAGTGCTATAATCCGATCTTCTTGAGCAGATAACTGCCTTATTTTCATAACGACTCCTATTTTAAAAGACAATACAATAATACAACCTACATGTGGTATTGTCAATCTACACTTTGGCCTGCACATCCACTCTATTGAGCTCTGTATTTCTTCGTTCTCACTCAGTCACTGGCCTCAGTACAAAATTACCTTCATTCGCTTGTTGCAGAGCTTCGACAGAATTGCCTGCCTGCCGTAGCTTTAGCAAAGTAGGGTGAGGAGTTGGTAAAAATAAAACCGAGGAGAGCTCGGTATTGGTAAAACGTAATTATTTATTAGTATTCTGCGACTGTTAAATTCATGGATAAATCTAAAAAGGAATCTACGCAGAGAAATGGCCCACCGGGGGTTTCAAATGTTCTTTTATTTTGTAAGACTGGTTCGACACACACATAATCTTTAGGTGCATCGGTCCACAAGACAAGTTGGGATTTGACTGGCGCAAACGCTCCTCCAAGCTCCATCATTATATTTTTGCTTGGCATAGCGATAAGAATGGCCTCACTACTTATTCCTACTGATCTCGATTCACAAGAAAAACCATTGTAGGCAGCTCCACCATTCAAAACTCTTACAGTGCTCTCGTCTTTACATCCAAAATACGGATGAAATGCTGGAAGCACTGGGGCTGGTATAACTTCTTTGTCATCCATCCGATCTATACGTAATGTCATCTTCAATCCATTAGTATATGCGTAGACTCCAATCTCGTATCCTAAAGACCATGGATAGCTTTCATTCCCAGGATGATGAAAAATTAGTTTGGCATTATTAGATTCGAGTTTTACATCTCGGGCCTCCAAATCTCGTAGATAACCATGCTTCTTCTTGCTTCTTGGGGATTGACCAAACCATGGAGCACATATATGACAGCCACCACGTGCCTTATCTCCAATTTGGCGCCAAGGATACAATATCTCTAGCTTATCTACTACGGCAGAGGTAATAGTCCCGCCAGTAGAAGAGAGGTGAATTTCCGTTTGGCCATTTCTAATAACAATATCTTCCATCGTGTCCTCCAGACCTAGCAAATTGTTAAATAGATAATAAAAAAATAGCACTTCATTGCTATTTTGTCAATATATTCTTGCCCTTCGTGATTACACTCAGGGCTGCGTCGGCCTTCGCCTCCTTGTTGCAGAAGTGTTGCGTGATTGGCAACAAATACTGCTTGATTTGAAAGAAGTCTACACTTTTGCAAATTAAAAAGTGCGATATTATCGCACTTCAAATCTTCGGCCAAACCAATAACAGCCGGGTTCTTCTTGAAGTTCCATTCGGCCACCCTCGTTATGCCATTGGGCAGGATTGTCTGCAAAAAGAGTTCTGCACTTATCGGAAGGTATAAATTCTTTTACAGTATATTTTCTTCCTTTTGTCAGCGCTGGTCCAATACCTTCCATTTTTTCATCAACACATTCGACCGTCTGGCCTTCTTGAAACATACACTTCTCCTTGTTAATTTAGCTGAAAACAAAATACACCAATAAGGTGTATTTTGCAACTTATGCCAATCTTGTCTCATTTGTTGCGGAACTCTTACGCAGTTGACACCTTTTGATACCGAATATACAAAAGATTTGCAATTTTGCTCTGGTATAAAAAGTGAACCCCCGGGTCGTGGCCACGACATCGGGGGTTAATGTGCACGGATTGTTTACCGTGCTGCCTGTTTTCGACCTTGCGGTCGGGCGACCTCCAATAGGGTTTGGGGAGCCTAGGCTCCTTATCCGCCTGTGGCGGACCTACCTTCGAACCCTCCTCTCGAGAAGCTACCTCAAGAGAAACTCAATGTTGTGAATTAAGTATAGCATATCCTAAGTATAAAGTCAATAGCAACCAAAAACAGCCCTTGAAAGCTGTTTTTGCAAAGTGCCAAATGGGTCTGGGACCTGGAAATTTGTTGCAGAATTAGGACTTCGTTGGTATTTAATATTACCGGGTATCAAAGAAATTTATCAGTTTAATCTTGTAAATTAAAAGTCCGCAAAGCGGACATTAGATAGATTTGGGAATTTTACCTTTACCATTGCAGGTCGGGCAGGTTGTAGTTCTGGTTTCTGGCATTGGAAAACCAAATAATCCTATATATGCAGCGTTCATGATTGTTTCTGTCTTTGAGCCAGACCCGCTGCAATTCCAGCAGATCTGCTCTTTATTTTGATCTTTGTTGGTTGCCACCATACTATCACCCCCTATCTGTGTTAAGGAACAATAAAACAATACGCCATTTCTGGCGTATTGTCAATATTTGCACTTCGGCCTGTTGGCCTCAGTACAAAATTACCTTCGTAATTTATTTTTGTACCCTTCGGCTGTTGCCTACGGGCACTGCGTCGCCTTCGCTCCTTGTTGCGGGGGCAGGATTTGGTTTCGCCTCTCGTTGGCTTCCGCCTCCTCGGGCTAACCACCACCTCGCGTGACTTTATGCCAATTGCATAAAGTCACATGCTCCGGCGTTCAAATACTGACGAAAGTGACACGGGTCACTTCCTCTCCCCGCAAACATATACGATAAATATAAACGGCTCACATGGTGAGCCGTTTATATTTTGGGGCAATCAAATGTTGGAACCCTTCGACTACGCTCAGGACAGGCTTGTAAAAGATTAGTTGAGAATATATTTAGATATTATTTGGAGAATAAAAACGGCATTTAGCCGTATATATTTGTTGGTGAAGTCTCAAGCAGTAGGTCGCAATCTCTGCATACTAATCCGAATCCGCAACCTTGCCCGATTTCTTCAACCCTCTTTTCGTTTGAATGAGAACAACTTTTCTGTTTCCTTGTGAGTCCAGTCTTACCTTTGGCCTTTTTTCCTTCGACTACTTTGATAGAAAAACTGTGCTTATACCGTTTCCCGCTACGATGAGCAGATTCTGTGAAAATTATCTTTGTACCCAGCGGGATTTTATCTAAAAAATTACTCGACTTTTCTATCTTCTCTGGTATCAGGCAACTTTTGCCTTTCCTTGTTTCGACCTTACCGTGAGTAGACCATTTCTCATTAACAACGCCATTAACTACGAATTGTGTTGGAGTACGATTCGGTTCTGTTTTCTCCAGAACTCCTGTAGCAGTATATGTATACCATCCATCTATAGCATCTTTTCGTTTAGCCATTACTTAAGTTCTCCTTTCGGCACATCTTCCGTCAACACAACAGTTGTCACTAATCCTAAGCCACTATTGAATTTCCAGTTTTGACCATCCCAATCCATACCATGGTCGAAAGTATCAGTAAATAATCTTCCTTTCTTAACTCCGATAGCATCACTGCCATCTTCGTAAGATACCAGGCCATAGCCAGTGTTTTTGTAGGCGAACTTATCGCCTGGCTTTAGATTCTTTAGCCGTTTTAGACGGTCTTCAGGAGTTAATGCGATTGAAACCGCTTTATTCTGCTTAGTCTTTTTTGCCATCATTCACCTCTAAGTTGAATAAGGACTGGAAAGATATTAGCAAACAAGGGGTTCCAAATCAATGTCCCCGATGTCATTCACGACATTCGCTAAGCATGCTCCGCATACAACTTGTTGTTGTGCGGGGTTCGCCAAGTTTTACAATGTCCCAGAAATGTACTAATCTTTTGAAATGGATTTTGAATATTTTAACTCAAGGAAAGAAAAAGTCCGAGAAACTTACAATAAACAAAAGGCTATTTTCTGTCCCTTTCTTCAGGCTCAGGTTGTTTTAAACTCAGATGGATTTCATCACTTACAATTCTCCGATAGAAGAGAGCGAGGCAAAGAAGAGCAACTATTAAAATTTAATCTATTACCTCTGGCGCTCGATATTATTAAAAAATCAGGAACGCTTCAGGAATACAGAAAGGAACCGGTTAGAATCGGGCGCACATCAAAAGACGGTTTTTCTACAACTAAAATCGCTGAATATTTTGGATTCGTAGCCATAGTCGGAGAAAAGAAAATTAAGATAAGGGTTATTGTGAGACGAATCGGCGATGGGAATTTTAGCTTTTGGAGTGTAATGCCAGACAGTAAGCTGAAAGGCGGTCAAAGATTATATGATTACGGAATCGAAGATAATTAAAACTAAAAAACGCCCCATGAGGCGTTTTTTAGTGTGCCTGTCTTCAGCTTTGGAAATCCTTAGCTGAACGGGGCTTGCGCCCACAAGCACGATGTAAATGTAGCATACTTTAGTTAAAAAAAGCAAGTCCTGTTGATAATTCTATGAAAAACAGGAGATTTCTCTCCTGTTTCTCCTGCTCTGTTGCGGGGGCAGGATTTGAACCTGCGATCTTTGGGTTATGAGCCCAACGAGATGACCACTTCTCCACCCCGCGATAATGTTTTATAAATTAAAAACTAATTGAAATCATAACAAATTAAGACCAAAAAGCAAACTGACCAGGCTTAAAACCTGGTCAGTTTAGAATAAATATATAAGACAAGAGTTAATTACAGACCCCGGTAGTTGCAAAACAATTCGGGCAAGTATAACAGGATCCTGCCTTGAACATCATAGTACCGCATTCACAAACAGGAGCATCCGTGTGAGCATCCTCACCAGGGCTAGAATCCCATGCAGACGCGGCACTCGCGACAACATCTTCTCGGCCACCACGCACCAACTCAACTAGAGGAGAACTTTCTTTTTCTTCCAAAACAGGAATCATAGAAGTATTTTCAACGTGAGCGACACCAAAAATATCCTCCCGATCTTCCCTAGAAAGGAATCTGGTACCGAGATATCTGAAAATGTAATCCATAAATGATTTAGCAAAAGGTATTTCAGAATTACTTGTAATACCTGATGGCTCAAAACGCAGATCTTTAAACTTCCTAACCAACGTCTTCAAAGGGATACCAGACTGTAAACACATCGAGGTAAGCGTTGCAATAACATCAAACAAGCCAGATATCGTACTCCCCTCCTTCGCTATGGTTATAAAAGTCTCACCGGGCTTCTTGCTCTCTGGATAAAGACCGACTGTCAGGTACCCCTCATGATTGCCTATAGAAAACTTGTGAGTTATCGAAGGTCTCTCATCAGGAAGTTTAATCCTAGTATGTCCGTTGACTTTCTCCACCAGACCGCTCTTGGCAAGTTTGGCAACCTCTTCTTTGTTTTTATCTTCAGAAGAAGTATTCAAAGGCTGAACACTCTTGCAACCATCTCGATAAACGGCGACCGCCTTTAGACCGTACTTCCACGACTGCACAAAGGCATCACGAATATCTTCTTTAGTAGCCTCGTTGGGTAAGTTAACGGTTTTTGAAATAGCACCAGAAATAAATGGCTGAGCAGCACCCATCATTTTAATATGTCCCATATAACTTATGCTTCTTTTGCCATTAAAAGCCTTGAATGAACAATCAAAAACGTCCAGGTCTGTATCCTTCAAGTGAGGCGCCCCCTCTATAGTTTCCTTGTCCAACAGATATGAATTAATGTCAGATATCTGCTCCTCAGAATAACCTAGCTTTCTTAGCGCTGGAGGAACCTGATTATTTACCAACTTAAGAGTTCCACCTCCAACAAGTTTCTTGTATTTAACTAAAGCCAGCTCAGGTTCAATCCCAGTAGTATCACAATCCATTAGAAATGCTATGGTGCCTGTCGGAGCCAAAACAGTAGCCTGGGAATTTCGGAAACCATTTCTCAAGCCAAGATCCACCGCTTCTCTCCAAACACCAACAGATTCTTTAAACAAATCCCGATGAGCCGAAAGCATTTTGTCGCTAGAATCACTAAAATGACCAATTAATCTACTGGCAACCAGGCCATGCTTCCTCATAACAGAAATCATAGGTTCCTTATTGATCTCATAGCCAGCAAATGGCCCGACAACTCCTGCCAACCTTGCGGACATTTTATACGCCTGACCACACATAAGTGAAGTAATTGATCCCGCTATCGCCCTACCGTTATCAGAATCGTATGGCAAACCCATATTCATAAGTAAGCTTCCGAGGTTAGCATAACCAAGACCAAGTTCTCTAAAATTAATCGCATTTTCAGTTATTTTAGGGGTTGGGTAAGATGAGTTACCAACAATTATCTCTTGGGCTGTTATTACAACGTCAACTGCCTTTTTAAAACCATCCACGTCAAAAGATCCATCCGCCATCAAAAACTTGAGTAGATTAAGTGATGCCAGATTGCAGGCGCTGTTGTCCAAATGCATATATTCTGAGCAGGGATTGGATGCGTTTATCCGACCACTATTGGGACATGTATGCCAATCATTTATAGTAGTATCAAACTGCATGCCGGGATCAGCAGAACTCCATGCGGCATCCGCTATCCAATCCATAACTTCTCTGGCTTTTAACTTTTCGAGTGACTGGCCACTGACGACAGCCCGTAGATCCCAATCTCCATCAGCTTCTACACCCTTCATAAAATCATCAGTTACTCTTACAGAATTATTCGCATTTTGATAAGGCAACAATGTATAGGAATTAAAAAGCTCTCCCTCGATAGAAGCCTTCATTCCGCTGGCACTGAGAACCTTGGCCATATCTTCTATTATCTTTTTACAATAAATAAAGTCTTTTATATCCGGATGATCTACATTTAAAACAACCATCTTGGCCGCACGGCGAGTCGTGCCGCCAGAACGTATGCTATTGGCAACTCCGTCTGCTCCTTTCATGAATGAAACTGGACCAGAAGACCTACCACCGCGAGAAAGAGGTTCGCGTGAGGAACGCAAATTGGACAAATTAATACCAGAACCGGAACCAAACTTAAAAATCCAACCCTCGTCACGATACCATTCCAATATTGATTGCATGTTATCCTCAACAGCCAAGATAAAACAAGCACTACATTGTGGCCTCTCATATACTCCGACATTAAACCAGACCGGACTGTTGAAAGCAAAAAACTGATTTATGAGTAAGAACCTAAGATCTTGCTTGAAGTTTTCGCAATCAGCCGCAGACGCAAAGTATCCGTCTTTCATACCCCAACCAGCTATCGTAAGTGCGACCCGATCAATCATCTGACGAGCGCTCTGCTCTCTACCTGGAGTTCCTAGTTGTCCACGGAAATACTTTGAAGCAACAATATCAGTAGCGGTCTGACTCCAGAAATCAGGGACCTCAACCCCAGTCTGTTCAAATACAACCTCACCATTGCCCTTAGTAATCCTGGCAGTTCTTTTTTCCCAATTTATTGCATCATAGGGATCACCCACGCCAAAAAATCTAGTCCACCTCAAACCTGCAGTTTCGTGAAACTTACCATTGCCAACAACTGCGTCACTATCTATTAATTGCTCTAGTTCTTCACTTCGAATTGGGTATAGATTTGTCATAAACTATGCATGATTTAGTTAAAACAAACTCGCCATAAAAGCGAGTTAGCTCACACGACCACACGGATTGTGTGAAGCACTGATCATGCTTTAATTCTAGACACAAGATGGAAGAGTGCAAGTAGACAAAGTTGTGGATAACTCTGTCAAAAAACAAAACCCCGCTGTTAGCGGGGTTTTGTTTTGAATAATTACTATTTTAATTTACTTCATTTTCCTTCTTATAAAAGCAGGTATATCAAATTCTGTATCATCTAGAGTGCCGTCTATTATTTCCTTAGGCTCAGAAGATCTATATTCTTCTTTGTGCTTCAACTCCCCGTTACCTATGCTTGGTGTATCATCAAACATAGTTGATACAGCTACTGGCTGCGGCTTTTCTACCTTATGGGCGCCGTTAGTAAACCCCGTTGCAATTACTGTTATTTTTATCTCTCCCTTCTTTAACTTGTCATCCTGAACAGCACCAAAAATAACCTTGGCATCTGGATCAATTTTATCGGTAATGATCTTAGCGGCCTCATTAATTTCCGCCATCGCTAAATCAGCACCACCAGAAACATTAAATAACACGCCTCTGGCTCCATCAATCGAAACCTCAAGAAGCGGAGAACTGATTGCTGTTTTGGCTGCATCTATCGCTCTATCATCACCACTGGCAAAACCTATTCCCATCAATGCCGAACCAGAATTCGACATTACGGCACGAACATCTGCAAAATCAACATTTATCAAACCAGGGATGGTAATCAAATCAGAAATACCCTGGACACCCTGCTTCAAAACATCATCAACTTTCGCAAAAGCTTCAAGAAGAGGGGTTTTGCGATCAATTATAGAGAGAAGGCGATCATTAGGAACTGTAATAAGAGCGTCGACATTGTCCCTGAGGATATGCCAAGCATCTTCGGCTATACGAGACCTGGCTGAACCCTCAAAAGAAAAAGGCTTGGTAACAACCCCCACAGTAAGTGCCCCGACATCTCTGGCGATCTCGGCTATAACAGAAGAAGCACCGGAACCAGTACCGCCGCCAAGTCCTGCACAAATAAAAACCATATCTGATCCCTTGAGTGTATCCTGTATCTCATCTTTACTTTCACTGGCAGCTTGTCTACCAACCTCAGGGTTCATGCCAGCGCCCAAACCTCTGGTCAGATTCTTACCAATTAAAATCTTTGTTGGAGCATTGGCAACGTTTAGATCTTGGGCATCCAAATTAACCGCGACAAACTCAACCCCATGAATCTTGGAGTTCATCATTCTTTGTATTGCCTTATTGCCACCGCCTCCTACACCTACAACCTTAATGCGGGCAAATGTTTCAAATGGAGGTTTTAACTGAGCCATATTGTGACTCTGGTTTAGCACAAAAGAAAAACAGGCGCAATATAGACACCTGTTTTCACCCTGTGGATAACTCTCTTAGGGAAGGAAGTTTTTAAACCATCTGGTTAGCTTATTAATACCATCAAAAGATGAGAAGCGTGCGGTTATTGTTAATTTACCGCCAGAAAATTCTTTTTCGAAACCCCACAACACCATACCGAGTGACACAGCCAACGCGGGATCTGAAACCTGATCAACAAGTCCTTCTAACAAATAATCTCCACCAGTTTTAACACTGAGTCTGAGTCTATTTTTAACAAAACTGGCTAGGCCGCTTAAATTTGCTCCACCTCCGGCCAATACGACACCTGCCGGTAGCATGTAGTTTCTTGGTAGTTTTTTAATCTCTTCCGAAATCATGTCAAAAAGCTCGGCTACACGACAATCAATTATTTTTGTTAACTGAGCTCTTGGCACAACAAAATCTTCCTCTTCAAGAATATCCGAAAGATCAACCTTGTCCTTGCGGCTTGCAACATCATTACCAACACCACCATGCTTACATTTTATTTCTTCTGCGTTAGACATAGACGTCCTGAAGGCTACGGCTATATCGTTAGTTATGTGTCGTGATCCTATTGGCAAAATTGCTGTATGCACCAAATCACCCTCGTGGAATAAGGACATTGATGAAACTCCGCCACCGAAATCTATACTTAGAACTCCGTGCTCACGCTGATGTTTGTCCAAAACAGCCTTGGCAGCAGCCAAAGGCGCAAATACAAATTCTGAAACCTCAATGTCATTGGCATTAACACATTTAGCCAAATTACGAATATGAGGCGACAAACCGTCTATCAATAAGACTTCGGCCTCAAGCCTGACCCCACGCATTCCAAGAGGATTTTTAACATGTTCCTGCCCGTCAATCGTAAAAATCCTAGGTATTGCATGCACGATCTCTCTGTTCTGAGGTAAGTTAATAGTTGAAGCAGCATCGATAACACGATCTATATCATTTTGATTAATCTCACTGTCTGCACGGGAAACAACCACAACCCCCCTTGAAGACTGGGTTCTGACATGGGAACCGTTCAGGGATACGTACGCACGACTAACTCTCGCCCCAGACATTGATTCCGCCTTCTTTACAGAATTAGCAACACTGGCTACGGTTTCCTCCATGTCAAAAACCACTCCCCTCCTTAGTCCTTCGGATGGCGAGATTCCAATACCTATCACGCTTGGCCTTAGGGTCTCCTGATTAAGTTCTGCGATTACAGTCTTAACGGCGTGATTCCCAATATCGATTCCGCAAATTATTTGCTGACGCAAGTACGAGATTTATGAATTAGAATTGATGATCAAGACTTTTAGTGTCTTTCCGCTCAAAGCGGCTTCTTAACCTGAGATCAAGAAGATCATAAATCTTAAATCATTTTGAATAACCCAAACCTAATAGAATCTTGTCCTGGAGATAGAACATCCTTCTCTCCTCGGTTGGCGATTTTTCATGATCGAAGCCCAACAAATGCAAAAAACCATGTACAGCCAGGAACGTAACCTTAAAATCCAAGCCAACATTTTCTATCGCTGCATGTTTTTTGGCAACAGGTAAGCAGATAAAAATATCACCAAGGCTTATTATACCATCTTTTTTATCACCAATGCTAATTTTTTCTTTTAACGGGAAAGAAAGTACATCTGTGCTTAAGTTTTTACCTCTGTACTTCTTATTAAGAGACTTCATTTTAGCATCACCAACAAGGTTAATAGACAAATCCAATATATATTTTTCAAATCCAGCAGTTTTTGAGCTTTCAATAATTATTCTTTGCCAAAAAGACCTACTCAGGCCTTTATATTTTGTAAAATTATTTATAACTAGATCAATCACTGAGAAGAGATTCTTTAACAATCCTACTTACAGTAGTACCATCAGCACGCCCCTTAAGCTTAGTCATAACTGCGCTTATGACCTTGCCCATATCCTTTAGTCCTTGGGCACCGAGACTGGAGATTATGCTTTTTATTTCTTTTGATATTTCTTCTTCGTTAAGTTGCTCTGGCAAATAGGTTAAAAGTATATCTATCTCGGCCCTTTCTTTATCGGCAAGTTCCTGCCTGCCGCCAGCGATAAACTGCTCAACCGATTCTTTACGCTTTTTTAACTCACTAGATATAACTTCGATTATTTCATCATCACTGAGTTGGCTTTGATTTTCCATATCAGTAGCATCACTGAGTATCTTGCTCAATTGCTGCCTTTTTGCCAATTCCTTGTTTTTAACAGATGTCATTAACATGCCCAAAACCAGACGCTTATTTTGATCGCCTTTTTTCAGAGATTCCTTAAGTTCATTTTGTATACGCTCTTTTAACATTTATAAATCTAGTGTCTGTTTTAATTTTTTCTTCTCAACTTCAAATGAATCTTCGTCATATTTGCCCATTCTTTCAAGTTTTTTACGTAGTGACCTTAGCTCTTCACCCATAATAGCGCGATTTTTCTCAACACGTTCAGTTGCTTTCTTTTTGAAATACCTGGAAGCTTTGGCCCTAGGCAAAAGCCGGCTCTGTTGAACAAGCCGACTGAATCTTCTCATCATAGATCCAACACTCTCGTTTGGTTTTCTTTTGATTTCCATATGAGACCTCCTTTCTTAATATTATCTAATTTACTATTTTTGCTCCCAGTTTCTTACCACCCAAAACATGAATATGCAAATGATCGGTCATTCTTTCGCTATCTTCACCAACATTTATTATAACCCTAAAACCCTTAGCAAGATCTGTCTTCAATGCCACGTCGTTAGCAGCCAATAACAAATGTCCTAACATCTCAGCATCGACACTCGATACACCCTCAAGCCCTGGCACATGCTTCTTTGAAATTATTAAGACATGCACCGGCGCCTGCGGATGTATGTCCTTTATAGCCAACCATTCTTCACCTTCAGCAACAATCTGGGTTGGTAATTTTTTACTTATTATTTTACAAAAAATATCATCCATAAATCAGTCTTTCTTTAATCTCTGCTTGATTGTATCCAGTATTTTTGCCAATGGTATTGTTTCCTGAACACCCGAATCCATTTCTCTCAATATTACCATTTCCTCTAGGGCCTCCTTTTGACCAATCATCAAAGTATACTTTATGCCCAGCCTATTGGCTATTCTGAGTTGCGACTTGATACTATCACGCCCAAACGAAGCACGACTCGATATGCCTGCTTTTCTAAGTTCCTCAAATAGCACGAGACTCTTTCTCTTTGCGATTTCTCCCAACTGAGATATAAAAACCTTGGGTTGAGAGTGGCTTTCGGGTACGGATATATTTTCATTCTTAAGAGTTATGATCAAACGTTCCACACCAATTGACCACCCGGTAGCTGGTGTCTTTGGACCACCCAGCAAGTTAACAAGCTTGTCATATCTTCCTCCTCCACAAACTGCCCAAGCAGGAGAAGTACTACCTTCTTTTTCCTCAGGCCATATTTCAAATACTGTACGCGTGTAATAATCTAGTCCACGAACAAGCCTGGGATCCAAAAGATATGGTATTTTGACCTCGTCCAAGAATTCAAGAACATTCTTGAAATGTGCCTTGCAATCACTATCCAGATAATCAACCATTTGAGGAGCTTCTTTGCCAACCTCCCTACAACCCTCATTATCACAGTCTAACAAACGAAGAACGTTGGTCTTGAGACGTGTCTTACACTTATCGCAAATCTTTTTGGCCCTGTTCCTATAGTAGTCCTTGAGCGCCTTTATATACTGCGGGCGACAACTGGAATCACCAATTGTATTGATTTTAACAGTAAGGTTCTTCAAACCCACACTTTCCAAAAAACGATAACCCAAAAAAATCATTAAAGCATCCGTTGCAGCGTTCTCATCACCAAATGACTCTATTCCAAGCTGGTGGAATTGTCTGTAGCGTCCAGCCTGCGGGTTGTCATGTCTAAACATAGGCCCCATATACCAAAGCTGTACCGGATGAGGCATAACTGACATGCCATGTTCAATATATGCCCTGACTACTCCGGCAGTATTTTCAGGCCTAAGAGCCAGATCATCGCCTCCTTTTGTTTTAAAATTATATATCTCCTTTTCGACTATATCAGTTGCCTCACCAACAGAACGAACAAACAAAGATGTCGGTTCGAGAATGGGAGTTTCTATCTTTTCAAAACCATAATCAGATAGCAATGATGCCGCCTTTTTTGAAATATATTGCCAATAAGGCTGGTCAGCCGGCAATATGTCGTGCATTCCCTTAACCGATTGTAGAGATGTTGATTTTGACATTTTTGTAATATTTAAATTAATACGTTCCTGTTTTGACTTTACCGAAATCGCTCGCCGGCCAAGCCCTGAAAAAAACTCGGCCTGTAATCAATGATTCATTAAGCGGGCCCCAGCGCCTGGAATCAGAACTCTTCAAACGATTATCTCCCAAAACAAAGTATTCATTAGGATCTAGTTTAACTCTTAATTCTCCTAGTGTGTGCTGCCCATCTGACAAATAATCCTCCTCTAAAACAAGGCCTCCTGGGTTTTGCTTGTTGTATATCAGGACATGATCGTTCTTAATCTCAATTGTTTCTCCAGGCAATCCAATAATTCTTTTTATAAAAAACTGGCTCCTGTCTTCGGGAAAACGGAAAACAACAATTTCTCCCCTTTCAGGCTGGCTAAAACGATAACTTATCTCGTCTATCAATATATAGTCCCCATCGTTAAATGTCTCTTCCATGGACGCCCCCTTTACAAAAAAAGGCTGAACCAGGAAATATCTTATGGGAATAATAATGGCGAGGGATATGATTACGATCTTTATCGTCTCCCAAGCAAAAGCAAGCGCCCCAAGCTTTACGCTGTCCTGCGATGATTCTGGGATGTTTTGCTGTTCTTCTAGATTGCTCAATTAGCCAATTATACCAGGAAAATCAAGGATTGCAAGCAACAAAAAAGCGCTTAAAGCGCTACTTAAACAAAGTGCATTATGATCCCATCAATTGATCTAGGCTCACTCTCCTCCTGACACCAGTGCGCCCCTCAGCTTCTCGCACGTTCCTTAAAAAATTAAAACATGATTGACAACGAATAATACGACCTCCAGGATTATCAGGATCGTCAACCATGACATGATTTATGGCTTCTTTGTGCCGTGACGGATCCAGCCAATAATATGTCGTCCACATAGCAAGAGCTCGTACCGTTTCTATGGTAAGATGTTGTTCGTCAAAAACCTTGCAGATAATATTACCCGAAACATACCTAGCCCAATACCGGTAGGCAAACCTTGGAAACTCACCCTTAACCCAAAGGCCGCGAATCCAAGACCAAACACAAAATAGATAAAAGAGAATGAATCCGACACGGGCAAGAATATGTTCTTGAGTAGGGAATCTAACAAGTAAAAATCCTACTAAAATTAAGGCGATGCCCTGCAAGAAGACAATCATGGGCTAACTCCAAATCAAGTTAAATAACTATATTTTATTATAGATCATAACGTAGAAAAAGTCAACACAAAAACTACTTAGTTTTAAACTCATACACACCATTCCATAAGACCGGCGAATTTATGGCCAACTCCTTACATCTATCAACATACAACTTGCTGGCCTGATCTGACCCAGATGATAAAGAAAATGCTTCTATCGCTTCTTGCCACTTACCAGCCGCATAAAATTCCCTGCCTTTTTTAAAACTGATGAGGTTACTCTCTTCAGCCGGCCTAACCAAAACTTCGTATATCAAAACCGGCGTGGACCTTCCCTTCACAGTAATGAGATCGAGTTCTCTGGTCTTGATATCAGAACATGATTCTATCTCTTTTTTTGTAGATTCCGTTATTAAAATTTCCGTACCATATACCTTGTTCAAACCTTCCAATCTAGATGCCAAATTAACCTCGTCGCCTATTACCGTATAATTGAATCTGTCTTTTGAACCAAAATTACCAACCACAGCATCACCAGTGTTTATTCCAACGCCTATCTTTAATTCTTGTTTTTTATTTTCAGAACTCCAATATTCATTGAGTTTATCCAGGCCGCGAATCATTCCTATCGCCGAACGACAAGCATCTTCTGCGTGATTGGGGTTGTTTATCGGCGCACCCCAAAACGCCATTATTGCATCCCCTATATACTTATCTACAAGCCCTCTCTGCCCCATAATAACCTCTGTCATTTTAGTTAAATATTTATTTAAAATCCGCGAAAGATCTTCCGGCGTCATCAACTCTGAAATAGAAGTAAAACCCCTTATGTCAGAAAAAAGTATCGAAAGATTCTTTCTCTCGCCACCAAGCTTAAGTTTTGCAGGATCCGAAATTAATTGATCAATTACCTCTGTTGAAAGATAGTATTTGAAACTATCATGTATAAACTTTTTTTCTTTAGATTCTGAAAAATAACTTAACAAGATCAGCAACACCGAAACCAAGATAAATCCTACATTTAAATAAAGCACAGGAAATAGAATTTTCCATGAAAACAAGAAAATACCAAAGATATTAAAAATTAACCAAACCAACACCAAGAAAAATAATAAATTAGAAAACTTGTTGATTCTCTGTATTAAAATAAACGCTATAAAATTAATTACTATAATAATTAGGTAGTTAAGTCCGCTGGGTATATTTCTGTAAAAATCCTGAGCAATTAATGTATTTAAAACATTAGCTTGGATCTCAACACCAGACATAAAACCAACTGGAGTTTGAAAAAAATCATGTAAATCAGGGGCAGTCGCACCTATCAATACTATTTTATCTTCATAAAACCTTTCCGGCACCGAGTCACTCAACAAGTCGGTTATTGGTAATGTTAAAAATGTTTTTTCCGGACCAGCATAATCAATTCTATATGTGTCTGGTGTTTTTAATTTTGATTCGTATTCAAGTGCGATAGCCAGACCAAAAGACTGAAGCCCACTCATAGACGCATGGTGCTTCCTCACTGTTCCATCTCCATCAAGTGATACATTAGCCACCCCCACAAAAGACTTGTCCTTGAACAATTCCAAAGGCTCCAACAAAATATCACCCAACCCAACCTGAACAGGCAAAAATACCTTCGTCTTGGATCGCCCCAAAGCAGAAGACAATTTTAGATCACCGGCGATATCACCTCTTGATGATTCTGAAAAATTCACGTCTATACCAATAACTCTTGCCGCCTGAAGCTTATTAATCGCATCTGCAAAAACACCTCTTGACCAAGGCCACTGACCGACTTTATTTATGCTTTCGTTATCTACGGAAAATATTATTATGTCGTTAGTCTGGGTATGTTTTATAAAAAATTTGTCAAATATTTTTTCCTGCCATATGTCGAAAAGGGAGAAAGCAAAAAGTAAAATAACCACAGCTGACAGTGCGGAAAACAAAATGAAAGATTTGAGCAACCGTTGGCTCATGTTTAATATCTAAGCGTAAGAGACTTGGGGAGACTCAGAAACTCCTGGTCTGGAAATACGACAACTACATCATAGACCCCAGGAGGAATCTCTTGTGTTAAACTAGCTGCGATCGTTTGTGAATTAACCACATTTGATTGGATCAAAAATTCTCCTAGAAAAACCTGTGCAGCGTCGCTAAGATTCTCACCCACAATCGTAAAATTAGTTTCTGAATAACCGTAAATAACCTCGGGCTCAATAAAATTCAGCTTTCTAGTTGAACCAGAAACGAAAGCTCCCCCGCCCTGGGAAGGTCCACCGCCGCCTTGATTTAAAGAAGTAGGGGTAGGGGTATATGTGGGTCTAGGCGCAAGCGTGATTAATGAACTCGGGCTTACAGTAACTGTGGGCTCTGTGGATTCAACTACTGGATTATTGAATTTATACCATTCCGTTTCCTTATCATTATCACTTATAGGTCCGATCCAAAAATCCTGACCCGTAACCACAGTGGCCTTTTGACCAGCTTCTATTATTTTTTCTGATCCTATTTGCTCACCAGTTTCAGGATTAATAATTTTTAATGCCACCTGTCCTTCGACAACAACTATTGTCGTTTTACCATTCTCATAATAAACGCCAAAAGAAGTACCTCTTACAGTGGCCACAGCATTGGTTGTCTGGACTTCATAGTACTCGCCCTTACCAAGGACTTTCTTTATCCTGGACCAAAGATTTCCAGACTCCAATTCTATTTTAGTTTTATTATTCTCTTGAGTATCGACAACTATCTCGGAATTCCTATCAACAACAGTTATGGTCTTACTATCAGATTCAAGCACAGCCCTACCGGTCTCGGAAGTTTTTACAGTAGAACCAGTAGAAATTTTAATATTCTCATTTACTAGATTCTCAAATTCTGGGGCTCCGTAATTTTTAATAGAAACCTGGCTATTTATTTTTGTCAGTAAGGAAAGCAAGTTTCCAGAACTCTTATCCTTATCCGATCTCATTACAAGAACATAAAACACAAGACCAATTACAACCAGTATCGAAATTATTAAAATTATAGATTTTTTCAATTTAATTTGGACTAGGCTGCAATGCGTCTTGCCTTAGCCCGCTCGACTTCTGTGAGAAATTGCTTGCGCAGCCTCACACTGACTGGCGTAATCTCAAGATATTCGTCATCAGTCATGACTTCAAGACCCCTCTCAATGGTAAGTTGTAGCGGTGGTGTAAGATTAATTGCCTCATCAGATCCTGAAGCGCGCACATTAGTCAATTGTTTACCCTTGGTCGGATTAACATACATCTCCTCGCCCTTGGATGTATTACCAATAACCATTCCGGCATAAACCTCAGTGCCTGGACCTATATAAAGAGCGCCTCTTTCTTGCAAACCCCACAATGAATAACCCAATGCAACACCATTGGCCATAGATATCATGGAACCAACCACTCTCTTACGAATCTCGCCAGCATACGGCTTGAAGCCAATAACACGAGACGAGATAATACCCTCGCCCTTTGTATCCATAATAAATTGATTTCTGTAACCCAACAAGCCTCTCGTGGGTCCCTCAAAATAAAGTCTGACCAAATTATCAAAATTTGCTAAGTTATTCATGACAAAAGCCCTCATACCCAATCTCTCTATGATAACGCCTTGGTATTCGGATGGTGAGTCAATTATCACCTCTTCAAAAGGTTCCATTTTGACACCGCCTTCCTCCTTTATAATAACCTGCGGCTGTGATACTTGAACCTCATATCCGGCACGGCGCATATTTTCTAGAAGAATTGCAATATGCAACTCTCCGCGTCCCTTTACAACAAAACTCTCTGGAGACGAGAGATCGATATGAAGTCCGACGTTCACCTCTAGTTCGCGCTCTAGATATTCTCTTAGTTGGCGGGAGGTCACAAACTTTCCCTCACGACCACCGAAAGGAGAATTATTCACAATAAAAGTAAGCGCTATGGTAGGCTGATCTATTTCTATGGCAGGCAGAGGATTAATATTCTGGTCGTTGGTTATAGTTTCTCCTATGTAGATATCGGGCAATCCTGCCACAAGCACTATATCACCAGCAACCGCTTGAGAAACTTCAGTTTTTTCTAATCCATTAAAAGTAAACAGCTTGGTTATTTTACCAGACCTTGTCTCTCCTCCTGGTTTTTTAACAAAGACACTTTGAGTTGAAGAAACCACACCTTCATAGACTCGGCCGATTGCCAGACGTCCCAAAAAGTTATCATAACCAAGATTAAATGGTTGCAACTTTAGCGGGCTACTATTTAATTCTTCAGAAGAAGCGCTGGGCACATGTTTCAATATAGTATCTAGTAAGGGAGTCAGATCTTTTGAGTCATCTTCCAACTTTAATTTCGCTATACCAGAACGACCTATTGCATATACTACCGGGAAATCAGCCTGTTGGTCGTTTGCTCCTAATTCTATAAAAAGGTCTAAAACCTGCTCTTCACAACGATTAGGGTTAGCAGCTGGTTTATCTATTTTATTTATAACTACTATTGGCCTAAGTCCGAGCTCCAGAGATTTCTTGAGCACGAATCTAGTCTGAGGCATAGGACCCTCCTGAGCATCGACGACAAGAACAACTGAATCAATTGACCTAAGGACACGCTCAACTTCAGAACCGAAATCCGCATGACCTGGAGTATCTACAATATTTATCTTTGTGTCCTTGTAAGAGATCGCGGCGTTTTTTGAATATATGGTAATGCCGCGCTCCAATTCGAGTGCGTTAGAATCCATCGATGTACCCTCGGTAAAAGCTCCTGTCTGACGCATAAGAGAATCAGTCAGGGTCGTCTTTCCGTGGTCAACGTGTGCGATTATTGCGATGTTTCGTATTTCCATATGACAAAAAATGGCCAGTTCGGCCAAACTCACTATCTTATATTAATACAGAAGACTTCAACGGTCAAATTAAAACCCCGCTAAAGCGAGGTACTGAAATCAACTTTGTCCTTAAAGGTAGGACCATTAGACATGAGGGATACTGGCACACGAAGACCTTCCTCTATCAAACTCACGAACATATTAGCACTTGGTTTTCTAAGCGTTGTATAATCCGGCTGACATATATCCAATAGCTTGGTTAATAGATTCTGTCTTCCCTCAGGAATAAATGTTGGCTTCTTAATATTTTGCACCATAACTCTTGCTCCATCGCCCATTTTTTCAAGTTCAAAGAAATCACCAAATATATTGCCTGGCGCTGCAGGCATTGAATATGCATTGCACAGTTTGAACGTTTTTAAGCCAGCAATACGATCCATATTGGTAACAGCTATCTGATCCACCTTTCCCAAAACATTAATTGCGTATCTTGTTGCGACCAGATCCAGCCAACCAATCTTAAATGCTCCCTGCCACTCATTTTCTTGGTTATGTATCTCTGGTATTAATTCCGCCAGTCCATTTTCCTCAGTAACAAATGGTCCAGCTCCATGACGAGTCGCGTATGCGCGCGTTACACCTATCTTAGTAACTTCTCCATCATAATTTATCTCGCCCAGTATCTGGTCTGCGTTTTCAAAATTTGTTCTTGTTCTCGTAATGTGTGGACTAAAACCAAAACATGGATCGAGCAAAACCCCCTGGGCTCCCTCAAAAATCACTGTTTCACTCCTACCCAATAGTCGGCTCAGATTTTTTTGATCTCCTAACTTGAAAAAGCCAAATTCAAAGCGGTCGAAATAATTTTGGGACAATCTATCCAACCAACTATGGTAATCACGAAGTTGAAACAATTGATGATTCAATTTATCAGTAAAATAAAAGACATATTGACCAAGCCCACCAATCACCTGTTCAGCGAGATCAATCTTCATATCCAACAGCAGCCTCAACTTGCGTTTAGTCCTTTCTCTGTCTATCAAATCACCAACCAACAGAGTATCGCTACCCATGTGAGCAAAATCCTTCAAGGCTTCTCCCACACCATGGCCACAACTACCAAGACGAGCATGGCATCTTGATGTTTCCAGCATTTGGTTAACTATTCTATGAAATGGAGTTATCACAACACAATCTCTATCAATAATCACTTGGCCAAAACTATATTTTATTCCCTTTTTTATAGTTAGATCATTTATCTCTCCTGACAAGAACAACGGGTCCACAGCCATGAAACGAGATAGGTATGTACGGAGTCTAGGCTGAGCCAGCATTCCCGAACCAAGTTGTCTGAAACCATGCACTAAACCATCGGGTCTAACCACATGATGCAATGCTTGCGATCCACCATTATAACGAACAATGATCTTAGCATCGTGTTTCACCGCAAGATAATCAACGATACTTCCCTTGCCCTCATCTCCATAACCCAAACCAGCCAAAAGCAATGCTTTTTTGCTTTTTTTCACTGTTCATCCTCTGGAAACTCTTCTATAAATTCCTGCCATGCCAGAATGGCTTTATCAAAATGCCTAATAGAAACACCATCGGAAAGCATAAAATTTCTATAACCAAACTGCCGCATTAAATAGAGATCGGAGTAGTCAGCCATGCTTACTAAGCCAGATTTTTCCAATCCGCCAAATATGTGAGAGGCCAATATGGCATTCGGATCAACTCGAACAAGCTCCTTAAGATCCTTTAGGATCTTGGGTTTAGGAGTAGTATTTACAAACCAATCATCCCTGGCAGCCATAAAACGATAGCCCTTGTAAATTTCTTTGGAACTCAACAGTTCCACAAATTTCATACCCTCCGGAGATTCAATCTTGAGAACCATCTCTAACTCTGTCCAGTCAAAATGTGGTCCCAAAATTTCCTCAACATCCGCAACATCTTGATCACCCTCAACAAAAGAGAGCATATAGTTTTTTATTCCCAACGGACCGGCTGCAGAAAGATATTCAAGATCATCCTCAGTCAAATAACCGTCTATCTCCAAATTTTCACCCACGATATTTAAGGCCTGACCCTCACCTAAGGCATACTTGGGCAAAGAATCAAAATAAATCACGTTGCCTTTAATCATTTTGATATCGCACCAATCTCCACCACGGAAATAAACTCTGGCAGGTAGATCCACGGCGACACTGTGATTTAACTCAGCTCTACCCAAACCAGCCATTGTCCAGCGATTTATTCGAAGCTGACGCCCCTTAATATCTAGCCAAAACTTCTTGCCATGCTCTTTTGTATGAGACAGAATTCTTTCTAAGGTTTCCTTTGGTGAAAAAGCAGAATAAGCACCCAGATTGTAACGAACACCTCCCACAAGAGGGTGAGCAACAATCTCTTCTATTAAGCCCTCGAGGTGCACCGGCGGTAAGGTTGCTATAAGCATATTGACGCTGCCCTTTTTAAAAGTACTAAAAATATCTCATGTAAAATAAATTAAATTTTAACAAAAGTCAAGTAAAACAAAACCGAGCTTAGCCCGGTTTAATAAATTACATCAATCATTACAATCTCTTAATCTTAGCTCTCTTTTTAACTTGTTTGCTGTCAGCTTTGGGAAGATTGCCCAGATCAACACTTTGAGTTGATCTCTGTTCAGCGAGACCAGAAAGAGCCTGTGTCGTGTCCTCACGCCTCTGGGATGTCTGACCCCGGCTTTCCATGTCACCCAGATATTCATCAATACTAGAACCCGAAACTAAGGCAATAGCACCAAGCATGGTGTCAACTATACTCCTGGGATCATCTATCATCAAAATATTTTCTTTGGGCAAGACACTTTCCCACTGTGAACGGATTAGAGTATCATCATAACCCCTATATAAATCGGTCTCGTCCTGTGAAACAGTTCGCTGATTTGGATCGTAATTGAATTCAAAACATGTGACATCGCTTTTCTCGCTCGTCTCTCCTTTTGGAGAAGCAACGCCCTCAAATTTCTCTATTTTACCATTAACCTCGAGTTCAAGAATAAAAGGGATTGGTCTGGGATTATCCTCATGAAAGGCGAAGTTTCTCACAAAAACCTTGTACTTGCCTTTAGGCGCATCGCCCTTAGCCCAGCGTATATTTTCTACTGGCTTACGCGTTTCTTTTCTTCCAGCGTTTCTATCAACATCCAGTTTCCCCTTACGAACAGTATTATTACTATAAAATATTTCACCACCACCAGGAACTATGCAGTGCAGATCTAGATCATCATATGTATCCCAACGCAATGAAGCCCGGATATCCACATCTAGGAATCTACCGCCGGCCAATTCCAGGCGGTCCCTCATCTCAGCATCGATATCCGACTTACGCTCAGTCCAAGGCTTGCGAGGATAGATAAAGAAAACGTGGAACTTTTTTTGCAGTTCTCGGAAAACCACCGCAGAATCAAGATCTTCGGGTAAATCGTCTCCAATATACTTCCTCACCTGTTCCTTAGAAAGTCTGGGATAGAACCCCTCGTCACCAAGGAAAAACCAGAATCCTTTTTCTCCACGCGTAACAGCATCGAGTTCCATTTTGTAGGCCCCAACATAAGCGGCCAACTCATAAGATTC
>DATDXQ010000029.1:0-38754 GCA_036517175.1 Minisyncoccota bacterium
TTGTAGAGGATAGAGGTTCGGAAATAACTTTTTCGGCTCTTGGTCAAAATGCGCCACTTGATTTAAAAGAAGAATGGAAAAAAGAGAATGGTGAACTAAAAATTAAAATTCTAAAAATTTTGCAAAATTATCTCCCGGAAATGGAGGTGCGAGCGGCGGGCTATACGTCGATAGACGTGACTCGCAAAGGTATAGATAAGGAATATGGAATTAAACAAATTAAAGAACATCTTGGCGTTCATCCAAGTGATATGTTGTTTGTGGGCGATGCGCTATTTGAAGGCGGTAATGATTCGCCAGTTCTTCGAACTGAGGTACAGTGTTTTGGGGTGGAGGGCGTGGAGGACACTAAAAAATTAATTAGGTATATTCTGGAGTAATAAAAAACTTCTCATTGAGAAGTTGGTCGCGTAATTTTTTTTCTAAATTTCGGAATTCGAATATTTGGAACCGGCGGAAAGGAATATGACGTTTTGCATTTAGAGCACTCATAGCCCATAGGTATGCCTGGCCCTATCAAACCGGGTACTTGCGATCTGACTACAACAACCTTGCCTCCGCAGGCCCTTTTCTTTATTTTTTTTGTACATTTTCCGGATATGTCGAATGGGTATGCCATTTAGCCGCCTCCTCTTTGTTTTTTAAAAACCGAGCGCAAGTGAGTATATACTAGAGCAACCGTATCGAAAATAAACACAGCACCTATATATGGTTTAGCATGTGGTGGTGCTACATCTAGAATCAAGAAAAAACCCGTAACTAACCAGAAACAAATCAACCAAAAATTCGGATAACTAATTTTTTCTGTGTGCACTAAGCCTCCTAAAGTAAACCCATTTTTTCTTTAACTTCTGTTAATGTCCTATTAGCTATTACTTTAGCATTTTCTTCAGATTCCGTCAACATGTCCTGAACATAAGTCAGATCGCTTTCGAGCTCTTTTCTTTTTTCTTGAAATGGTTTAAGAAAATTAACCACAACCTCGGCGAGATCTTTTTTAAAGTCAGAGTATGATTTGCCAAAATACTCATTTTCTATACTTGATACAGCCTTGCCTGATAGTAAGTGATAAATGGTTAGCAGGTTTGAAATGGCTGGTTTGTCTTGTTTGTTGAATGTGATTTCTTTGCCGGAGTCAGTAATGGCCTTTTTGATTTTATCTCGGATAGTATCTGGAGAGTCAACAAGATAGATACAGTCATCTCCAGCCTGCCCTGAGCCTGCCGAAGGGGTCTTGGACATTTTTTTAAGAGGATTTTGTAGGGACATAATACGAGCGCCCTCAGTTAGATGCGCCTTGATTGGGTCAAAGGTTTGTCCGAACATTGAGTTGAATTTTTTGGCAATTTCGTTTGCAAGATCAATGTGTGGCATCTGATCTTCGCCAACTGGTACGAGGTTGGTTTTGTATAGCAAAATATCAGCCGCCATTAAAACTGGGTAATCCATTAATCCCATATGGTTATATTTGGTTTTTTCAAGCTGCTCCTTGTATGTAGGCAGTCTATCCAACCAACTGACTGGTGTTATGGTATTAAAAATCCAGGCCAGCTCTGTGTGGGCAGATATTCGTGATTGGCGCATGAGGAGTACCTTCTTGGGGTCCAGTCCAGCGGCCAGATAATCTAAAACCACGTCCATCACCTGCTGCTGGTATGTTTTTGGATCAAAGGGTGTGGTTATGCCATGATAATCGACCACAGCAAAAATTGCTTGTTCTACGTCCCTGGCTTCGCTAAGAGCGAACCAGTTTTTAACTGCACCTAAATAGTTACCTAAATGTAGCTTGCCAGATGGTCTGGCGCCTGAAAAAATTCTATTTGACATATTTTAACTTTACTACTAAGTTTAACAAAAAGCCATGTTTTTTAAAAAAGGAGAATGCGCATGCTTCCTCGTGACAAAGTTAATTTTAATAGCGATGTGCTTGATCTGATAATGTATTTTGCTTCGGAAGAGGGCATCAATTATTTTAGCCGGCAGGAAGAAAGAATTCTCTTGCCGATGGCTTCTGCTACGATACTTTATTTGGGAGGTGATGTGGGTAAAATACCTTCCCCTAATTTATTATCCATGGTTAGAGGTTGGACTGAGAGATTAAATGAAAGCGTTGAAAGGTCTCTAGAATTAAACGTCAAATTAATGAAGCCGGCCCTAGTCGAAGCCTTGAGAGATTTGTTGCATGTTGAGTGGAAAAATGAGCGTAGAGATATCTGGTGGGAGAGTGGGATTCATTTTAGACTTATGTTTGTACCCACAAATCTTAGCGGTAATTTTTATTTTTCCCATGCTGAGGTTGTAAATATACAGAACAAAATAGTTGGCCGACTGGATGCAGACACTTTAGAGCATTGCAAAAATATAGGTTTATTGATGAAAGATCAATTGCGTATTATGCCTGCGCCCGGAGTAATTTAATTCTGGGCGATTTTTATTTGAAAAACAACAGTCTTAGATTGACAAATACTTAAATATATGCGAAGGTATGCTTAAGTTTTTTAAAAGGTGAATTTGCATGGATCAAGCTCTATCAGCCTCGATTTTTAGAAATAATGTTTTGGAGAATATTCTTTACAATGCTTCCAATCTTGGCGAAAAGGGTTTGCCAAACAGTGAAGAGGGATTACTTTTCCCAATGGCGAAAGCAGTTGTTAATTTTCTTGGAGGAGATTTAAATAATATTCCAGGCTCTGGTAGTTCATGGTTTAGAACTGGTGGGTGGGCCCATAGGATGAACTCAGAAATTGAAAAATGTTTGAGAGAAAATCATGATCGAATTGGTTTGAATTTGGCCAATGCCCTAAGAGACCTGTTGCACGTTGAGTGGAAATTAGATATGGGCAGTGCTATCCCACAGAGTGGTCTTGTTTGGTATTTTACATTTAATCCCAAACCTGCGGGACCAGTGTTCTATATATCACCTAAGGACGTTGCAAGGATACAATGTTATTCTGATCAATTTGCTCCTTCCAATATAGCTTATATTTGCAGAGAAATAGGTATCAATATGGATATTTTTTTGTGGATCTATTCTTAAAGCCGCCAAATGGGCGGTTTTTATTTGAAAAATAATGCTAAAAAAGCTAGAATTATTTGATGGAGATGGTCTCAAAAAGTGTTAAGTCAACACAAAAAATAGCCACTGAAATTGCCAGAAAGACAATGGAGAACAGGCTTGGTTCCAGTGCTGTTGTGGTGGCGCTTGAAGGTGAGTTAGGGGCCGGTAAGACAACTTTTGTTAAGGCTTTTGCAAAATATCTGGGAGTCAGGTCACATATTACAAGTCCGACTTTTGTAATTATGAAAAACTATAAATTGAAATCTAAAAGTTATAAATTGTTGGTTCATATTGATGCATATAGACTAAGGGATTACAGAGATTTGCTACCTCTTGGTATAGAAGAAATAATTTCTAATCCTGAGAATATTGTTTTAATTGAGTGGGCTGAACGTGTCAGTAAAATTTTACCCAAGAAATATATTAAGATTCACATAGATCATATTGATAATAATTCGAGGAAAATAACGTTGAACTTATAAAATTATAAAAACCAGACCACAATGTTTTTGTGCCGCTGCGCTCGTCCAGCGACTCGCTCTGCTATTTCGTCTCACAAATTTGATTTTTGATGAAGAAATATTATATCAAAAATCAACCATGCAATTTGCTCGACGGAATGCCCAAAAACATCATGGTCTGGTTTTGGGAAAATTATAAAATGAAGAAACTGATTCTAATTGATGGTAATGCGTTGGTGCATCGTGCCTTTCATGCTTTGCCGCCACTTACTTCGCCCAAGGGTGTTGTGACAAACGCTGTCTTTGGTTTTAACTCGATTCTCATAAAAATAATTAAGGAAATGAAGCCGGACTATATAGCGGCTACGTTTGATTTGGCCGGACCGACTTTTAGGCACGAGGAGTTCGCTGAGTATAAATTGCACAGACAAAAGGCTCCTCAGGAGTTGTATGATCAGATCCCGCTTGTTAAGGATTCTTTGGGCGCTTTTGGAATACCTGTTTATGAAATGCCTGGATATGAGGCGGATGATTTGATTGGTACTTTGGCGGTCCGGGCCAAACAAGAACCTGACCTCCAGGTGGTAATAGCTACTGGTGATTTGGATACACTCCAATTAGTTGATAACAAGAAGGTGGTGGTTTTTACATTACGCAAGGGAGTAAGCGACACGGTTGTTTACGATGAAGATGCAGTTTTTGATCGATACGGCCTAAAGCCAGAACAACTTAATGATTACAGAGGATTAAAGGGTGACCCGTCCGACAATATACCAGGTGTTCCTGGTATTGGAGAGAAAACAGCAGCAGATCTAATACAAAAATTTGGCAGCTTGGACAAACTTTATGAGTGTCTTGAGGCGATGACTGAGAAAGATAAATCTGACAAATTGAAAGAGTACAAAGTCAGCGAGAAGCTTGCCGAGAAACTGATAATAAACAAAGATCAAGCTTTTTTTTCAAAGCAGCTCTCGTCCATTGTTACTGATTTAGAAGTTGATTTCGATTTTAATAAATCTGATTGGCGCAAAAATGCTAATCTGTCCAAGATCGAGAAGGTTTTTCACGATTTAGGTTTTTCCAGCCTTTTGAAACGATTGCCAGAAATAGGTATTACAGCTCAGGCATCATTGGATATCGACTCTTCTGAGAAAACTGAGGATGTTGCTTCATCGGACGAGACTGATAAGGTCACTTTTTATGTGGCCGGTTTTGATGTAGAATCAGATTTAAAAAAAATATTATCTGACGGCAAAAGGTTAGTTGTAGGACACGAACTTAAGAAGTTTTTTAAGGAGGCTATTAAGAAAAAACAGAATATCATTAACCCTGTTTTTGACACATCAGTTGCTGCTTATTTAATTAGTCCAGATAGCAAGGATTACAGTTTCCAAACAGTTTACTATTCAGAATTCGGTAATTTGCCTGTAGAAGATTTAAAAAATATGCCTGCTCAGCTGAGTAAGTTAAGAAACAGTCTTGAGGAAAAACTTAAGAGTCTAAATTTAGTAAAAGTCTTTGAAGACATTGAGATGCCGCTTTTGCCGGTTTTAGCAGAAATGGAGTCAAACGGCATCAGCGTCGATACTGATATTTTGGCTGATCTGCTTAAGTCTAGCAACAAAGAACTCAATAAATTAGAAAAAAATATATATAAATTTGCCGGTCAGGAATTTAACATTAACTCACCTCAGCAGTTGAGTGAGATACTTTTTGTAAAGCTTGGTATCAAGGGTAGGGTTCGTAAGACCGCGGGGGGTGCCTTATCTACAGCCGCACCAGAACTTGAAAAGTTACGCGAAGGCAATCCAATAATTGATTCTTTATTAGAGTACAGGGAACTTCAAAAATTAAAGACAACATATATTGAACCATTTCCAGCCTTGGTTGATTCGGAGGATCACAGGGTGCATACCACATACAATCAGACTGGCGCTGGAACAGGTAGGCTTTCTTCAGAAAATCCAAACCTACAAAACATACCGATTAAAACTGAGCTTGGACAGGAGTTCAGAAAAGCATTTGTGGCTGCGAATGATTATACGTTGGTGTCTTGCGATTACTCTCAAATTGAGCTCAGAATCGCAGCTCATATCGCAGGCGACAGTAAAATGATAGATGTTTTCAGGCGAGGAGAAGATATACATACTGCCACGGCTTCAGAAGTTTTTGGCGTATCTCTTGAGAATGTAGACAAAGAGATGCGACGCCAGGCAAAGGCTTTGAACTTCGGAATACTATTTGGTATGGGTTCAGTTGGGTTTGCGCGTGCCACAGGGGTTACCACGCAAAGAGCCAGGGAATTTATTACCAAGTATTTTAATGATTTTCCCGGTATAGCGAAATACATGAATAACATGAAAGAAAAAGCTCACCGTGATGGATATGTAGAAACTATTTTGGGTCGCCGCAGGCCCATTGCTGATATTTACTCAACCATGCCCCAAGTGCAGGCACAGGCCGAAAGAATGGCGATAAATCATCCTATACAAGGTACCGAAGCTGATATTATGAAATTGGCCATGATCGCAGTATTTAATTATATAAATAAAAACTTTGAAAAAAATGACGCCAGGTTGTTGTTGCAGGTTCATGATGAGTTAGTTTTTGAGATTAAAGACAATCTATTCAAGAAAGTTTCCCCAGAATTGAAAAAAATAATGGAGTCAGTCCACAAACTAGATGTGCCGCTTGTGGTAGATGTTAAATGTGGTAAGAATTGGCAGGAAATGGACACCATTTAATAAAATAACAGCGATTCCAAGTGTCGGCTACGCGTCTCCCATAAAAATCTCATGAGCTTTACAGGTATTTTAATGGGAACCCTCGCGGCCGACTAACTCGGAACCTTCGATGCCGTGCCAGAACTACCAGAAGTAGAAACTATTGTCAGAGAACTTAACCACAAAGTGGTCGGACTTAAGATTAAGGATGCTTGGACTGATTGGCCGAGAACGATTAAGACCCATTCTCTGGAAAAATTCCGGCACGAGATTAAGGGACTCAAGATTTTACGTGCTCACAGGCGTGCAAAATATATAATGATGGATTTATCGGCAGGTAAAACTCTGATAATACACCAAAAGATTTCAGGGCACCTTCTTTATGGAAAGTGGAAAGTCTCTGGCAAAAAGGTTGAAGTAGCAATAAGTGGTCCTATTAAATCAGACCCCTACAATCGTTTTATTAGATTTGTTTTATACTTGAGCAACGGCTATATGCTCGGCCTATCAGATGTAAGAAGATTCGGAAAGGTGTTCTTGGGAGATACTGATAAAATTGAAAATATTAATGAAATAGGCAAATTGGGTCCAGAACCGCTTGAGCGGAAATTCACTGTCAAAAATTTTATAGAACTAATGCGTCGCAGGAAGGGACCGATTAAAAAAGTTCTTATGGACCCATTTGTGATTGTGGGTATAGGTAATATTTATTCGGATGAAATATTGTGGTATTCAGGTATTGCCCCCCTACATCGTACGGAGGAACTTAACGACAAGGAATTGGCGCTAATTTACAAAAATATTAGAATTGTTTTGGAGAAAGCAATAAGAGCAAAAGGCGATAGTATGCAGGATTATAGGACTCTTAATGGTGAGTTCGGAAATTATCAGAACATGCAGAGAGCTTACCAGTTAACTGGAGAAAAATGTCAGAAGCGAGACGGGGGAATCATAAAGCGAATCGTTGTTGCAACCAGGTCGGCTCACTATTGCCCGGTACATCAGAAGTAGCTGAATATCAAATGAAATTTTTAACTAATAAAAAATATGTTTGGGTTGCTGTCGGTGCGGTTTTGATTATTGCAGTTATTTTATTTTTTGTTTTTGGGAAAAATAATATTGATATAAACAGTAGCGATGTTAAGGGTGATAAAATTGGTGTTAGCGCTTTAGCTGGGATTGAGTGCGGTAATTATAACTCCAGGCCGTATGCGGTTATGTTGTCATCGGACAAAGAGGCCAGGCCTTTGTCAGGAATCGCTGAAGCAGATGTAGTTTTTGAGATGCCGGTTGTGAATAATGGATTTACCAGGATGATGGCGGTTTATCAGTGCAATAGACCCAACGAAGTTGGTTCAATCCGTTCTTCACGTCTAGATTTTTTACCTTTGGCCTTAGGTCTTAATGCGATTTATGCTCACTTTGGAGGAGAGCATGAAGTTTTGGAAGAACTTAACAAGGGAGTCATAGATAACATAGACGGTCTAAAATACGACGGAACTATTTATTATAGAAAAGGCTCAATTCCTAGACCCCATAATGCTTTTACTGATTTTTCTTTGCTTGCCCAGGCTGTTACACAGTTAGGTTATAAAACAGATAACACAAACATTGTTTATCCGCATGACAAAAATGATAAAAGTGTGGATTTAATCCAGCCCCCCACGTTATTCAATAAGGGTTTTGATGTGGTTTGGAAATATGATCAAGCTAAAAACTCATATCTGCGTTGGCGTGCGGGTAGCCAGGAGATTGATAAAAATAACTTAAAACAGGTGGATGCGAAGAATGTTGTCATAATGAAAACAACCTGGGCTCCTATTAATAAAGATTATATAAGAGTTAAGACTGTTGGTTCTGGGCAAGCTGTTGTGTATAAAAATGGGGAAGAAATAAAGGGAACTTGGGACAAAAAAGATGACAACTCAAAACTGTATTTTTATGATCTGAATAATAAGGAAATTAAGTTTACTCCAGGTAACATCTGGATAGAAATTGATGCAAGATGATAATCTTTCTTTATGGTGCCGACGGTTATCGGCTGAAACAAAATTTGGACAAAGTAGTAGAAGGATACACTAATAAAAACTCCAGTGGCATGGGCTTTTTGCGTATGGATGCAAGCGATGGTATGGCTGGGTGTTGCGAAAAAATAGAAGACTACATAAAAACAAATTCTTTTTTTAATGAAAAAAGATTGGTTGTGTTAAGATCGCCTTTTAGTGTTAGCAAAGAAATGACTAATATCATAAAAAAATGGTCTATATTGGAAGATAAAAATGTTATTTTGGTTTTGTGCGAGAATCAATCTGAAGCCGCATTAGTTAAGAAGGATAAAATTTTTTTCTCTTTGATTTCTTCAAAGCCCAGCTTGGTGAAAAAGAGTGAGGTGTTGTCTGATAGACAATTAGAATCTTGGATTATAAAAGAAGTTGCTCTTTGTAGCAAATCTATTGAGGCTGCTGCGGTGAGTAAGCTGATAAAATTGATTGGGGGTAATTCATGGTTGCTTAGTTGTGAGTTAGCCAAGCTCGTCTGTTATAGCGAAGTAGGCAAGAAGAATATTATATCCGCTGAAGATGTGGATAGTATGGTAGTGGTCGGTGAAGATATCAAAATATTTAATACAGTTGATGCCGTGGCTGAGCGTAATTCTATGCGTGCCATTAAACTGTTGCATGATAACTTCGAATCGGGTGCTGATCCTTACTATGTTTTCTCGATGTTACTTTATCAATTCAGGAATCTCCTAAGAGTTAAAGATTTAGTCAAAAAGGCTATTCCTTATTCTGAATTGACCAGGAGGACTGGGCTCAATCCCTATGTTGTTAAAAAAACATTCAATCAATCTGCAAAATATGAATTGGGTGATATAACCAAATTTTTTATTGAGCTAGCCGATATGGAGCGGAATGTTAAGTCGGGGATATCTGATATGGAGGACGAGATTTTTCGCTTTGCTCTTGACTTAAGAGCCTAGATTATTGATTCTTGCCGGCGTGCTCTACTTTTGGTAACCTAATTCTGTGGAATATGAATATCTCAAAATAGGTAGAGCTACCGATATTAGTGATAAAAAAGACCGGTTATTGTATCGGTTTTTTGAAATTCTGCCAGGTTTTTTATCGCTTGGGACGCTGGTCTTGATTGTTTTTCTGTCTTTTTTTGTTCCTGTTTTTGTAGCTATTTTCATTATAATTTTTGATGTTTATTGGCTAGTTAAAACAGTATATCTGTCATTTCACCTGCGTGTTTCTTTTTCTTCTTTGCGCAAGAACATGAAGGTTAACTGGCTTGAAAAATTGAGACAGCTCCCTGTTTCTGGCTACCAACTTTCAACGATAAAATCCTGGGAGGATATGTATCATCTTGTTATATTGCCGACCTACAATGAAGGCGCCGAAGTTATAAACGGAGCACTGGATGGTTTGGCAAATTCTAATTATCCGAAGAATAGAATTATTGTTGTGGTGGCCCAGGAGGAAAATGTTGGTTCGGATTTTAATTCTTCTGTTTCACAGGAAGTTTTTGCCAAGCACGGAAATTCATTTTTAAAATTAAATTTTATTAGGCATCCTGCTAATATTCCAGGGGAAATAGCGGGTAAGGGTTCGAATATCGCTTGGGCGGGTAAATATGCGAAAAAGGAAATAGTAGATTCGATGGGCATAGGTCATGATCACGTTCTTGTTTCGGCTTTCGATGTAGACACAATCGTTTTTCCGGAATATTTCGGTAGATTGACATATGTTTTTTTGAATACCGCAAATCCGCTTCGTGCTTCTTATCAGCCAGTACCTTTTTATACAAATAATATTTGGGAAGCTCCTGCTTTCGCAAGGGTTGTCTCTTTTTCTTCAACTTTTTGGCACACGATCAAGCAGGAAAGGATGGAATCCGATACGACTTTTTCAAGTCATTCAATGCCGCTTCAGGTACTCATAGACATAGATTTTTGGCAGACAAATATGGTTTCTGAAGATTCCAGAATATTTTGGCAGTGTTTTCTGAGGTACGACAGTAATTATCAAGTAGTTCCTATGTATTATCCTGTTTCGATGGATGCAAATGTTGCGCCAAAGTTTTGGCAAACAATGCTCAACGTTTATAAGCAGCAACGTCGGTGGGGATACGGAGTTGAAAACGTTCCATATTTCCTTTTTGGTTTTATAAAAAACAAATCTATTCCGGCTATTAAAAAAATTAAATTGACGATGACTATGCTTGAGAGATTCTGGTCCTGGGCGACTAACGCTATCATGATTTTTTTGCTTGGTTGGTTCCCTGTGATAGTTGGTGGTAATGAGTTTAACCAGACTGTTTTATCTTTCAACCTACCCTTCCTCACTAGAGCTATTATGACGTTTGCGATGCTTGGTTTGGTTACCTCTGCCGTAATGACAATTTTTATATTGCCGCCTCGCCCACCGCGTTTTGGCAAACTTAAGCATGTGTGGATGGTTCTCCAGTGGATATTATTTCCGGCCACTACCATATTGCTTGGCTCAGTGCCTGGCTTAGAGGCTCAGATAAGACTAATGCTGGGTAAATATATGGGATTTTGGGTTACACCCAAAGTAAGAATTAAGGCGAACTAAAATTTAAAGATTACTCAAAATGAACGAATTTTTGTATTTCATCCAGTCTGTTGGAGAGGGCTGGATATTTTTTTAGAGATGGATCTTCTTTTATAATAAGCTTGGCTTCGAGTCGGGCTTTTTTTATAAGCTCGATGTCGCTTATGGATGACATGGCGATATCAGGTAGTCCAGATTGTTTGGTGCCGGTAAATTCTCCGGGTCCTCGTATCTTAAGATCTTCTTCGGCCAACTTAAATCCGTCATTAGTTTTCTCCATTGCTTTAAGTCTTCTTCCTGCCGGGGTTGATTCTGAGCTTGTAAATAAGAAACAGTAGGATTGTTCTGTTCCGCGTCCGACCCTGCCTCTAAATTGGTGCAATTGTGCTAGTCCAAATCTCTCCGCCGACTCTATCATCATGACGGTTGCGTTTGGCACGTCTACGCCAACTTCTACCACAGAGGTTGACACAAGAATGTCATGGTGTCCGTTTTTAAAATCTCTCATTATTTTATCCTTTTCTTTGGGTTTCAATTTTCCGTGCAACATTGCGACTCTTTTGTCCGGAAAGATTAATTTAGAAAGTTTGTCGTACTCCTCTGTTACTGCTTTAACCTCTGCCCAGGCTATTTGGGCTTGAGATGTTTTTTGTGTTTTGTTTTCAGTTACTGTTGCAACATCTATTCTGGGACATATAACAAAGACTTGTCTTCCCTGAGAGACCTGTTCCCCAATAAATTTGTGAGCATCTTTTCTTTTATCCTGGCTTACTACTCGAGTTTGTATCGGTAGTCTATTTTTAGGTTTTTCTTTTAGCAGAGACACATCCAAGTCCCCATATATTGTTAAGGCAAGAGTGCGTGGTATGGGAGTGGCTGTCATGCTTAGTAAGTGTGGAATTGAGCTAGAGCCTGAATTTTTTTGTAACGCCATTCTCTGGGCAACACCGAAACGATGTTGTTCATCTATTACCACAAGGCCTAATTTAGCAAAAGAAATCGAATTTTGTCCGCTAGAGGCTGATCCCCGGCCAGAGGCGGGCGCGGCGCCTTTGGTGGAAATCACTGCATGAGTACCTATTAATATGTCGATTTCTCCATGTGCTATTTTTTGCGCCATAATTTTTTTGGTTATGTTTTCTTCAGTTACCTCATCTATCGGCCATTGTTTTGCCGAAGAACTTGTAAGAAGTCCTATTCTGATCCGCCGGCCATTATTTTTTTTGTTTCTGAAAATCATTTTTTTGATTGTTTCATAGTGTTGATTGGCCAGTATTTCTGTTGGTGCCATAAAAACGGTTTGGAGGTCGTTCAGAGATGATTGGAAGGCGGCGATTAGAGCCACTACTGTTTTGCCTGAACCTACATCACCGTTAAGAAGTCTGTTCATGGGGAAGGTTTTATCCAGGTCTTGGAGTATTTCATATGTCGCAATTCTCTGGTCGTTCGTAAGATCGAATGGCAGGTTTTTAACAAAGTTTGATATCGATTCTTTATCAAAAAAAATTTGTGGAGCGATAAGTGATCTAAGCTGTTGGTGGTCACGAAGCATTTTTATTTGAAAAAGCAGTATCTCCTCAAAGGCGAATCTTTGTCTTGCTTGTTCTGCTTCGATGAGTTCATTTGGAAAATGTATCATTTTAATAGCCTGAGGGAGAGTTGGTAGGTTGTGTTTTTTGAGCAGATATTGTGGAAGAGGGTCTGGAGTACCTGCCGCTCTCTCTACCAAGGGTTTTATTAAAAAACGTAAATATTTTGAGGTGAGACCTTCGGTTTCTGGATATATTGGAACTAGTCTTGCGGTGTGGGTTAAATTGATTTTTTTATCTTGATTTCCGACTTCTTCAGCGGAGATCTTTTCATAGGATGGAGATGAAAAGTACAGACCTTTTTTGTCAGCTGAAATTTTGCCAGAAATACTAACCAGAGTTCCAGGACGCAGGGTATCTAATATGTAAGGTTGATTGAACCAGACAGCACGAATTGAACCGCTCTCGTCCCGTATGACAGCATTTACTATTGTCATTCTCCTTCTCCATGAGCGAGCCAAATCTATCGTGGATACTTGACCTGCTATGCTTACGGACTGGCCCTTTTCACTTATGTCGCATATTTCTACTAGGTTTGAGTAGTCTTCATAGCGGGTTGGTATGTGCCAAAGAAGATCGCGTATGCTTTTGATACCAAGCTTTTTAAGTCGAGCTAGAAATTTGGGTCCAACCCGGCCAATTTTTTCTATCGGTATGTTTAAATCTATCATTACACTATTAATAACATTACATGTTGTGATTTGACAATAATAAATGTTTATTTATAATTCGATTGAATTTTTGAACATTAAAAAGGAGAACTAAAATGAGAACCATTAATAAGCTTGGACTGAGTCTGGTTTTGGCTATTTTCCCCGTTGTTTCTTTTGGACAATCATTTTATGAGCAGGCGCTAAGTAAGCCGGAGTCAATGCTATTAGAATTGATAACATATGAAGTTAAATATGGAGATAATATGACAAAAATAGCTCATAAATTTGATCTTAAGGTTGAGGAAATTACAAATCCAGAAATTAACCCAAGTATGGAAAAAAGAGACCCGGATCTTATTTTCCCGGGGGAGTTGCTAAACATACCTCTTTATAAACCAAGACGCTCGGCCGATGCTCAAGATGCTGCACGATTTGATCCAGAAGTTTTTGCTGTTAGTATTCATGATTTTACAAAACTGAATTCCGATATAAATAAATTATATGTTGAAAATATTGCTCTAAAATCTTCTCTCGAATCCAAAGATCCAGAATTGTTGTATTTCAAGGTTTCTATTTTGCTAGTCATTATTTTTTGGGCTATTTCTTTTTTTAGAAACTTTCTTAAGTTTAGAAAGCAGGCCGAGTCAAATACTGCAAGTGCAGGAGGTCTCAAGGGGGGCGTGGGTGGTATCATGAAAGATTGATTTGTGGGAGTCTTTTTTATAGAATTAATGCATGGCTATCAAAAAGGTAAATAAATTAAAAAATAAAAAAGTTGCCAGCAAGGCAATTGAAGATAAGGGGGCCTCTGGATTATCACAAGAAACAAAAAATGGAATCTGGGGGGTAATATCTTTGGGTTTGGCAGCAGTTAGTATATTAGCTTTTTTTGATAAGGCGGGTAGCGCTGGAGAGATTTTTTCAGAATTTGTGAGTTCATTGTTCGGTTGGGGAATATTTTTAGTTCCAGTCGGTCTAGCAATATTGGGTACAGCATTTCTTAAGTCAATTTCACGTAAGATATATTCAAGCGCTATCGCAGGTACAGCGCTTTTTGTTTTGTCATTTTTGGCCTTGTTCTATATTCTGGGCGATGGCAATTTATCGACGAGAATTGATCAGGGAGGTTATTTGGGTTTAATAATTGGATTCCCAATCTTGAAGGCTGTGGGGTTCACTTCCTCTGTCATCGTGTTGATAATTTTGCTTTTTGTTTCAATTCTTGTTGCTCTTAATATTCCAGTACACAGACTTTTGTTCAGAAAACAAGAATTAGAAGAAGGCGTAGAACCCCTAGATCTAAAGGATAACGTTGTCATAAAGCGCGGTATGCAGATAGTAGATATAAAAGCTGAGGAGGCTGCGGCTGCCGCCGCGGCGGCAAAAGCCAAGTCTCAGCCAGCGGCAGTCAAGGCACAATTAGCCAAGTCTGATAATGAAGAGCGCGACTTTGTAATAAAATCATCCAAGTCTGGCAAATGGACGTTACCTCCTTTAGAAATACTTAATTCTGACAAGGATCAGCCACGTTCGGGGGATATTAATGCAAATGTCTCCATAATCAAAAGAACACTTTCTAATTTTGGGATAGATGTAGAGATGGGTGAGGTTTCGATCGGGCCAGCAGTAACTCAATTTACTCTTAGACCAGCTATAGGTGTTAAGTTAACCAAGATCACGACCCTAAGGAGTGACCTTGAGCTTGCTCTTGCCGCACACCCAATACGTATCGAGGCCCCCATTCCTGGCAAGGCTTTGGTTGGTATAGAGGTGCCAAACAAGAAGTCAGCTATTGTTGGTCTGCGTGACATGTTCGAGTCAGAGGAGTTTAAAAAGAGTAAATATTTCTTGCCGATAGCTATTGGACGAGATGTCGCCGGATTTCCTGTAATGGCAGGACTTGAAAAGATGCCGCACATGCTTGTTGCTGGGGCTACTGGCACTGGTAAGTCTGTTTCCATAAACACAATACTTCTATCGCTTTTATATAAACATTCTCCAGATATGTTGAAGCTGATTTTAGTTGATCCAAAGAGAGTAGAGTTGTCATTGTACAACGGTATACCGCATTTGATAACTCCCGTAATAGTTGATTCTAAAAAAGTTGTAAATGCTCTGCGCTGGGCGGTAAGAGAGATGGATAAGCGCTATGAACGCCTTTCTGTATCTGGATCACGAGATATATTTTCCTTTAATACAAAGCAGGTAGCCGCCAAAGAAGAGATGATGCCATTTATTGTAGTTGTTATTGATGAATTGGCTGATTTGATGGCGTCTCATGGTCGTGATGTTGAAGCGGCCATTGTGCGCCTTGCGCAGATGGCTCGTGCGGTCGGTATACATCTCATTGTTTCCACTCAGCGCCCATCAGTAGAGGTAATAACCGGTTTGATTAAGGCAAACATAACTTCACGTATCGCATTACAGGTTGCCTCGCAGATAGATTCACGCACGATATTGGATATGGCTGGTGCTGAGAAATTGCTTGGCAATGGAGATATGCTTTTCCTTTCCGGCGATGTTTCAAGGCCCCGTCGAATACAAGGATCATACGTTAATGAAAAAGAAGTTAAGGATGTCGTCAGGTTTATAAAACAACAAGCTGAACAGCTTGGTGAAGAATCGGATGAGGTCGGTGAGACCGAACTCAAGATAGATCCAGATGAGATTGTTGCTAGCACTGCTGGTGCTGACAATGAAGATGCTGGTGACGATATGTTTGGTGAGGCCAAGGAGGTTGTTATACAGGCCGGCAAGGCTTCTGCCTCATTACTTCAGCGCAGGTTGCGTGTGGGCTATGCCAGGGCGGCAAGATTGCTTGATATTCTGGAAGAGAGGGGTGTTATTGGGCCTGGGGATGGTGCAAAACCAAGAGAGGTGTATGTGAAGCCTGGTGGAATTGCTGTTGCTGAAACTGCGTCCATTGAACTCGATCCTAAGTTGGATGATAAGATTGCGATCGAGGAATGAAGAGGATGAACACAGTAATGAGCTTGAATTTTATTTGAGAGCTGTTAATAATTAGTAATCTAATAATTAATTTAATTGGCAACCCGGAGGATGTCGATTATAAAAAATGGTTAAGGACAAAAAGGAAGACAAAAAAGTAGATATATCTAACAAGGTTTCTGGTTCTGAGCATGGACGAAGTGTGGACCTGGCCGTTAAAGAGATCCAAGAGAAATATGGAGACGGAGCTATTATGAAACTTGGGGATGCTCCAAGGGTTGATGTTGATGTTATCCCAACTGGCTCAATATCATTAGATTTAGCTTTGGGTGTCGGTGGTATGCCACGCGGCCGCATAATCGAAGTCTATGGACAGGAATCAAGTGGTAAGACAACACTGGCTTTGCATTTGGTTTCGGAGGTTCAGAAATCAGGTGGTATTGCAGCCTACGTTGACGCCGAACACGCTCTTGATCCAGAGTATGCAAAGAAGATTGGGGTAAAAATAAATGATTTACTGATATCTCAGCCTGATACGGGAGAACAGGGTCTCGAAATAGTTGAAACATTAGTTAGGTCTGGTGGTGTTGATTTGATTGTCGTAGATTCAGTTGCCGCTCTCACTCCCAGGGCAGAGATAGAGGGAGAAATGGACCAGCAGCATATGGGATTGCAGGCACGTATGATGTCGCATGCCCTGAGGAAACTCACTGGTATAATTGCTAAGACCAACACAACTGTACTGTTTATTAATCAAATAAGACAAAAGATCGGTGTAATGTTTGGTAACCCTGAGACTAAGCCTGGTGGATTGGCTTTAAATTTCTATGCTTCAGTAATAGTCAGGATTGCACGTTCAGCTCAAATCCAGTCAGGTGAGAAAATTGTCGGTAATCGCCACAAGGCTAAAGTTGAAAAAAATAAAGTTGCACCTCCGTTCAGAACTGCTGAATTTGATATTCTCTACAACGAGGGCATATCGCGTCATGCTGACCTAGTTAATACTGGAGTTACTCTCGGTGTCGTGAACAAGGCTGGTGCTTGGTATAACTTCGGTGAGCAGAAGCTGGGCCAAGGGATAGAGGGTGCCAGGACATTCCTGAAAGAAAACCCGAAGGTAGAAAAAGAGATTCTCGGTGCGGTGCGCAAGGCTGCGGCAGTCAAAGAAGCTTAATCTAGACATTTTAAAAAGACCTGCTAAAGTATTCGCAGGTCTTTTTAATTGGGAGGAGTAAAATGAGTTTGTTTAAGATCAATAACATACCACTTGTTTTAATGGTCCTGATGTTCGCAGGTAGTGGAAATGCTCAAGAAGTACCGATATCTAACTTTAGTACTTTTAGCCGTGTTTCTAAGCCGTACTGTGGCGAGATAGCTTTATTTCCAGGTGTTAAGGCTATTTGTTTGGCCCTTAGCAACCGAGAGATCTTAGAACAGTGTGGAGAGCTGAGAGATTCTGGAGACGAGGTCCATTACGTCTTGGTTTATAATGATCTTAATGATGGCAAGCCATGGCTACTAATCGATTTTGTTAATGAAGATCCGATTTCTTCTGATTGGAGTAAGATAGTTGTTTATGAAAAGAGGGTTAAGGGTTTGTTTTTTTGGAAAAAAAGAGAGTGGCATATTGCTTTTGAAAGCAACGGTATATTTCGAGATGAAGAAATGTCTAAATTTTTAAGTTTTGTTCTAGGCGAGTATGGTCTAAGGTTTGTAGAGACTAATTAATGTGGCCACTAGGCCATTTTTTAATATATAAAATAATAAAGACCACGCCTAGGCGTGGTCTTTATGCAAAATTAGATTCTAGGGCATACTATTTTTTAATTGTTTGCAACCTTGTATATGGCATAAGTGCCATAAAACGAGCTTTCTTCACAGCGTTGGAAACCATTCTCTGGTGTTTCTGGCAGAGCCCAGTTCTGGCTGAAGATGTTATCTTAAATTGGCCTGAAACAAATTTGCGGAGAGTGTCCGTTTGTTTGTAGTCAACGTAATTTATTTTTTCCTGACATGCGTTACAAACCACTTCTTCGCTCCCAGCGAGCTACTAAATGCAGGCAGTTCTTCTAGAGCGAAGAAGTGCCTATCCGTAGCTTTGGCATAGGAGAGCTAAGTTATTTTCTAAAAAGGTATATCCTTAAGATCGATTTCTTTTTCTTCTATATCATCACTTTCATCACCAGCAACTGGATCGCTAGTAATTGGCGAGTCTTCATTTATTACTGGTATGTCTTCTTCTTTTAGTAAAACCTTGGCAGAATTGTTATCGGATTGCTTGGCGGAATAGGAAGAGTTTGGAGAACGCGGTGCCGATTGGTCGCTGTTGTTCCCAGATTGATAGCTTGCTCCTGTATTCATTGCTTTGGGTCCGAGCTGCATATTGTCTGCCACAATTTCCGTCTTATATCTTTTAACGCCATCCTGTCCTTGCCAGGACCTGGTTTGAATCCTTCCTTCAAACAGGGCCAACTGCCCCTTACGCAAATATTTAGAAATTATGTCGGCCAAGCCACCCCAGGCTACAATAGTGTGGAATTCTGTTTGTTCTTGTTTTTGGCCAGTATTTCTGTCATTCCACACTCTGCTTGTTGCTAGGCGAATTGTGGATACTACCTGACCTGATGTAGTTGTTCTTGATTCCGGATCAGCAGCTAAGCGGCCTACCAGGAAAACTTTGTTTAAATTCACTTCTTCGCTCCTGACTGAGCTACGAAGTGCAGGCATTTCCTCTGGAGCGAAGAAGTGCCCGTCAGTAGCTTTAGCGTAGGAGGGCTATCTATTTTTTTTTATATTCCTTCTATAACTTTCTCTATCTCCTGTTCCAATTGTTCGGTTTCTTCTTTGGTCTTAGGTGTTGTCTTATTTATCGTTTCTTGAGTTTTGGGTTCATGTGTTTTAATCGGTTTTGTTCTATGACGATATTGTCCAAGTATTCTTAGCTCCTGAATGTCTGGCTTGGATATCAGGATATATCTAAGTACAGATGGCTGAAGTTTCATTTGGGAATTAACCCTTTCTATTGATTCTGGAGCTGTTGAAAAATCCATTGTTCCAAAAAAAGCATAATTCTTGGTTTTTATGGGATATGAAAGGTGTATCTTGCGCGGTTCCTTGGAAGACAAAATAGATCCACCATTCTGAGTTAGGATCTGATTAAGCTCTTGAACCTTAGCTGCAACATCGGCATCTTCAAGGTCTGGACTGATGTGATATGCAAATTCGTAGTTTTTGGCTATTGTCTCGGACTCTTCCATAATTGGAAAAAGGTTAACAAAATTATTGCGATGGGTCAAGGGGTTCTTGCATCAGTTGATCATGTTTGATATACATATACTCAACGACATGGATTTTGAGCGCTTGAAAAAAATGGCTGAAAAGTTGGGCGGCATTTTGGTTTTAGATAAAGACGAGCCTTCTTTTGTGATTTTGCCCTATGACAAATATGAAGAATTGCAGAAGGGATTTTCTAAAGAACAATCTGTTTTTAGAGATATAATAGAAAATGATACTTCTTCCGAAAACATGCAGGATCAAGGAGCTGTCGAAAAACTCAATAAAGAAATTGAGTCACTGAGAGAAGAGATAAGACAAAGAGAGGAACTGGAGTTGTGATTGTCAGCAAACACAATCCACAAGAGGCACTAGATCAGACTGTTGACTGCAATTGAGCCTTCGGTTATAATGCCCTTACCGTGTTTTTACAGATAGGATGTTGGGTTTTGGTAGCAAGTTATTTTACTGGCAACCAGAAACTGGCAACTATAACTTTAAATAAAAATGGCAGAGAAATTCGAACGATCCAAGCCCCACTTGAATATTGGTACTATCGGTCACGTTGACCATGGAAAGACGACTCTTACGGCGTCAATTTTGCATACATTAGATTTGTTGAAAGATGAGGGTTACGGAGCCCGTGTCGAAAAAGTTGATCAAATAGACAATGCCCCAGAAGAAAGGGCCAGGGGCATTACCATTGCTTTGCACCACTCTGAATACTGGACCCCGAACCGTCACTATGCTCACGTTGATGCTCCAGGTCACGCAGACTACATCAAGAACATGATTACGGGAGCCGCTCAGATGGATGGAGCTATTTTGGTTGTTGCCGCAACTGACGGTCCTATGCCACAGACCAGAGAGCACATTCTTCTTGCAAGGCAGGTTGGTGTGCCGAATATAATTGTATTTTTAAATAAAGTTGACCAAGTTGATGATCCAGAGATGTTGGATTTGGTTGAGGCTGAGATAAGAGAATTGTTGAACAAATATCAATTTCCTGGAGACAAGACTCCTATTATAAGAGGTTCTGGGTTGAAGGCGCTTGAAGCAAAGTCTAAGGACGATGCTGCACTTAAGCCAATTAAAGAGCTTATAGATACAGTTGACACTTATTTCCCAGAGCCGGTTCGTGATACTGAGAAGCCTTTCTTGATGCCCGTAGAAGATATCTTCTCAATTGAAGGACGAGGTACCGTTGTAACAGGCCGAATTGAAAGAGGTATGGTTAAGATTAATGAAGAAATTGAAGTAGTTGGTATCAAGCCAACACAGAAGACGGTTGTTACTGGTATAGAAATGTTTAACAAGCAATTGGACGAAGGCCGCGCTGGAGATAACGCAGGTTTGCTTTTGAGGGGACTCAAGAAGGAAGATATAACCCGCGGTCAGGTTTTGGCCAAGCCGGGATCTATTACTCCTCACACTGAATTTGATGCAGAGGTTTATGTATTGTCCAAAGAAGAAGGTGGAAGACACACTCCTTTCTTCAAGGGGTATAAGCCACAGTTTTATTTCAGAACCACAGATGTTACAGGCGAGGTTACATTGCCGGAAGGTACTGAAATGGTTATGCCTGGAGATACAGTAAGTGTTAAAGTTAAGCTCATTGCTCCTATCGCTATGGAGGAAAAGCAGCGTTTTGCCATTAGGGAAGGCGGCAAAACTGTAGGTGCAGGAGCTGTAACCAAAATAAACGCATAATCTTGGACCACGACGCAAAGCGTCGTGGTTTTAGTTCCCCAGCACATTATAAATGGCTACTAAAAAAGAAAAACAGCAAGAACCGTCATCGCGCATAAGAATTAAGTTGAGAGCGTATGACAATAAGATCATAGACAAGTCTGCTAAGCAGATCGTTGATACTATTGAGCGAAATGGTGGCCAGGTGAATGGTCCTGTGCCTTTGCCTACCCAGACCCATAAGTACACTGTCAATCGTTCGACATTCATAGACAAGAATTCTAGAGAGCAATTCGAGATGCGTGTTCACAAACGTTTGATAGATATTTCCAACCCGAATTCTAAGATTATAGATTCCTTAATGAATCTTAATTTACCAGCAGGAGTAGATATTGAGATTAAGATGTAATCCCAATTATTAATTTACTGCGGTCTAGTTTATATAATATGAGTAGTGAAGTTCCAAAATCAGATATGCCAGGGATAGCTGAGTTAAGAACTGAGGAAGAAGATGTTAAGAGAAATGAGTCTATCTCTAGGGATCATGATGAGGCTATAAGACAAAGGGATAGATTTATCGGTAAAGAACTTTACGGCCTGATGGGTTTAGAGGTGGCTAATTTGCAGATACTTAGAGATATTGGCGGTTCTGATGAAGATACGGAGGTTAAGAAGCAACTTGAAAAAGTATCAGAACTTGCGCAAAGATTGCGACACGCAGAAACTAGAGCTGAGGAAGTTGATTCTGGTAAGAAATTTTTGCCACTTATGGCAGAATTGTTAGAGTTAAGTAGAAATGAGGGATATATTGGCTCAAATATTGATGTTTGGGCTGCTGCTGGACATAAGTTAGGTGAAGAAGGTTTTGGAGATTTTGCTAGTTTTATTGAAAAAAAGTATTATGAATCTAAGAAACTTCTTGGAAAGGATGGCAACGGCAATGAAAGTGTTCAATATTTCTTACCCGGTTCAAGAGTTGCTCTTAGCATCAAGCGGAAGCCAGATGGTGCCCTGATTGATATAAAAATCTTTTTTTCTAGGTAGTTGGGGTCGTTTTTAAAAAAATAAGGTGTTGCGTGTACTCCGCCAATTAAAAAATTAGAATCGGCGGAGCGTGCCATAAACATGAGTATGGAATAAATTTCTTTGCTTATGTTTGCGGCTTCGCTTTCTGTGAGTTGAGGCTGCATATAATTTTAATGCAAATTTTGTTGAACAAAATTTGAGACTATAAAATATTTTCGGTTTGGTCGTGCTTTGGGCACCGGCTGAAACCGGTGTTTTAATTACCATGAGTTTCATTCTTGGAAAAAAAATTGGTATGACTCAATTATTTAATGAAGACGGTACGGTGGTGCCGGTTACTTTGATTGAGGCGGGACCTGTAACCGTTACTCAGGTTAGGCTCAAAGATAAGGATGGCTATGAAGCAGTACAGGTTGGATTTGCGCATGAAAAGAATGCCAATAAACCCAAGGCTGGCCACCTCAAGAATTTAAAATCATTTAAAACGCTTCGTGAAACTAAATCTATCAAAGAGAAAAATAGGGGAGATGAAATAGATGTCACTTCTTTTAGCGTTGGAGATGTGGTAAAAGTAAGCGGGTTGACCAAGGGCAGAGGTTTCCAAGGAGCAGTCAAAAGGCATGGTTTTCACGGTATGCCTGCCAGTCATGGTCATCACCATGTGCTTAGACATGTTGGATCAATTGGTCAGAGATTCCCTCAGCATACACTTAAAGGCACTAGAATGGCTGGCCGTATGGGCGGTGTGAGGATGACAACTAGAGGATTAAAAGTTGTAACCGTAGATAAGGAGCACAATCTACTGGCATTGAAAGGTGCTGTTCCTGGAAGAAAGGGAACACTATTGGAGATACAAAAAATTTAAATTATTTACTATTTACTATGCAGGTAAGTTTGTATAACCAATCAGGTGAAATTATTGGGAATGTCGATTTATCCGACAAAATTTTTGGTTTGAAGCTGGATCACTCTTTGGTTAAGCAAGTTTTAGATGCGCAGGTGGCTAATTCAAGACAAGTAATAGCTCACTCAAAGGGCCGTGGTGAGGTTCGTGGCGGTGGCAAGAAGCCATGGAAACAAAAGGGTACCGGAAGAGCGAGGCATGCTTCTATTAGATCTCCGATATGGAAGGGTGGCGGTGTGACATTTGGACCAACAAAGGAGAGGAATTTTAGTAAGAAGATAAATAAGAAAATGAGGCGATCAGCATTGTTTATGGTTCTTTCAAGCAAGATCAAGGACAAGGAATTTATGATGCTGGATAATCTTAATTTTGAAGTGCCAAGAACTAATATTGCTGTTAAGGCTATAAAAAACATATCAGGCAAGCTGGACGGTTACAGGTCTGGCAAAAACAAGAGCGATTCGATACTTTTGGTTATGCCAGGTCAAAACAAAGATGTTTTGAGAGCTCTTAATAATTTGTCATTCATGAATATTGTTTCAGCAGACAGCCTGAATGTTAAGGATTTATTGGTTAACAAATATACAATTTTATTAAAAGATGCCGTGCCAGTAATAGAGAAAACTTATAAAATATAAAACAATGTCTTTATTCAGCAAAAACAAAACAGAAAATAAATCATCCAAAGGAGACCACAGTGTTGGTGAAAACGCTGTTTCTGTTGCCAGTGGTCCAAAGTTGCCTGAGGGTGGAGATGCTTTGTCTTACTCTGTAATACTGGCCCCGTATATTACTGAAAAAGCGACAATGGTATCAAGCCAAAATCAATACATTTTTAAGGTTGCTGATGGTGCAAGCAAAAATAAAATTAAAACAGCAGTCGAGAGTTTATATGAAGTCCGTGTTTCCAAGGTAAGAATTTCCAGGGGCAAAGCTAAAATCAGGATGACTGGTAGACGCATAGGTCACAAACCAGGATTTAAAAAGGCACTGGTGACCCTAAAAGAAGGCAGCAAGATAGATATAGCTGCGTAATATAAAATTTTTATAAATGACTAAGAAATACAAACCTACAACTCCGGGAAGAAGACAGATGATTGGATATGATTTTTCCAATCTGTCTAATGTGGATCCGCTCAAGTCTTTGACAGGTGGTTTTAGGCGTGCCGTTGGTAGGAATAATCAGGGGAGAATAACTTCTCGTCACAGAGGTTCGGGGGTTAAGAGATTGTTTAGACAAATTGATTTCAAACAGGTTAAGGTTAATATTCCCGCCAAGGTGTTTTCCATAGAATATGACCCAAATCGTACCGTGAGAATAGCGCGTCTACATTATGTTGATGGTGCAAAGAGTTATATTCTAGCGGCGGAGGGCATGAGGGTTGGAGGTAGCGTAATATTTTCAGAAAAAACTGATTTGGAGCCTGGAAATAGAATGAAACTCAAAAACATACCGCAGGGAACAGTCGTGCATAATATAGAAATTCAACCAGGCAGAGGCGGGCAGCTCATAAGATCAGCTGGGGGCGGTGCCACTGTCTTGGCTCATGAGGGAGAATATGTCCAGGTTGTATTGCCGTCGTCTGAGGTCCGTAGATTTAATGGAAATGTAATGGCCTCAATTGGACAGTTGTCTAATGCTGAACACAGTTCGATAGTTCTTGGCAAGGCAGGTAGAGCCAGGTATCTTGGTAGGAGACCCAAGGTCAGAGGAACGGCGATGAATCCAGTGGACCATCCGCACGGTGGAGGTGAAGGTAGGCAGCCGATTGGATTGAAGCATCCTAAGACACCATGGGGTAAGCCGGCATTGGGAGTTAAGACAAGGAGAAAGAAAAAGAAGTCGAGTAAGTTTATTGTCAGGAGACGTAAGAAATAGCTATGTCATAGTGCCTTCTGAGAACGTTCCGTCTGCTCCAGCGGCAGACTGCACTATTTCAAGATTGTGAATTCGGTTTTCAGTAAATAAAATTATACTAAAAACCGACCAAGCAATTCACAATTTTGGAATTCCCAGAAGGCACCATGACTGCGCTAGTTTTTGAAAATAAAAAAATCAGGTCTTTGCCTGATGGTTGATGAATCTGCACTTACTTTTTAGGGATCTTCGAGAGATTCTGATAAAAATTGCAGCAAGAAATGCAGCTCCCAAAATAAAACTGAGTTTTTCTGGCCAGAAGTATAAAATTGTGGCCATGGCTACAAGGTAGCTGGGAATTATCAGAACTAAATAAGACATAAGACATCTTCTGCAGAGCATGTAACCTCTCCGGACTTGTAAAAAACTAATAAATACTATATAAGTTAAATAAAACTATGTCAAGAAGTATAAAAAAAGGCGCATATGTAGACGAAAAACTGATGAAAAAGGTCGGCCGACTTAGGGTTGGCGACAAGACGGTGATTAAGACATGGGCGAGAGCTTCTACAATAGTGCCGACAATGGTTGGTTATGTTTTCGGAGTCCATAACGGCAAGCTGCACTTACCTGTTTTGATAAGCGAAGACATGGTAGGGCACAAATTAGGAGAGTTTTCACCGACGCGTAAATTCAGCAGGCACGGAGGCAAGATGCAAAGAGAGATAGAGGCAGCCGCCAAACAAAAGGAAATTGATGCAGCCAAGGCTTCAAAAGTAGAAACAGATAAAAGCTAAAAATTAAAATAATATGCAAATCAGTGCATCACTAAACAACTTAAGAATAGCCCCGAGGAAAGTTAGGCTTGTTGCCATGACCTTAAAGGGCATGGATGCTTTTGCGGCTAAAAACCAGCTTGATTATCTTGCCAAGAGATCATCTGCGCATTTGTCCAAACTTATTGACTCGGCTATTGCCAATGCTCACAATAACTTGGGTCTGGTTAAGGACAATCTTTTTATAAAGGAAATAATAGTAAATGAAGGCAAGAAGCTTAAGAGATTTAGACCTAAGGGGTTTGGCATGGCGTCACCTATTGAAAAGAAAACCTCACATATAAAAATAATTCTTGAAGAAAAAGTACCTGGACTAAAGGCAGAATCTATAAACAAGAAACAGCAAGAGATTAAGCCAGAATCAGAATTAGATAAAGTTGAGGAGGGTGAGTCTGAAAAAATAATAAAAACAGGAGGAGTTAAAAGGCCGGAAGTTAAGAAGGAAATAGGTAAGAAAAGCGGAACACTTAAGGGATTGGGCAAGAGGTTGTTTAGAAGAAAAGCCATCTAAATTGCCAACGTGCAAATAATGTTAATTTATAAATATTTTTGTAGGCTAGCATTATCGGCAAATTAGCAATTAAACATTCATAGTGGGACATAAAATATCACCAACATCATTTAGACTATCAGTTAACAAGGATTGGAAATCCCGATGGTTTAATTTAAAAAACTATCCTTCATTTTTGAAGGAGGACGTTGCTATAAGGAATTTTTTGTCTAAAAAGATAAAAAATATGAGCGTTGATAGGGTGGAAATAGAACGCAGCCCAGACGTTTTGGCCATAGCTATATTTACCGCTCGACCAGGTCTTATAATAGGCAGGGGTGGCACTGGGATAGAGGATGTTAAGTTTGAGATTGCCAAGATAATAAAACGTAAGACAGCCATAAGAATTGATATTCAAGAATACAAAAACCCGGAAGCATCAGCAACTATAATGGCTGAACAGATGGCCGAACAGATTGAAAAAAGACTTCCGTATAGAAGAGTGATAAAGCAGTCATTGGCAAAAATTATGAGCAATAGGGATATTAAAGGAGCAAAGGTTGCAATTGGAGGAAGATTAGACGGCAACGATATAGCCAGAACAGAGCATCTTGAGCAGGGTAGCTTACCACTCCAGACCCTGAGAGCTGATATAGACTTTGCAAAGTCGACAGCCCATACCACGTATGGAACTGTTGGGATAAAAGTCTGGATATATAAAGGCCTTAAATTTTAAAAATGTTACAACCTAAACGCATAAAGCACCGAAAGGTTCATAAGGGAACACTGAAAAGGGCAACCACACGAGGCCATTATTTGAGCTTCGGTAGCTCTGGATTAAAGGCTGTTGAATCTGGATGGTTGAGAGCAAATCAATTAGAAGCTGCTAGGCGTGCGATATCCCATTCTATACAGCGTGGTGGCAAGGTGTGGGTTAGGGTTTTTCCAGACAAGCCCAGAACTCAAAAAGGAGCCGAGGTGGGCATGGGTGGAGGCGCAGGATCATTGTCACACTTCGTTGCTCCGGTTGAGGGCGGTAGAATAATATTCGAGATGGATGGAGTGACTGACAAGGTGGCAAGAGAGGCGTTTAGGTTGGCTGGGCATAAATTACCAATCAAGACCAGGTTTGTTAAAAAACAATAATAACCCTTGTCAAATACTTACTTTCTGTCATTGTATCTAGAGATTTATATAAAACAAATCAAATGAAATATAGGGATATACAATCAAAATCAAAAAATGAATTAGAGGAAATGCTAAAAGATCTGAGGATTAAACTGGGTAAGCTTAGGTTTGAATTAGCCGGGCAATCCTTAAAAGATACGAGTCAGATAGGCAAAATGAAAAGAGATATAGCCAGGGTGCTTACGGCTTCAAGGACACTAAATATATAATATATAAATTATAAAATGGATAATCAAAACAAAAATCCGAGACGTTTAAAGGGAGTGGTTAGATCTGACAAAATGGTCAAGACTGTTGTTGTTGCTGTTGCCAGAATGAAGAAGCATCCTAAGTACAAGAAATACTACAAGGTTACGACTAAGCTTAAGGCACATGATGAAAACAGAGAATACCATACTGGAGATAAAGTTATTATCCAGGAGACTAGACCCATGTCGAAAGACAAGCGATGGGCTGTTATTGGTAAGGTATAGTTTTAAATCTCCTTGGCCAAGCATCCTTCTGAATTTTTAAAAAGTAGGAAGCTTTGTGTAGGAGCGAAGAATTGATTCAATTAAGATCAATATTAAATGTTGCAGATAATAGTGGCGCCAAAAAAGTTGGTGTTATTAAGGTATTGGGAGGATCAAGGCGCAGGTACGGGCAAATAGGAGATATTGTTGTGATTTCGGTTAAGGTGGCTGAGCCTAGAAAAGTTGTGAAGAAGAAAGATGTGCTAAAAGCAGTAATAGTTAGGCAGCGCAATAATTTTAGAAGAAAAGACGGAAGTTATATAAGGTTTGACGAAAATGCAGTGGTTATAATTGATGGTAAGGAACCTAAAGGTGGAAGAATTTTTGGACCAATTCCAAGAGAGATAAAAGAAAAAGGATTCGACACGATAGCCAGTTTGGCACAAGAGGTCGTCTAATATTTCAGATCAAGTTATGAATATAAAGAAAGATGACAATGTGAAAATGATAAGCGGGAAAGACAGGGGAAAGACTGGCAAGGTTTTGGTTGCTTTTCCAGAGGACGGCAAGATTATTGTGGAGGGTTTAAATAAGGTTGCTAGACATTTGAGAGCAAAGAAACAGGGCCAAAAGGGCCAGATAATTCAAAAGGAAAGAGCGGTCAATGTTTCAAATGTAATGTTGATATGTAAGAGTTGTGGAAAGCCAACTAGGATTGGATATAAGGTTGAAGATAAGCAAAAGACAAGGGTGTGCAAGAAATGCAAATCAGCAGCCTAGTAGATTTTTTTAAAAATAAAAAAAGGGCAATTGCCCAGTTTTTAATGAGATGGGAAATATTCCGGGTGTCCCAAGAATGCCGCAATCCTAGATCTACGGTATTCATCGAACGTTATATAAGCCATAACCCAACACACGGTAGATAGCATGAGACCCAATATGGGATTCATAGGATCTGTTTTGTGGAAGATAATGATAACAACAGAGGCTCCCATTGAACCTAGAATTACAGAAATGGTTATAAAAAACCACGAAGAAGCATAACACGTTGGACAAAGAATGTTCTTCTTGGTAGGCATATGCAACCCGCCGTATTTAAAAGTATCTTGTACTATTATATCAAATAAAAATATTATGTCAAACATACCAAGACTTCTAGCGAAATATAGAAAAGAAGTAATCCCTGCAATGCAGGCTAAGTTTGGCTACAAGAATGTTATGGCAATTCCCAAGATAGAAAAAGTTGTTGTAAATGTTGGATATGGTCGTAGGGCGGTGGCAAAGGAAACAAAAACCATAGAAAGAATACAGCAAGATCTTGCAAAGATTACAGGTCAAAAGGCTTCTGGTAGAAGCGCCAAGCAATCAATATCCGGTTTTAAATTAAGGCAGGGCATGGAGGTTGGATCGGCGGTGACCTTGCGTGGAAAGAGAATGTATGATTTTATAGATAGGTTAATTTCGATAGCTTTGCCCAGGTCTAGGGATTTCAGGGGTCTTGATTCTAAGTCTTTTGATGGCCGTGGTAGTTTCAATGTGGGTATAAAGGAGCAGACCATTTTCCCGGAGGTTAGTTATGAATCAACGAAAGATATTTTTAGTATTCAGGTTACGATTACAACCACAGCTAAGAAAAAAGAAGAAACTGAAGAGCTGTTAAGATTGATAGGATTTCCAATCAAGAAATAGCTACTAGTCACCAGCAATTAGAAATATCTAGTCGCTGGATACTGGACGCTGTTCAATAGCTGTTGCCAAAAAAGTCAACAATCGCAAGATCAAATAAGAAACCTAAGTTTTCATCGAGAAAGGTTAACCGTTGTTTTATGTGCGGAAGAAAACATGGTTTTCTGAGAAAATTTGGTTTGTGCCGCATACATTTTAGGGAGTTGGCCAGCCAGGGCCTACTACCCGGAGTACACAAATCCAGTTGGTAGAGATACAGAATCTAGAGAATAGAATCTACCTGCCTGCCGGCGAGGCAGGGAATCAAATTCTAATTTCTAATTTCTAATTTATGTCCCCAATAGCCAATATGCTTACACAACTAAAGAACGCTCAGTCACGAGGTCATAGCGAGGTTGTTTTGCCTTTCTCAAATATGAAGTTTCAAATAGCCAATGTTTTAAAGAGCAAAAATTTTATAGGTGAAGTTGAGAAAAAAAAGACAATAGGAAAAAACAAGTCATCAGAGATTAATGTGCTTACCCTAAATCTAAAATATGAAAATGGAGAGGGAAAGATAACTGGAACAAAAATGATATCAAAGCCATCAAGAAGGATGTATGCTAGAAAGGGTGACATGAAGCCAGTAAAGAATGGTTATGGAATTGCAGTTGTTTCGACTTCAAGGGGTATAATGTCTGATGAAGAAGCTAGGAGGGCTGGAGTGGGCGGAGAGGTTTTGTTTGAGATGTGGTAATGAAATATAATTCCTTCTACACTAAAGCTTCGGAAGGGCACTTCTTCGCTTAAAGAAGAAATGCCTGCACTGCGAAGCTCCGTAGGAGCGAAGAAGTGAGCAGGATCGGTAAAAAAAAAATTAAATTACCAGATGGAGTCGAAGTGAAAATCGAGGGTGTTTTGGTGCGAGTTAAGGGTCCCAAGGGTGAACTAGAGAGGGAAATGCCGCAAGGTTTAGATATTGTTGTTGAGAATGGTTTCTTGTCTGTTGGATTATCTGGCGATTTATCAAAAAATAGAAGTAATTATAATTTTTGGGGTTTGGGACGCGCTTTGTTGGCCTCAATGATAGAGGGGGTATCTAAGGGTTTTGAAAAGAATCTTGAATTTACCGGAGTTGGTTTTAGGGCTCAAGTTAAAGGTGATTCAATTGAACTAAATCTAGGTTTTACAAATCCAGTCATTATTAAAGGTCCAACAGGTGTAACATTTGTTGTAGAAAAGAACTTAATAAGAGTAACGGGCATAGACAAAGAAAAGGTTGGTCAGACTGCCGCTTTAATAAGAGATGCGAGACCTCCTGAGCCATATAAGGGCACTGGTATAAAATATCAAGGCGAGGTCATTTTGAGAAAGGCGGGCAAAAAGGCAGCGACAACAGCTGGTTAGGTTTGCAAGTTATTCAAATCAATTTACTAAATTTTATATGAGAATTTCAAGAAAAAAACAACGCATAAAAAGGCATAATAGGGTAAGAGCGAAGATTAAGGGAACTGCTGAAAAGCCGCGGGCTTCTGTTTTTAGAAGTAACAAACATATCCTTGTTCAGATTATAGACGATCAAGCGGCAAAAACACTTGTTAGCAGTATAGTTAAGAGTACTGATAAAACAAAAATTAATGGAAATAAGGTTGATATTGCTGCCTCAGTTGGAGAGACATTGGCTAAAAAGGCCAAAGAGATTGGTATTGAGAGTGTTGTTTTTGACAGAGGAGGATACAAATACCACGGTCGTGTTAAGGCTATTGCCGAGGGATTGAGAAAGGGTGGACTAAAGTTTTAACTTTTAGCCCTCCTACGCTAAAGCTACCTTCTGCGCTAAAGCTTCGCAGGTCAAGTCGGAAAAGCACTTAGACTTGTCCTCTGAAGTTTTAACGAAAGAGGAAGCTCCGTAGGAGCGAAGAAGTGGAAGATCAAAAAAATAAAAATAATAATACAGGTGAGCGTAATAGGCCAGACCGTAGACACGGCGGATTTAGAGGTGCTCCAAAAGAGAAATCGGAGTTTGATTCCCAGATGCTTGATATAGCGCGTGTTACTAGGGTAACAAAGGGAGGTAAGAGATTTACCTTTAGGGCAACTATTGTAATCGGTGACGGTAAGGGAAGGGTGGGTGTTGGTGTGGCTCAGGGGCTTGATGTTGCTCAGTCGATGCAGAAGGCTACTAACAAAGCTAAGGGAAACCTAATAACGGTTCCCATAAAAAAGGGTACGATCCCGCACTCCATAGAGTTCAAGTACAATAGCGCGGTGGTTTTACTCAAGCCGGCTCCTCTTGGTACCGGAGTTAAGGCGGGTGGTCCTGTAAGAGCAGTTTTGAAACTTGTAGGCATTAAGAATATAACAGGTAAGTTGATTGAACGAACCGGAAACAAGATTAATATAGCAAGAGCAACTGTGGGAGCACTCGGCAAATTAAAAAAATAAATTTTAAATTTAAATATGCAGTTACATGAATTAAAATCAAAAAGCAAAAACCAAAAGAGCAAGCGTGTTGGTCGCGGTGGCAAGCGAGGTACTTATTCTGGTCATGGCTCTAAGGGTCAAAAATCACGCGCTGGAGCCAGGATAAGGCCCGGTTTCCGCGGTGGTAATGAGCCTATTTGGAAGATTTTGCCTAAACAAAGAGGTGCTAGCAAGAAGGTAGATATAAAACATGCTAAGTTTATGTTGAGGCGTCCCAAGCCTTCAATTTTGGATTTGGGTTCTATCGGAGCAGCGTTTAGGGATGGAGATCTCGTTTCACCAAAAGAGTTATTTAAGAGAGGGCTTGTGGGCAGTAAAAGCAAGGCAGTTAAAATTTTAAGTGAAGGAGATTTTAAAAAGAAAATTAATTTTGTTGGGCTCAAACTTTCTAAGGCGGCTAAAGAAAAGGTTGAGAAAGCGGGTGGTAGTATAAAGTAAGTGGAACAAGAATCAAAAAAGGGGAGTCAAGGAAGAATTAAATTTTCCTTAATTCCTAGTTCTTAATTCTTAATTTTTAAAGTGTCCCGTATATTAAAATTATTCAAAGTACCGGATTTAAGAAATAAGGTGTTTTTCATTTTGGGCTTGCTTGTTGTTTCTCGATTGGCAGCTGCTGTTCCAGTGCCCGGTATAGATGCTTCAAGAATTAAAGATTTTTTCCAAAATAATCAACTTTTTGGTTTAATAAGTGCTTTTACTGGTGGCGGTCTAGATAGTTTTTCTATTGTAATGCTGGGTTTGGGGCCTTATATAACTGCATCGATTATAATGCAGCTTTTGACAATGATATTCCCTTCCTTGGAACAGATGTATAAGTACGAGGGTGAGGCGGGTAGGCAAAAGTTTAACCAGTATTCAAGACTTTTGACCGTTCCTTTGGCTATGGTTCAGGGATATGCCTTCATGACACTTTTGTCTAGACAGGGGGTTATAGGTGGTATGGATGCTGCGACCTGGGCAAGCTCACTCCTTGTTATCGCAGCTGGTTCTGTTTTCTTGATGTGGTTGGGGGAACTAATATCAGAAAAAAATCTTGGTAACGGAGTCTCATTGATGATTTTTGCCGGTATAGTGGCCAGCTTCCCAACAGTTTTAAGGCAGACACTAAGTACGTATACATCGCAGCAACTTTTCTCTTACGTCGGATTTATTATTGTTGCGCTAGTTGTTATAGCCGGGGTGGTTTATCTTACTGAGGGTCAGCGTAACATTCCTATTAATTATGCCAGGCGTATAAGGGGCTCCAAGGTATTTGGTGGTGTTTCCACCTATTTGCCCATGCGTGTTAATAATGCCGGTGTCATGCCTATAATATTTGCATTGTCTATCTTACTTTTTCCAGGTATGATCGCCAGTTTTTTTAGTACTTCTAGCATTGCTTTTATAGCTAGTTTTGCAAAGGCTATAAACGGTTTTATTCAGAATCAACTAGCGTATGGTTTGCTTTATTTTTTCTTGGTGGTTTTGTTTACCTATTTTTATACTGCTGTTACATTTGACCCTAAATCTATATCTGAAAATATTCAGAAACAGGGCGGTTACATACCTGGTATTAGGCCGGGGCCTCCCACCTCACAGTTTCTACTAAATCTCCTAAACAGGGTAACACTAGTTGGCGCCATATTCCTTGGAGTCATAGCTGTTTTGCCCAACATTGTGCAGGGATTTTCAGGCATAACCACCTTTACCATAGGTGGCACCTCTATTCTTATCGTTGTCAGTGTTATCCTTGAAACCATGAAGGCTGCGGATGCCCAGCTCTCTATGTACGAGTACTAGAGTCAATACAAGCGGCCCATCCTCTGTGATGTCTTGGGGGCGGGTCGTTTTAGTTTTTTAATAATTGTGTTAAGTTTTATTTATGGATAAACCTCTTAATTTTTCACTAATTGGTCGTTCTGGTTCTGGTAAGGGCACTCAAGCAAAATTATTGCTTGAGCTTTATCCAAAAACGGAGTACATATATACCGGTGATTTATTCCGAGATATTTCTAGCCAAGATACTGAAGTGGGTCATAAAATTAAGGAGGTTCTAAAAGATGGAGGTTTGCCATTTGATGATCTGGCTACAACTCTTTGGATGCATAAAATATCCTATAAGGTCCAAGAGGGCGAAGGAATAATGCTTGATGGTACTCCAAGACGTTTGGAAGAGGCGCTTAACCTGGAGAGGTTTTTAAACTGGTTAGATAGACTTGATTCAACCGCCTTTTTGCTAATTGATATTTCTAGAGAAGAGGCCTTTAATAGGCTTTCAAAAAGAAGGATATGTAGTCAGTGTGGTAAATTAATACCTTATGTTGGTGATTTTAAGTCTTGGCAAGATTGTCGCGAGTGTGGGGGAAAACTCATAGAGAGGCCCGATGATATTCCGGAGGCCATAAATCATAGATTAGATTATTTTGAGAAACAGGTAGAGCCGGTAATCAGACATTATGAAGAAAATTCTAGTCTCATTAGAATAAATGGAGAGCAAAGCATAGAAGATGTATTCAAAGACATTAAAAAAGCATTGTCAGAAAAATTTGCAAGATAAATGATTAAAATTAAAACAAAAGAAGAAATAGAAATAATGTCCAGGGGCGGTAAGGTATTGTCTGAGATGCTGGATAGGTTGTCAAAATCGGTAAGGCCAGGAATAACCACCAAGGAAATTGATAAGCTCTCTGGAGAGCTTGTTTTGTTTTATGCGGAAAAAGAAAGAGACGCCAAAATCAAGCCAGCCTTTCTGGGATATGGCGGTTATCCAGCCAACATCTGCCTCTCTATTAATGACGAAGTTGTTCATGGTTTACCGTCCGATAGAAAACTAAATGAAGGTGAAATAATCGGTTTGGACATGGGTATTAAATATCATGATTTTTTTCTTGATAGTGCCATTACTGTGCCAGTTCTTGGTGACCTGAGTTACAAAAATTGGTCAGGAAAAAACCATGTTCTGCATAAATTGCTAGAGGTGACGAAAGAAGCTTTGAACGCGGGTATTAAGCAGGCCAGAGTTGGTAATCGTATTGGTGATATTGGACATGCGGTGCAAGCAGTGATTGAAAGAAATAAATTCGGGGTTATAAGAGAACTTGTGGGCCACGGTATTGGCCGCGAACTTCATGAAGAACCGCAGGTGCCCAATTTTGGTCGTACCGGTGATGGTGTGGAATTAAAAGAGGGCATGGTTATAGCCATAGAGCCAATGGTTGCGGTGGGTGATTGGCAGGTTAAGATAGCAAAAGACGGATTTACTTATAAAACTAAAGATGGCTCAATGTCTGCACATTTTGAACATACAGTTGCCATAACCAAGGACGGGCCAATCGTTTTAACTAGTAACAAATTTTGTTAGAATAATCTCATGTACTTATCTGTTATAATTCCGGCGTACAACGAAGAGAAACGTATCGAGAAGACGCTTTTGAATGTGCACGAATATTTGTCGACGCAACCTTATGAGTATGAAATTATAGTTGTTAACGACGGTTCAAAAGACGGAACATCAGCTTTGATATCCAGCCTGTCTAATAAGTTTAAAAATTTAAAATTAATTGATAATAAAGAAAATCATGGTAAGGGTTGGGCTGTTCGTCAGGGCATGCTTGAGGCCTCCGGCGACTATAGATTGTTTATGGATGCTGATAATTCGACAACCGTAGATCAGGTTTCTGGATTTTTGACGTATCTGGCCGAAGGTTATGATATTGTAATAGGCTCCCGTAGAATTAAGGGTGCTAATATAGCAGTAAGGCAACCTTGGTTCAGGGATTTTTTGGGTGGAACATTTCGTTTTGTAGTGCACACTCTTGTGCCGCTTGGTGTAACTGACTCACAAGCGGGATTTAAATGTTTTTCACGCAAAGCGTCAGAAGATATTTTTTCAAGACAGACTATTTTCCGTTGGGCGTTTGATGTTGAGATACTAGCCATTGCCAGGAAAATGAAATTTAAAATAAAGGAAACACCGATCAGGTGGGTTAACGATGCTGACAGCAAGGTTAAGATGAGCGGTATGGTTAAAATGTTGTTTGAAGTTTTGCAGGTTAGGATTAATCTAATAACTAGAAAATATGCTTAATGAATTTAGACAAGATTTGGTGTCTGGAGAATGGGTGCTTTTTGCTACGGGTAGAGCCAAAAGACCAGAACAAAATAGCCACAGTGTTGACGTGTTGGTATCGTCAAAAACAGATTGTCCGTTTGAGGAACCTGAAAAAAAAGGTAACGAAGTTTTGGCTACTTACTCTAACCAGGATAAAAGTGACTGGACAATCAAGGTTTCCAAAAATAAGTTTCCGGCAGTTACGGAGGGTGAGGCTGGTCCTGTGAAAAATCATGGACCGTTCGGTGTTGAATCGGCGATGGGAATCCACGAGGTGGTTATATTTAGAGATCACGAACGATGTCTTTGTCGTTATGATAAGCAAGAAATGGCAGAAATTTTTAAAGTTTATCAAGATCGATATTTGAATTCTTTTGATCACGGTTCCAGAAAATATACTCTGATATTTAATAATCATGGTAAGTCAGCTGGTGCCAGCATTGTTCACCCTCATTCACAGATCATGTCCATTCCTATATTGCCACCGGATGTCAGAAGGAGTATTCATGGGTCTGAGAAATTCTATAAAGAAAACAAAAAGAAAATATATGATGTTATGGTGGATTGGGAAATAGCCGAAAAAAAAAGAATTGTGGTTGAAAATGAATACTTCGTGGCCTTCTGTCCATTTGTTTCAAGAGCACCCTATGAGGTCAGGATTTTCCCACGATCGGGTGATGCTCATTTTGAAAAAACCCCTGAAGACAGACTTATTTTCCTCGGAGATATAATGAGCATTGTTCTAGGAAAGATATCTAAGTCTCTAAATGAGCCAGATTACAACTTCTTTATACATACTGCCCCACTTCAAGAAACTGAGACTGATCCGCATGAATTTTATACTTGGCATATAGAGATATTACCCAAGATGTCTATGGTGGGGGCTTTTGAAATTGGCAGCGGAATCGATGTTAATGTGGTCGATCCAGATGAGGCCGCAAAACTTCTCCGCGAAACATAAATTTGATCAACTTATTTTTTTTGGGAACAATAGGTGAGAAGTCTTTGGAACTTTTACAACGATTCGGATATACCGGGGCTTTTTTTATGTCTGTACTCGATAGAATCACCATATCTTTAATACCCACAGAGATTTTATTACCCCTTTATGGGATACTTGTTGCTCGTGGTGTTTTTTCACTTTTTTGGGTGTACATTTTAATTAGTTTAGGAGCTTTATTTGGCGAAATTGTTATATACTGGATTTGTGCAAAAGGCGGAAGGCCTCTGGTGGAAAAATATGGCAAATACTTTTTTGTTTATAAACACGACCTTGAGCATCTGGATAGGCTTTTTTCAAAACACGGGCAGAAGCTTGTTTTTTGGGGGCGTTTTCTTCCTGTTGCTCGTGCCATTGTGGCCATACCTGCTGGTATTTCCAGACTTAATTTTAAAAAATTTGCTGTATATAGTTTTTTTGGTATGTTGCCTTATAATTTTCTCTTTCTTTTTTTGGGTCAAAGAGCTGGCCAAAGTCTAGAATATTTTAAAAAGTATCTTGATATTATCGAAAAAATAACGCTTTTGATTTTAGCCTTGTTTATAATTTGGTATATTTATAACCACGCAAAGAAAAAACACCTTACTCATGAATAAGATTTTAATCGCAAATTGGAAGGCCAACCCGACCACCCCAGAAGAGGCACTGGATCTTTTTGATTCATATTTATCGGCTATCTCTGATTTTCGTGACATAAGATTAGTTGTTTGCTCACCATTTTTGTATTTGGAAGAATTGTACAAACAACTTCAAGCAACAAAAAATAAGCCGGAAACAATTTCCTTGGGTGCCCAGGATTTATTTTGGGAAAAATCCGGTCCTTATACTGGAGAAATATCAGCTGAGATGCTTAAAGAATTTGCCATAAGCCATGTATTGGTCGGCCATTCAGACAGGCGTTACAAGATGGGTGAGAGCAATGAAATTATAAATAAAAAAATAAAAGCTGCACTTGAGGCCGGCATCACACCGGTGCTGCTGGTTGGTGAGAGAAACCTTGGTGATGATCGCAGGGCAGTGTTAGAACAACAACTCGCCGCAGATTTGAGCGGTCTCTCTGCCGATCAAGTCACGAAGATTTTAATAACTTACGAACCGGTCTGGGCGATAAGCACCCAACCTGGAGCCAAGTCAGATACTCCCGAGAGTGCGCTAGGTGCCATCGGTATTATTAAAAATTTTCTAGATTCTAGATTCCAGTTTCTAGCTTCTAGTTTTCTGTATGGTGGTTCGGTTAACAAAACAAATGTTGTTGATTTTCTCAAGCACCCAGAGATTTCCGGTGCCGTTGTCGGTGGAGCCAGTTTAAGAAAAGAGGAATTTACTAATATTTTAAAGCAAATCTCTCTCTATTGACTTAAGTGTCAATTCTTTATATAATGATTCGTATAAAATAGCTCTTTATAGGGAACAAAATGAATCATTTGGTGATCGAGGATACCACTCGGGTAATCACCCTCAATTCCACCACCATCGCCGTCAATCTCGCTGCTACCCCCAAGCTGCCGTTCAACGGAGCGGAAGTGGAGCAGCACATCGGCGAAGGCTGGGCCATCGTCGAGAAGCGAACCGATGGATTGTATGTAAACGGCCGCAAGGTCGCTCTGCATCTGTCCAAGCGTCAGCAGAACGGCAAGTCGCTCAAGGGCTACGACCTTCGCGACGAGCTCACGGGCAAGCCCGTACTCAATGCGAATCTGCTCGACGCGCTCGCCGACAACACCCACCTCATCCCGGAAGATTGGAAGAAGGACGAGAACGACAACACCCGCTACATCTTCTTCTGGGC
>DATDXQ010000030.1:0-15428 GCA_036517175.1 Minisyncoccota bacterium
TGGACGTATGATCAAGGATCTTTTTGTTCGCTATAAAACCATGCGCGGATATGTAGTTGAGAGACGCGCCGGCTGGGACACTCACGGCTTACCGGTTGAAATTGAAACCGAGAAAGAACTTGGCCTCAAAAATAAAAAAGAAATAGAAACCTACGGCATAAAAGAGTTCAACAAAAAAGCAAAGCAAGTTGTATGGAAATACAAACAGGAATGGGAAGAAATCACCAGACGCATAGGCTATTGGCTGGATACACAGAATCCATACATCACCTATGATTGGAAATTCATTGAAAGTCTATGGAATATAATATCTCGCATAGACGAACGCAAACTACTTTACAGAGGGCACAAGGTTCTGCCCTGGTGTCCGCGTTGCGGAACAGCACTCTCCAGCCACGAAGTCGCACAAGGCTACGAGGACGTCACCGATACTTCGGTCTATGTTAAGTTTAGGCTCAAACCAGGACAGAAGATGGGCAAGAATTCTGTGGGGGATGACACTTACATTTTAGCTTGGACGACAACTCCATGGACACTGCCCGGAAATGTCGCACTGGCCGTTGGGAAAAGTATTAAGTATCAAGTAGTAAGTACCGCGGATAAAAATGAAATATATATTTTGGCCGAAGATTTGATTGGCAAAGTCCTTGATACCGACTACTCACTACTGGCTTCTATTACCGGCAAGGAGCTCGTTGGCCTCGAATACGAACCTCTTTTTGAAGTTCCGGCACTACAGTCAGACAAGTCATACAAAATATACCCGGCTGACTTTGTAACAACTGAGGATGGTACCGGCATAGTACACACTGCCGTCATGTATGGAGAAGACGATTATGAACTCGGCAAGAAAATCGGCTTACCAACAGAACACACAGTAGATACTGAAGGAAAATTTAATAAAAATGTGAAAAACCTTGAAGGACAGCCCGCAAAAGTCTCCGAAAAACTAATAATAGAGTACCTAAATTCAAAAGGCTTACTACTTAAAGCCGAGCAATACACTCACTCTTATCCACATTGCTGGAGGTGCAAGAATCCTCTCATTTATTACGCCAAAAGCTCATGGTTCATAGCCATGTCAAAGCTACGGAAACAGCTTGTCAGGAACAACAACAAGATAAACTGGGTTCCAGATCACCTTAAACACGGGCGCTTTGGTGAATTCATCAAGGAAGCCAAGGACTGGGCATTATCACGAGAACGCTACTGGGGCACACCCTTGCCGATTTGGGAATGTGATAAATGCGAAAACTACAAAGTGATTAACTCTCTTGAAGAGCTAGAAAAATACAGATACAAAAAACCAAACACCTTCTACATAATGCGCCACGGCTGGAGTACGAAAAATGGTCACGAAGAATCTATTGCCATTACTTCTTCTAAACTTGCTCACGATAAATATGATCTGACCCCAGAAGGTGTAGAGCAAGTGGAAAAAGCTGCTGACATGCTGGCAAAAAGCGGGGGAATCGATTTAATTATATCTTCTCCATTTTTGAGAACACGAAGTTCTGCTGAAATCATCGGCAAAAAGTTCGGTGTCACAGTACAAATAGACGAGAGGCTGAAAGAATTGGATCACGGATCTGCTTGCGAAGGCCAAACCCACATGGTCTGCGTTCCGACTGGTACAGTCTTAAACTTTGAAACCAAATATGGTGATGGGGAAAGCTGGCAAGACGTTAAAAAAAGGATGGTCAGTATTTTGCTTGAATTAGATTCAAAGTATGAAGACAAAAAAATCCTGCTTGTAAGCCACGGCGACCCGATATGGATACTAGAAGGATTTACCAAAAACTGGTCCGATGAAGAAATGATGAAAAACCGAGATGCGTTTTACCCAGTTCAGGGCTTATACAAAAAATTGGGTCTGAAAAACTTCCCTTACAATGATGATGCCGAATTGGATATACACAGACCTTACGTAGACAACATCAAGTTAGCATGTGACAAATGTAAGTCCGGAATGACTAGAGTAAAAGATGTCGCCGATGTCTGGTTTGATTCAGGATGCATGCCTTATGCCCAATGGCATTACCCGTTTGAAGATACGTCTATTTTCAAAAATAACTACCCGGCTGATTTCATATCCGAAGGCATAGATCAGACACGTGGCTGGTTTTACACCCTTCTTGCGGTTTCAACTGCACTTGGCGAAAATGTTCCATACAAGAACGTAGTTTCTTACAGCCTTGTTCTAGATGAAAAAGGCAAAAAAATGTCCAAATCATTGGGCAACGCAGTAAGTCCGCGGGAAATTTTGGATAAATTCGGAGCAGATGCCACAAGGTGGTATTTCTTCACAGTGAACAATCCTTCCGATGACAAACTGTTCAATCCTTTGGATATAGGTAAAAGATTAAATGGTTTTATAAACACCTTACTTAACTCACTAAGGTTTTATGAATTGTACGGCGTACCTGGAGAAAAAAAACCAAAAGCAAAACCACAGTCTATAATAGATTTTTGGCTGCTATCAAGATTAAACAGTTTATCGATTATTGCAGCAAAGAGTCTTGATAAATACGATCTTACTTCAGCAGCCCGCTACATAGAAAAATTTGTTATAGAAGATTTATCTAACTGGTGGATAAGGAGATCGCGAGAGAGATTCCAAAGACCAAGAAATAAAAAAGAGCTTGTTGCTACAGTGGAATTTTTACGTTTTGTGTTAGTTGAAACAAGCAAACTAATAGCGCCATTTACTCCATTTCTAGCAGACCATATTTACAAAAAACTAAGCAATCACACAGAGTCGGTCCATTTGGAAGACTGGCCTAAAATGAAAACAAAGCTCATAAACACTGAGTTGGAAAATCAGATGTCCGAATTGCGTGAGTTTGTAGCAGAAGGTTTGGCATTAAGAAAAAATAAGAACCTAAAAGTTAGACAACCTCTGGCCAGTGCTACACTAAAAAAGAATACTGTCTTTGAAAAAGAGCTGACACAATTACTAATTGACGAACTCAATGTAAAAAGGGTTTTGTATAACGCAGATCAAGTTGAATCAACAACAATAGATGAGGCCTTAACCCTTGATCTGATAATGGAAGGTACCGCAAGAGAAATCGTAAGGTCTATTCAAGACATGAGAAAAGAGTCTGGGTGCAGAGTTGATGACAGAGTTTACTGTTATTGGGAATCAGACAGTCAAGAAGTGGCCGATACTATTTCAAGGTTTTCTGATTACATAATCTCCGGCGCCTCACTAGCAAAGTTGGAGAAGGGACACAACACATCTCAATCGTTCAAACTGGAAAAGGAATTCGGACTTGCTCCGCAAGCCAAATTTTGGCTTGGATTAGGAGGTTTTTAGGCATAAGAGAGTACATCTCTTTATTTTTTCTGAGCATATTTTTTTTAATTATTGCAGTTTCAGATGAATAGGCTGAAATGTTGATAAAAACTTTGTAAAAAATAAATAAATATTATATGCTCTCCTCATTATGACTACCGAAAAATTTGAACTAGGTGTGAAGATTCAGGGTTCGGAATCAAAGAGGCCTGACTTTAGTACATTTAGTGCTAGGGCGGCCGAGATAGCTTCCGCAAATCTGGACTTAGCTCACAATGGAACACACCATGACCAGAGGAGAATTAATCAGCTCATATTAATGTATGAATCAGAGAGTAAAAAAAGAGGTGAAGATCCTGAAACAGGGCCGTGGGCTCTTATGGCATCGAGACTAAAAGAAGCAGCTAAGAATAATGATCTCTGGCTTAAAGCTAGACTAGAATCTCTCGCGGATGAAGATAGACACATTTACCAAACACGAGAAGATAGCCTAAGTTCTTCGGTTATAGAATTACGCAAAGCCCTAGATTCCTATAATTACCAGGAAGAGAAATATCAAGGCGCACCAGTTTTTGGTAAACTTGCCGACGGACTGGGAGCTGCCGAAACACTTCTTAAAGAAAACGAGTTAAGTTTAATTACTCAAAGCGAAAAATGAAAATAAAAGAATTTAATGACAGATTAGAATCTCCCGACACAAAAGAAGCTTTTTTTGTCGGGAAAAGCATAGATAAGCAATATCAAGAAGCCATGCAAAAAATAAGACAACGAGAAGATCTTTGGGTTGCACTTGAAAAGATTGGCAGTTTGTTGGCTCTTCCAGGAATAGCAGTAAGTGCCTGGTATATTGCAGCGCTTACAAATGAATTATTCGGCACCAATAATCCGTTCAGTGCAGAGGCCGATAACGCCTATAGGGATTGGGCCTGGAAAAGATTCAGAGAAGGGAAACTCTTTCCTAGTCTTGAGGCGACAACTGCTACAGCACTATCAGTGCTTGGAGGTTTAACAATGAAGATATCAGCCATTATAAAAACTGAGGGACTAACAAAAGAGCGCCAAGTTGCATGGAAAGCCTTCCTAAACAGATTAGATAGCTCTGAACAAAAATAAAATGAATAATATGCAGAACATGGAAATAACCGACTTTATAAAACGCTATTTAACCTTGCTGGGAATTCCTGAAAATGAACTTGAAGAAAGCACAGGCAAGGTTATATTCTCTATTATTTCATCAATCACTGATAACCTTCCTGTAGGGAAAGAAGACTGGGCTGGTTTTTCTAAAAAAATTGGAGAAATTACAAACACAGATGATGCAGACAAAAAAATGTTTTCTATAGTGAAAGATTTTTTCTCAAATTCTGACAAAGAGTCACTACAAAAAGAGTTCGTTATTAAACTATGTGATTATCTGATGGACATGACGAGCAGAGCTTCTGATTCATTATCTGAAGAAACTAAAAAAGAACTAGGTAAGTTAATTGATGAATTTACTAAAAACTAAGGCCTAGTCAGCACCATTTCTCATTTTTCTGAATATACAATCCTCTGTACCTCACTGGAAAAGGAATTCGAACTTGCTCCGCAAGCCAAAATTTGGATTGGAATTAGAAAATAGTATACTGAGGTTAATACACTAGATTTTTAAAAAAAGGTTGTATGGATAAGAGATTAGCGATCGCTCTGGCAGCATTATCTGTTTTAATTGCCATAGTTTTAATAACCATTGCTGTTGATAATACGATCAGCAAATTAGATCGAAAAAATCTTGATAGTCGGCCACTGCCTTTTAGTATTATGGTGGGTAACGACAACCTGCAAAGAGTATTAATAATTAATGCTCTTTCTCAAGAACAAAAAAACTTTTTCAATTTAGTTCTAAGTGACTACTTTCACACTCAAGCCGACAATCTAGCCTATTATTTTAAGTATTTTTCAATTGTTGAATTTACAAAAAATGAGACCGTGGTGGGTAACTTCGCATTTTTCTCAAAAGAACTCCCAGAATTAGAACTAACCGGCAATTTAAAAAAACTAAACTGGCAAGGTCCTAAAATAATAATTGACATACTGGGCAGACAACTTGTTTATTCCGAATCTAGTCCTTGGACTGAAAATTTTAACGGCAACATAAAAATAAATGTTTACGACTCCGGATCACTGGGAAACCGAGGATTCATATTAGACACGCCGTATCCTCCTCCTCAAATACTTAAACAACCTAAAATTTTAGAACAGTAATAAACGGGCATAGCCCGTTTTGTTTTGATATAATAATCCAATGTGTGAACAGGCTATCATAATTAAAAAAATCCCCATAAAAGAATATGACGAACTGATTGTTTGCTATACCAAGGATTATGGTAAGCAAACTTACCAGGCGAAAAGCATCTTACGTAACACCTCTAAGCAGGCTCCGCATTTGGATATACTTAATTTTGTTGATTTCTCTTTGGTTGAAAAAGAAATTTCATCCTCTTCGATGTATTACAGGCCACGCAACAAAATTATAACCAGCGCACGCTGTATTAACGCCTTCCAGGTAATAAAATCCTCAATACCCTTGATGGCTAGTGCCTTCTTTTTGCTAGAGTGTTTAGATAAACTTATTTTCGAAAATGAGCCAGATATAAATTTATGGAACTTTCTTATATCACATCTCGGTGACTGTAATTCTACAAATAATATCAGGAGTGAAGATTCTCTAAAATTAATACTCCGGGCAAGAAACGGGTTCTTAAAAATTCTAGGATATGACCACAATGTTCCAATTGAAACCATAACCCAGTCTCGGCTTATATCGTTACAATTCGCAAAAACGGTGGTAGGATGATATAGAAATACAATGGATTTCCAAATAGAGCCCCTCTCAAAACCCAGTAAATATGAATATTCCGTACCCGCGGACTTTTTAAGTCGATACAAAAAACCTCTTTTTATGGGTATCGGAGTATTAATTATTATTTCTTTTATTGTTTTTCTAATGGGTCGCGGCTCATTCAAAGAAAATTCTCTTGAATTGAAGATAGACGGGCCACCAGAAGCATCAAGCGGAGATCTTGTAACTTACAAAATTAAGTATCGAAATAATAATTCAATATCTCTCAAAAATGTTAACTTGAACTTATTTTACCCATCTGACTCAATAATCATCAGGGAAAATGAAACAGTAAAACTTACCAATGAAAGTTTTGATATTGGAAATCTTGATGGCAAAGAATCTGGAGAAAAAGAAATAACCCTATACATTGTCGGTGATCGTGGGAACATCAAAAACATAAAAGCCAACCTTAACTACAGAGCGGAGAACCTGAGTTCTGTTTTCAAAAAAGAAGTTTCTTTTAACACCAACATTACAAACATTCCAATTCCTTTGACCCTTGTAGCAACGCCCACAGTAATAAACGGTCAAAAAACAACCTATTTATTGGACTACCGCAACCAATCGAATGAAGATTTCCAAAACTTGCGCCTAACAATTGAGTACCCCTCGGGCTTCAGTCCAAATAAATATACCCCCAAGCCTTCAATAACTTCTGGCAAGATTTCTACTTGGGAAATAAAATCATTAAAAAGTGGTGAGAGTGGAAGAATAAGCGTGGAAGGTATCATCAACGGCAACGAAAGAGAAAGTAAGCCCGTTTATGTAATTCTCCAAAGACAAATAGAAACTGCCACTGGAAATATATATATTGACTTTGAGAAAGCAGAATCATCATCTGTCATATCTTCTCCAATACTCGCGTTAAACTTTACTGTTAACGATTCTATTGACTATACTGCCCACTTAGCCGACACGCTAAGATACAAACTAAAATTTACAAATAACAGTCAGGAAAATCTTGGCAATTTTAATTTGTCCCTAAAGCTGGACGGAAGCATGTATGATCTTACGACCGTTAAGAGCTCTGGTTTTTTTGATAGCAGAGAGAATACAATATTCTGGAATCCTTCAGTTATACCAGCTTTAAACTTGCTACAATCAGGACAATCAGGCACTGCCGAATTTGAAGTAAGACTCAAAAATAGTTTTTCTAGCGGACTTGGGGCCAAGGATTCTTTCGTAAAAGCCATTGCACACATTGAAACAACTAGTGTACCAGCAAGTCTTGACTTAGATAAACTAGTAGCTGACAACGAGCTGATAACACGAATTTCAACAGCTCCGATATTCAGTCAGAAAATACTTATAAATGATGCTGTATTTGGCTCAAAGGGACCCTATCCGCCAAAGGTTGATCAAGAAACTTATTTTGCAATATTGTGGAATCTTATAAATCCCGCGAATGATGTATCCCATGCCAAGATTACAGCCACTTTGGCGCCCGGGGTTAAGTGGGTAAATCAGGTACGTGTTAAGGGAACCCAGATAACACCCTCTTATGATTCTAGATTAAACAGCGTAACCTGGGATCTAGGCAATCTGCCTGCTGGTACTGGGGTGGGATTTGATCCATATGAATTATCATTCCAAATATCAATTACACCATCTGTTAATCAAGTTAACCAACAGCCCGCATTGATTAAAAATGTAAGGTTTGAGGGCGTTGACACATTTACCCAAGAAAAAATAACCCGTACCATATTTGACACAACCACATCCAACGTTAACGATAGTAATGCTGGTGGAACAGTACAAAACTAACTTTAATATTTTTTTGAATGAAGGACCAAAAAGATAACTTACTAGTGAAGATTGTCAGCCTGTGCAAACGCAGAGGTTTTGTTTTTCCAGGAAGCGAGATATATGGAGGTCTGGCCAACAGCTGGGATTTCGGGCACTTAGGAAACGAGCTGTTCAACAATATAGCCAGTCTCTGGTGGAAAAGATTTGTACAAGAACGAGACGACATGGTTGGAATACGTGGACCCATCATCATGAATCCAAAAGTCTGGGAAGCCTCTGGCCACCTGTCCAGCTTCACTGACCCATTAGTGGAGTGCAAAATTTGTAACGAGAGGTTCCGGGCAGATAAGGAAGATGAGCTCAAAGAACACTCTCAAAAACACAAAGAAAAGGCCGAATGGACTGAAGCCAAAAATTTCAATTTACTTTTTAAAACATTTATCGGACCAACAGAGGATCAACAGAGCACCGCTTACTTGAGAGGAGAGCTTGCGCAGGGAATGTTTACAGACTTTAGATCAGTACTCGAAACAAGCCGAAAACGGCTACCGTTTGGAATAGCTCAAATAGGTAAGGCATTCAGAAATGAGATAACCACAGGAAACTTTTTGTTCCGCACTAAAGAATTCACAATAGCCGAGCTTGAATACTTTGTTAAACCCGGTGATGAGGATCGCTATTTTAAAGAATGGGCTGATTTTATGGAAAATTTTCTTACCAATGATTTAGGGCTTAAGAAACACAATCTACGTCGCTACGAGCATCCGAAAGAAAGTCTGGCTCACTACTCAAAGGGAACGATAGATTTTGAATATAAGTATCCCTGGGGTTGGGGAGAACTATGGGGGTTGGCTTCAAGAACTGATTTCGACCTCAAAAACCACGAACAGGCATCAGGCAAAAACTTAAAGTACAAAGACCTAGAAACAGGAGTAGAGTATCTTCCTTACGTCATAGAACCTACAGCGGGGCTTGAACGCACCATGCTCGCTATACTGCTAGATGACTACGAAGAATTGGAACCCAGATCAGGTGACGAAGAAGCAGTACACGAAACAGAGATAGTCTTAAGGTTGCCGAGAACAATCGCTCCAGTTAAGGTTGCCGTTCTTCCATTATCACGCAAAGAAAAATTAACAAATCCCGCACAAGAAATATACAGAAACCTTAGAAAACATTTTATGTGCCAATATGACGAGACTGCATCTATTGGCAAACGCTATCGCAGACAGGACGAGATTGGCACACCATTTTGTATTACATTCGATTTTGACTCTCTTGAAGATAAAAAAGTCACGGTACGTGACCGCGACACAATGGAACAAGATAGAGTTGGGATTGATAATCTAATGGAGTATTTAGGCAATAAGTTCCGCGACTGAGCTTACACTACGATATTCCTGAGAGTTTTCAGTTATTCTTCTTCTTGTTTCTTGCTCCCAAGATTCAACTGGGAAACTTCCATTCCAAAAAGTATCTATAAATTCTACTACGCCCATATGACCATGACAATAAAAATTATTCTTCATCCACTCCAAAACATCTAATTGATCGCCGCCGCCTAACATAACCTCGTCATGAGCTCTTTTGTATAATACTGTCGACATAATAATACTTACTATATAAGCTGGCATATAGCCCCATAGACCACATAACCAATAGTAATTACTAGGTGTTGAGGCAAACAAACCCATTTCTTTCATCTTCAATATCATTATTTTATTAGCCATTTCAATTTCAATTTCTCCATCTATCAACAACATCTCTGTTTCTGTCGCCACTATCATGACAGCCAAAACCTCTATGTAATAATCGGCACCGGAATAATTTCTTGCATTAATCCAATCATGCTGAGATCTAAGCCTTGTGCCTGTGTCAGCAAAAACTCTATTGTTTATAGTCTCAAAAACTTGGTTACTGAATGAGTATTGTTCATAGAACATTGCGCTTGTTTCGTTCATAGCCATACAAACATTGTGTGGAAAAGTAAAACCTCTTGGTAGATTCTGCCAAAACAAACCATGTCCACCTTCATGCATTAATACAGGTACATGTAAATAAGCCCCGCGATTTCTATCTGTAACTATCCCTACATTACCGCGATCAAGGTAAAGACACGAACCAAAACGACCGCCGACCAATACTTTCAACGAGGGACCTAACCCTATCGAATCCAGCAAATTCTTGGCAAAATAATTTGAGTTTAGATATTCCTGTAAATTTCTGTCTAGAATATGCGGTGATTGTGTACACTTTGTCTCACAAATAATTTTTTTAATACGCTGCTTCAAATCACTCAATAAACCCTCCAGCATAGATCTAGTCAGATCAGGACAATACTCCTGCACTAGTGACGTATAACAATCACCTCCGTTAGACAATAATCTAGCTTTTCTCATCTGAAGCTTAAACATTTCTTTTAGCTGACCCGAGCAACCAGAAAGGCCGACACCACTACCATATGAGGCAAGGCCAAACATCTTGGATTTTTCGATTTGTAGCCTCAAATCCAATGGTTCTCTTAAATTTCTTTCAAATATTCTTTTGGCACATAAAACATTTCTTGATCTGACCCCACTTAACAATCCGGCATTAATAAGGCTGTCCAAGTCACCTAATAAACGAACGAATTCTTGATCTTCAAGACTTGAATAATATAGCTCATGTAATTTCATAATTTTGTCTGAAAACCGAATATCACCAACAAGATTCCGTATATAAAGAAATGATATTTTTCTAGATATCGAATTCAATTTTCCGCAATACCCCAGGAATTTTGCATAAAGTTCTTCAACCCTATCCATTGACCCAACCTATTTTAAAAATTCTTACTATATTATACGTCTTGAATATGATTATGTCAATTTTGCAAAATATAGATTGTGTGTTAAATTGGGGTTTAAAGTTTAGCTCTCCTACGCTAAAGCTTCGGAGGAGCACTTCTTCGTTAGCGAAGATGCTGTGCACTTCGTAGCTCCGCTAGGAGCGAAGAAGTGGGAGTTCCTCGCGCACATTCAACACGAGGTCAGAAAGGCCGCAGACGTAGCCACTTAGCCCTTAGCAAAAAGGTTCTTGTTTTGTGTTCCCACTGCAAGAAGGCCAGGCTTCCTCATACAATGTGTAAATACTGCGGATTCTATGAATCAAAAGAAGTAATCAATGTCTTAGCAAAAGAGTTAAAGAAAAAAGACAAACAGCAACACAAGACAAAATAATGTTTCTAGATTCTAGATTCTAGATTCTTTTCAAATGGCTTCTCGTCATCTATCACGTTCCGTTGCCATGCAATCACTATATGAGTGGGATTTTAAAGGCAAGAAAGATGAACTTCTTGAAGAAATAATAGAACATAATATTAAGGAGTTCGCACCAGGCCTAGAAGAAGTTGAATTCATAAAAAACTTAGTCAACGGGGCTCTTTCTAAACTTAAAGAAATAGACAAAATAATAGAAAAGGCCGCCCCTCAATGGCCAATTGATCAGATAGCGATGGTAGACAAGGCCGTTCTTCGTTTGGGAATATATGAGTTGCTTTTCGGCAATAGAGATGAAGTTCCTCCCAAGGTAGCAATAAACGAGTCCATAGAACTTGGGAAGAGTTTTGGCGGTGATGCGTCAGGCAAGTTTGTAAACGGAGTTTTGGGTACAATATACAGAGAGATAGGAGAGCCTGGCAAAGAACACGTCAAAAAGACAGAGGAAGAAAAAAAGGCTGAAAATGAAACCGTCACTGAAAACATTAAGGTTGAAAATTAATTAAGATTTACGAATTACGATTTACCCCGCCATTTTAATCTGCGGCGGGATAAATCTTAAATCATAAATCAATTTTTCTAATGGAATTAGAAAAATTGCATGAATTAGAGGAGCGCATTGGGACCAAGTTTAAAAATCCTGATATGCTCCTTCAGGCACTAACTCATCGTTCATATCTCAATGAACGACCAAGCTGGCATCTAGATCATAATGAACGTCTCGAATTCCTCGGAGACGCCGTCTTAGAATTGGTTGTAACCGAATACCTATACAACAGCTACCCCAACCCGGAGGGTGAGTTAACAAACTGGCGTGCAGCATTAGTAAACTCTGTAATGCTTGCCAAGGTCTCAGCAAAATTTGATTTAAACAACTATCTTCTTCTTTCTCGTGGTGAAGCCAAAGACACCGGCCGAGCAAGACAATACATTCTAGCTAATGCGATAGAAGCAGTGCTCGGTGCTATGTATTTGGATCAGGGCTATGATGCCTGTGATAAGTTTATAAAAAAGTTCGTACTCACAGAGCTTAAGGATGTACTAGAAAACAAATCATATAAAGACTACAAAAGTCTTTTCCAAGAAGAAGCTCAAGAGCGTGCAGGGGTAACACCAACATACGAAGTTATCAAAGAATGGGGTCCAGATCATGCCAAAAACTTCCACATGGGTGTATATTTAGACAAAGAGTTGGCTGGAGAAGGATCTGGGCAGTCAAAACAGGACGCCCAGCAAGCAGCTGCTGAGAATGCACTAAAAAACAAGAATTGGTAGACATATTTGAAATAATTGGACAAAGATGTTAACCTAAAAACCATGCTAAAAATACGCTTACAAAGAGTTGGTAAACGAGGGCAGGCCTACTTCCAGGTTGTGGTCACAGAACACACCTCTAGACCACAAGGTAAATACCTTGAACTTTTGGGTTCTTACGATCCCCATAAAAACGAGCTGGTAGTAGACGGGGACAAGATAAAACACTGGATTTCAAAAGGCGCAAAACTATCCGAGACTGCCAATAATCTATTCGTAGGTAGAAAAATAATAGAGGGTGAGAAGGTTACAGTTTGGAAACCCAAGAAAAAGAAAGGTGGAGCGTCCGCTGAAACACCGCAGCCTGCATTAGCAGCCAAAGTTGCACCGAAGAGTGAGGTTGAAGCAAAACCCGAAGAAGAAATCAAACCAGATGAACCGGAAACAAAAAAAGAGGAGGACACACAAGACCAAATAATATCTTAGTTTTGTTATTTGACACTGGTTCATTATTTTGATATAATATACGGTATAACTGGAGTCGCTCCAGTGATTGTAAAGAAGCAGAAAAAACAGTCTTGGTCTGGCACACCGATGAGGCGTGAAAGGCAAGGTTCTTTATCTGCAATTTTAGATAATGGCGGAATACGCAGACAGGGATTTTGTTGAATACATTGTAAAACAATTGGTCAACAAACCGGAAAGTGTTGATGTCACCAGAAAGGTCGACGAAATGGGAGTCTTAATAGAAGTTAAGGTTGACCCAGAAGATATGGGTCTTCTGATAGGCCGAGCCGGATCTACCGCCAAGGCCGTCAGAACTCTTGCCAGAATTATCGGCATGAGGAACAACGCCCGTGTTAACCTTCGCATCATTGAGCCAGAGGGAAGCACCAGAGTTAATCGAGGGGCAAGCCGTGAAGGCGGGGCCCGCGATGTCGAAGATGTCGTAAGCGACCTAGGAATGTAAATGTTTATCTGCGCGCAGTGAAGCGAGCACAGTTTCAAGCATTTATCCGCCGTAGCCTTAGCGAAGGTGGATCAAATTCAACAAGAACTCGGAAAATACAAAACCCGCCTCATAGGCGGGTTTTGTATTTGACAAAATAAATCCCATTGATTAGTATGTATTTGGCTTCTCCTGTTATAGCCTTTTGCCCGTGTTAACGGGCATTTATTTTATGCTTTTTGATATAATTACAATTTTCCCAAAACTTTTTGATGGCTTTTTAAGCGAGTCATTGATTTCACGCGCCCAGACAAAAAAGATACTCAAGATCGGAGTCCATAATTTGCGCAAGTGGACCACGGACAAACACAAAACTGTTGATGGTAAGCCATTTGGTGGAGGAGTCGGAATGGTTATGAAGGTTGAGCCGATTTACAAAGCTGTCAAAAATCTCAAACCTAATAAAAAAACTAGGGTTATATTATTTTCACCGCGTGGCAAAAAATTGACCCAAGCCGATGCCAAACGTCTAATTAAATATAATCAACTTATTTTAATTTGCGGACGCTATGAAGGAGTGGATGAACGGGTCGCCGATCATATTGCCGATGAAATTATATCAATAGGAGATTACATTCTAAATGGAGGAGAGGTGGCAGCCATGGCATTAATTGAAGTTACTTCTAGAATGATTCCTGGTTTTATAGCCAAGCAAGAATCAGCTAACAAATTTGACCATGCACAATATACTAGGCCTGAAGAATTCTTCATCAAAGAAGGAATTATCTTCGGCGAAAAAACAAAAAACAAAAAACAAATCTGGAAAGTTCCTAAGGTTTTACTATCTGGCAACCACAAAAAAATAGAGGAGTGGCGTAAAAAACATGCCAAAAAAAAACAATTTAAGAATACTATTGACATTGTTTTTTAGGGGATTATAATGAACAAACGATGGATTAATATTAAAACCACAGTTTATATAGGTTTTAATCGGCTGGGATTGCTACACTAAAAGTGGCAATCCCAGCTGTTATTATCATCAGATAAAATCAGCCGGAACTTTGATAACAAAATAAATAAAGTTAATTAAGTGTAACGATAAGAGATCGTGATTTCTTATCGTTAACCAGAATCAATCTATCCGATTTTGTTTTACAAAGTCTGGGTAGTAGATAGTTAAAGCAACGCGAGTTGCTAAAACTATTCTTTTTGAGAGTTTGATCCTGGCTCAGGATGAACGCTGGCGGCGTGGATAAGGCATGCAAGTCAAGGGGGCTTTTGTAGCAATACAAGAGCAACCGGCGAACGAGTTAGTAATACCTTGGTACGTACCCCGAAGTCTGGCATAGCTCACCGAAAGGTGGGGTAATTCCAGATAGTATCGCAAGATTAAAGAAGCAATTCGCTTCGGGAGCGGCCTAGGTCCTATCAGCTTGTTGGTGAGGTAACGGCTCACCAAGGCTACGACGGGTAGGGGGTGTGAGAGCACGGCCCCCAACGGGGATACTGCGACACGGATCCCACACCTACGGGTGGCAGCAGTCGAGAATATTCGACAATGGGCGAAAGCCTGATCGAGCGACGCCGCGTGCAGGAAGACGGCCTTCGGGTTGTAAACTGCTTTTGCGTGGGAAAAAATTTGATTGTACCACGAGAATAAGGGGTTGCTAACTCTGTGCCAGCAGCAGCGGTAATACAGAGACCCCAAGCGTTATCCGGAGTTACTGGGCGTAAAGCGCAAGTAGTCGGTTTTTGTAGTCTGATGTTAAATCTCATGGCTCAACTGTGAGGCCGCATCAGAAACGCAAGGACTAGAGCGAGTCAGAGGCAAGCGGAACGTGTGGAGTAGCGGTGAAATGCGTTGATATCACACGGAACACCAAAAGCGAAGGCAGCTTGCTAGGGCTTTGCTGACGATCAGTTGCGAAAGCGTGGGCATAAAAAAGGATTAGATACCCTTGTATTCCACGCCCTAAACGATGCAGATTAGCTATCGGGAGCATCGACCCTCCCGGTGGCGCAGCTAACGCGTTAAATCTGCCG